>CAYHQJ010000001.1:0-2944 GCA_964358595.1 uncultured Gemmatimonadales bacterium
GAGGAACTCGCGCACCTCGTCGGCGGTTCGGCGGCGTGGTGCACCAAGCGGAGGACGAAATCGCCGCGGCGGGGGTCGCCATCGGCGCCTCGTTCGCCGGCAACCCGGCCTTCACCGTCACCTCGGGCCCCGGGCTCGCGCTCAAGACCGAGTTCATCGGCCTCGCGGTGATGACCGAGACGCCGCTGGTCGTGGTGGACGTCCAGCGGGGCGGCCCCAGCACGGGCCTGCCCACGAAGGTGGAGCAGGCGGACCTCCTGGCGTCCCTCTACGGACAGCCCGGTGACGCGCCGCACGTCGTGCTCGCGCCGGCCACGATCGAGGAGTGCTTCCACTGCATGGTGACGGCGCGGCGCCTCGCCGAGACGTTCCGCACCGTCGTGATCGTGCTTACCGACGCCAACCTCGCCACCGGCGTCCAGCCCTTCCCGCGGCCCAGCCTCGATCCGCGCTGGCACGCGCCCCCGCCCGACACGGGCGCCGTGCCCGCCGGCCTGCGGCCGTACGACTGGAACCCCGAGACGGGCCTCTCGCGGCGCTTCGTCCCGGGCCAGCCGGACGGGATGTTCACCGCCACCGGCCTCGCGCACGACGAGGCGAGCAAGGTGGCCTACGACCCGGACAGCCACCAGCGCGGCTGCGCCATGCGGAGCCGCAAGCTGGCCGCCTTGCACCGCACGCTGAAGCCCCCGGTCGTGTACGGCGCCGGACGCGGCGACCTGCTCGTCGTGGGCTGGGGCAGCACCAAGGGCGCCATCGAGGAGGCGGTGGACCGCCTGCGCGCCGACGGGCTTGCCGTTTCGGCGCTGCACCTGCGCTTCCTGTCGCCGCTCGAGCCGGGGCTGCGCGCGATCTTCCGGCGCTTCCGGAAGGTGATGACGGTCGAGATCAACTACAGCGACGAGCCCGACGATCCGCTCATTACCGACGAGAACCGGCGGCGCGCGCAGCTCGCCTGGGTGCTGCGGGCGGCGACGCTGGTGGACGTGGACTGCTGGAGCCGCGTGCCCGGCCAGCCGCTGCGTCCGGGCCACATCGAGGCGGCGATCCGCGGCCGCCTGCGGACCAAGAAGGAGTCCCGATGACGACCGGGTGTTCCCTGCTCGCCGCCGTGCTCGAGGACGAGGAGCACGCCTTCACCGTCGAGGACTACGCCGGGGCGGCGCCGCGCTGGTGCCCCGGGTGCGGCGACCACGCCGTGCTCACCGCGGCGCAGCGCGTGCTGGAGACGGAGCAGCTGCGGCCCGAGCAGACGGTGTTCGTCTCCGGCATCGGCTGCTCGAGCCGGTTCCCGCACTACCTGAGCACCTACGGCTTCCACGGGCTCCACGGCCGCGCACTGCCCGTCGCCACGGGGATCAAGCTGCGCAACCCGTCGCTCCACGTGTTCGTCGTCATGGGCGACGGCGACTGCTGCTCGATCGGTGCCGGGCACTGGATCCACGCCACGCGCTACAACGTGAACATGGTCGCCCTGATGCTGGACAACGGCGTCTACGGGCTCACCAAGAACCAGACGTCGCCGACCACGCCCCGCGGCCACCCGACCAACACCCAGCCGCGCGGCAGCTACCTCGAGGCGCTCGACCCGCTGTCGGCGACGCTCGGCGTCACCAACGCGTCGTTCGTGGCGCAGACGGCGGACTGGGTGCCCTCGCACCTGTACGAGACCATCCGGGCCGCCTACCACCACCGGGGCTTCGCGTTCGTGCGGGTCCTCCAGCGCTGCCCGCAGTACACGAAGGGCCTGTTCGAGGAGGCGGTCCGCAACCCCGACCTGACCGAGATCCTCGAGCACGAGCGCGGGATCGTCGTCCCCGGACTGGAGAAGATCTACCGGCGCCGCCTGCGCCACGACCCGACCGACCTCGACGCCGCGCGCCACCTGGCGCGGCCTGACGTGGTACGGCTCGGCCTGCTGTACCGGAACGAGCAGGCGCCGTGTTACGACGAGACCCTGCGGATCACGCGCTACGCGGCCGACGAGAGGGCCAGGATGCTGGACGAGGAGCTGGACCGCCATGCCGTCTGACCCACGCGTCGCCGCCGCGCTCGCCGTCCTGCAGCCGCCCGTCCAGGCGATCCGCACGGCGATCGCCGCCACCGCCGACGAGGTGCGCGAGTTCCTCGCGGGCGCTAGCACCAACGGGCGCGGCCGCGCGGAGCGCTTCGGCGCCGAGCTCGGCCCGTTCGCCGCCGCACGGATCGACCCGGAGCGGTTCGCGGCCCTGTTCGCGGACGCGATCAACGTGGACCAGCAGCACATCGACGCGATCCGGCGCGGGCTCGAGATCCTCGACGAGCTGATCAAGCGGCATACCGACCTCGTGGTCGTGCGGGTACCGCCCGGCCACAGTCTGGTCGAGGAGGTGGACCGGGCCCTCGCGCAGATCGGGCGCGCGTTCGCCGCGGCCCGCGCGGTCGACCAGGCCCGCGCCGGATGGTCGGTCCCGGGCGCCGACGTGCGCGACCTCGAGTCGTTCCCGTACCGCCAGTGGAGCCGTGCCGAGCGTCGCCTCGCGCCGCCGCTGTTCGTGGAGGTCGAGGGCGCCGACCTCAACGTCGGCGGCCTCGCCCCATTCCTGGACGGCGGGCAGAAGATCGTGCTGGCCGTGTGCGGCACGACGCCGCCCGCTCCGCTGGTACGGCTGGTCACGCCCGGCACGCTCGTGCTCCAGACGACCGACCCCCAGGACCTCGTGCGCCTGCTGCGCTGGGACGGCCCCGCCGTCGCGGCCCTGGTGCCCGAGACCGCGGCACAGTTCGTCCACGACCCCACGGCCGGCCACGCGCCGTGGGAGCGCCTCACGGTCACGCGGCTGCCGGACCCGCCGCGCCGTGCCGTCGGGGGGTTCAGCGCCGCCCAGCAGGCCGAGGAGCTGCGGCAGCTGGAGGCCCTGGCGGCCAAGCCGGCCGCGGCCGGCATCACCGCCGCCGAGCCGGC
>CAYHQJ010000001.1:2954-57303 GCA_964358595.1 uncultured Gemmatimonadales bacterium
GGGGGGGGGGCGGGGGCGCCCCGGGGGGGGGGGGCGGCACCCCCCGCGCCGGGGCGGGCGGCGCGCGCGGGCGCGGCCCGGGCGGCGGCGGCGGCATCGAGTCCGGCCGACAAGCTTGCGGCCTGGCTGCTGCGCCAGGCGGACCTCAGCGACCTGGTGTAGGGGAGCAACGGGATGCAGCTCGGGACGATCCTCGCCGCAGTCACGACCCTCGGGGCGATCGGCCTGTTCTTCGCCGCGCTGATCGCGCTCGTGCACCGCCACTTCCACGTCTGGGTGGACCCACGCATCGAGGCCGTCACGGCGATGCTGCCCGGCTCGAACTGCGGCGCGTGCGGCTTCGCCGGGTGCGCCAACTTCGCGGAAGGGCTGATCGGGGGCGCGGCGCAGCCGGCCGGCTGTACCCAGCTCAGCGAGGATGACAGCCAGAGCGTCGCCCTCTACCTCGGCGTGGCGGTGGGTGAGGCGAACCGCCGCGTGGCGCGCCTGCTGTGCGGCGGTGGCTGCACCGCTGCGCCGCAGCAGGCCGAGTATCGCGGCCTGCAGACGTGCCGCGCCGCCACTGCCGTCGCCGGCGGGGGCAAGAGCTGCCGGTGGGGCTGCCTCGGCCTCGCCGACTGCGCGGTGGCGTGCGACTACGACGCGATATTCATGAACGCCGAGGCGCTGCCGGTCGTCATCCCCGAGCGCTGCATCGCCTGCGGCGACTGCGTCGAGGCGTGCCCGAAGGACCTGTTCGTGCTCATGCCGGCCGCGCAGAAGCTGATCGTGCAGTGCCGGAGCCCGCTGGAAGGCGCCCAGGTCGAGGCGCTGTGCAGCGCCGCGTGCAACGCGTGCGGGAAGTGCGTGCTCGACGCGGCGCCGGGGCTGATCAGCATCGTGAACGGCCTCGCCGTGATCGACTACGCGAACAACGAGCTCGCCGCGCCGGAGGCCACCACACGGTGTCCGACCGGCGCGATCGTCTGGGTCGAGGGCCGGCAGTTCGCCGCGCGCCCCATCCCGGCACTGATGGAGGTGGCATGATGTTCCGCCGCAACGATTCGCCGAAGCCCGGCCCGGCGGTCAACGGGCCGAAGTATCCCGGCATCCCGACGGCCGTGGACGGCAGCACCGCCGTCGTCGAGATGGAGACCGCCGCGAGCGAGGGAGCGGGCGCGTATCCCATCACGCCGTCCACCCAGATGGGCGAGGGGTGGGCCGCCGCGGTGGCCGCCGGCACGCCGAACGTGCACGGCCGCAAGCTGATCTTCTTCGAGCCGGAGGGTGAGCACGCCGCCGCCGCGGTGACCGCCGGGATGAGCATGTCGGGCCTGAGGGCCACGAACTTCTCGAGCGGCCAGGGCATCGCCTACATGCACGAGTCGCTGTACGCGGCCGTCGGCAAGCGGCTCACGTACGTGCTGAACGTCGCCTGCCGCGCCATGACGAAACACGCGCTGAACGTCCACGCGGGCCACGACGACTATCACTGCGTGGACGACACCGGGTTCTTCCAGCTGTTCGCGAAGAACGTGCAGGAGTCGGCCGACCTCAACCTGATCGCCCATAGGGTCGCGGAGCTGTCGCTGAACCCGGGGCTCGTCGCGCAGGACGGCTTCCTCACCAGCCACGTGATCGAGTCGATCCGGCTCCCCGAGCGCGAGCTGGTGCGCGAGTACCTGGGAGCGCCCTCTGACGCCATCGACTCACCGACCCCGGCGCAGCGCATGGTGTTCGGCGAGCGCCGCCGCCGGATCCCCGAGATGTTCGACCTCGACTACCCGGCGATGCTCGGCGTCGTGCAGAACCAGGACAGCTACGCCCAGGGTGTGGCGGCGCAGCGGCCGTTCTACTTCGACCACGTCGCCGACCTGACGGACCGGGCGTGCGACGAGTACGCCGCGCTCACCGGGCGGCGCTACGCGCGCGCGATGGGCTACCTGCTGGAGGACGCCGAGTGGGTGATCGTGGGACAGGGCTCGGTCGTGTGGAACGCCGAGGCGGTCGCGGACCACCTGCGCGCGACGCGGGGCCTGAAGGTCGGCGTGCTCAACGTGACGATGTTCCGGCCGTTCCCCACCGACCTCGTCACCCGGATGCTGCGCGGCAAGAAGGGCGTGACGGTGCTGGAGCGCACCGACCAGCCGCTCGCCGTGGACGCGCCGCTGCTGCGCGAGATCCGGGCGGCGATGGGCAAGGCGCTGGAGAACGGCCGTGCGGGCGAGCCGCTGCCCCACCCGGGTGTCGCCGCCTGCCGGCCGGAGGAGGTCCCCGACTTCTTCTCCGGCTGCTTCGGCCTGGGGAGTCGCGACCTCCAGCCCGGGCACCTCGTGGCGACCGTGGAGAACATGCTGCCGGGCGGGCGGCGCCGCCGCCAGTTCTACCTCGGCATCGACTTCATCCGCGCCGGCTCGCGCCTTCCGAAGCTCGAGATCTGGCAGCAGGAGTTGCAGGAGGCCTACCCGCACCTCGCGGAGCTCGCGCTCCCGCTCGCCGGCGACCTCAATTTGATGCCGGCGGGCTCGCTGTCGATCCGCATCCACTCGGTGGGCGGCTGGGGCGCGATCACGATGGGGAAGAACCTGGCGCTGACGGCCGCGGACCTGATGGGCCTCACCGTCCAGGCGAACCCGAAGTACGGGTCGGAGAAGAAGGGGCAGCCCACGACCTTCTACGCGACGCTGGCACGCGACCCGATCCGCACGAACTGCGAGCTCCGGCACGTAGACGTCGTGCTCTCGCCGGACCCGAACGTGTTCCGCCACTCGACCCCGCTGTCGGGGCTGCCCGAGCTCGGCGTGTTCGTGATCCAAAGCAGCCTCACGCCCGAGGGGCAGTGGGCCGCGCTCCCCGCGCCGGCCCAGCGGCGCATTCGCGAGCGGCGGCTGAAGGTCTGGATGCTCGACGCCTTCAAGATCGCGACCGAGGAGGCCACCGACCCCGAGCTGCGCTATCGCATGCAGGGCACCGCGTTCATGGGGGCGTTCTTCCGCGCGGCGCCGCTGCTGGGGCGCGAAGGGCTCGGCGAGGAGCAGCTGTTCGAGGGCATCCGCGCCCAGCTCACGAAGAAGTTCGGCCACCTCGGCGAGGCCGTGGTGGAGGCCAACGTGCGGGTGATCCGCCGCGGCTACGACGAGGTCCGCGAGCTCGACTGGTCGCGGCTCGAGGAGTCCGCCGAGCTGGCCGCGGCCAACCCGGTGATGCCGGCGCTGCTCGACGGCACGCGGGTACGGCCGGGGATCGGGAATCCCGGCCGGTTCTGGGAGCAGGTCTGCCACCTCTACAAGACCGGCCAGGACGGCATCGCCGACCCGTTCGCCGCGCTGAGCGCCATCCCAGCGGCGACGAGCACGATCCGCGACATGACCGACGTGCGCTTCGAGGTGCCGGCGTTCCTCGCCGCCAAGTGCACCGGGTGCGCGCGGTGCTGGACGCAGTGCCCCGACGCCGCCATCCCGGGCGTCGTCAGCGAGATCGACGCCGTCATCCAGGCGGCGCTGGCGCACGCGGCCACCGGCGGGCACACCGTCAACCGCCTCAAGCAGGTCGTGCCGCACCTGGCGCGCGAGAGCCGGCGCCTGATGACGGGCGCGCCGTTCACGACCTTCGGCGCGGTGCTGCGCACGGCGTACGGCAACGTCCTCGAGCAGCTGGGGCCCGATGCGGAGCGGCGCTCCGCCCTGGACGGGGAGTTCGCGCCCGTCGCCGCGGCGCTCGCGGAGTTCCCGCTCGCCAGGACCGGGCAGTTCTTCGACGTGCCCGAGAGCAAGGCGCCGGGCAGCGGCGGGCTCCTGTCCATCACGGTGAACCCAGAGGCCTGCAAGGGCTGCAACCTGTGCGTCGAGGTGTGCCCCGACGGCGCGCTGGTCACCGTGCGCCAGGACGCCGAGGTCCTCGAGCAGCTGCGCCGCAACTGGGCGCTGTGGCAGTACCTGCCGGAGACGCCCGACCGTTACGTCAACATCGCGAGCTATGAGGAGGGGATCGGCGTCCTGTCCTCGCTGCTCCTCAAGCAGTCCAACTACCGCTCGATGGTCGGCGGCGACGGCGCCTGCATGGGGTGCGGCGAGAAGACCGGCATCCACCTCGTCCTCTCGGCCGTCAACGCCCTGATGCTGCCGCGGGTGCGGAGGCACGTAGCGCAGCTCGACGACCTCGTCGCCAAACTGGACCACAAGGCCCGCGAGGTGCTCGCCGCCGACGCCGACCTCGACGCCGTGCACGGTGCGGCGGGGGCGCTCGCGATCCCGGTGGACGAGCAGACGCGCGAGCGCGTGGATCGCATCGCCCGGACGATCCACGACCTCAAGGACCTGAAGTGGCGCTACACGGAGGGTCCGAGCGGCAAGGGGCGGTCCACGCTCGGCATGGCGAACGCGACCGGCTGCTCGTCGGTGTGGGGGAGCACGTACCCGTTTAATCCATACCCGTTCCCCTGGGTCAACCACCTGTTCCAGGACGCGCCGTCGATCGCCATCGGCCTGTTCGAGGGGCACATGCGGAAGATGGCCGACGGCTTCGCCGCCGTGCGCCGCGCCGAGCTCGAGCTGGGCGACGGGTACGACCCGAAGCGGGACGAGGCCTTCTTTGCGCGGTTCGACTGGCACCAGTTCGGCGACGACGAATTCGCGCTGTGTCCGCCGATCTTCGCGGTCGGCGGCGACGGCGCCATGATGGACATCGGGTTCCAGAACCTCTCGCGGCTCCTGGCGTCCGGAAAGCCGGTGCGGGTGATAGTGCTCGACACGCAGGTGTACTCCAACACCGGCGGCCAGGCGTGCACCAGCGGGTTCCTCGGCCAGGTGTCGGACATGGCCGCGTATGGGAAGGGCCAGCACGGCAAGGAGGAAGTGCGCAAGGAGCTGGCGCTCCTGGCCATCGCCCACCGCGGGGCGTACGTCCTCCAGGCGTCGCAGGCCTCCCCGTCGCACATGCTGGGCGGGGTGCTGCGCGCGCTGCAGTCGCGCCGGCCCGCGGTCATGGTGCTGCACTGCCCGTGCCCGCCGGAACACGGCATCGCGGACGAGGGCGCCGAGCGCGCGGCCCGGCTCGCGCTCGAGAGCCGCGCCTTCCCGGTGCTGGAGCACAACCCGGACGCGGGGGCGACGCTCGCCGAGCAGCTGAACCTCGACGGCAACCCCGCGCTCGACGATCCCTGGCCGTCCTACGAGCTGCGCTACCTGGACGAGTCGGGTGCCGAGCAGACGATGACGGTGCCGGTGACGACGGCCGACTGGGCGGCGACCGAGCTGCGCTTCCGCAAGCACTTCGTTCCCCTGCCGGACAACGCCGACGCCGACGACCTGGTGCCGTTCCACGAGTTCCTGCTGTTGCCGCGCGAGGAGCGGGAGGGCAAGCGGCCGTTCATCTACACCATCGACGCGCAGCGCCGGCTGGCGCGGCTGGTCGCCTCGCCGGAAATCGTGGCGCTCGCCGAAGATCGGCTCGGCTTCTGGTCGCTGCTGCGCCAGATGAGCGGGCGCGAGCTGGCCGAGTCGGTCCGCGACGAGGTGGCGGACGCCGCCGTCACGCCGGTCCGGGCCGAGTACGAAGCCAGGCTCGCCGACATCAAGGCGACGTATCCGCCGCGCATTGCGCGCCGCCTGGCCGAAGGGCTGATCCGCGCCGGCAACGGCAAGCAGACCATCGCCGATCTTCTGGCGAAGGTGCAGGCGATGCCCGACCTTGTGGCCCTGGGACCGGAGGGCAGCGCGACGGCGGTTCCGGGCGCGCCCGCCGCGCCGGCGGCGGCGAAGGCCGCGGCGGCGCCGGCCGCGGCGGCCGCGGGGGTGGGCCTGGCGCTCGAGCCGTACATCGACACCGAGCGCTGCACGAGCTGCGACGAGTGCACCAAGCTCAACGCCAAGATGTTCGCCTACAACGCGAAGAAACAGGCGTTCATCAAGGACCCGCGCGCGGGCACCTTCCGCGAGCTGGTGATAGCCGCCGAGCGGTGCACGGTCGGCATCATCCACCCGGGGACGCCGCTCAATCCCAAGGAAAAGGACCTGCCGAAGTGGACGAAGCGCGCGGAGCGCTTCGCGTGACGCCGCGGTGAAACTCGCCACGTTCCGCCACGGCGTGCACCCGCCCGAGCTGAAGGAGCTGACGGCGCGCTCGCCGATCCGCCGGCTGCCGTTTCCGGCCGAGGTGGTGCTCCCGCTGCGGCAGCACACCGGCAATCCGGCCCGCCCCCTCGTGCGGCCCGGCGACCGCGTCGAGCGCGGCGACAAGATCGCGGAGGCCGACGGCTGGGTCTCCTCGCCGGTGCACGCTTCGGCCACCGGGACGGTCACAGCCATCGGTCTGTGGCCGCACCCGGACGGCACCTACGAGCCGGCCATCCGGATCGCGGTGGAGCCGTTCTCGGCGCAGGCCGCGCGGCCCAGGATGGTGCCGGACTGGCACGGACTCGCGCCGAAGCAGATCGTCGAAGCCATACGGGATGCCGGGGTGGTCGGGCTCGGGGGCGCCGCGTTTCCCACGCACGTCAAGCTCTCGCCGCCTGATGAGCAGAAGGTCGACGTGCTGGTGATCAACGGTTGTGAATGTGAGCCGTACCTCACGACCGATCACCGGAGCATGGTGGAATACCCGGAGCGCGTCCACCTCGGCATCCGCATGATCATGCACTGCCTCGGCGTCGCGCGCGGCATGATCGGGATCGAGCGCAACAAGCCCGACGCGATCGCCGCACTCAGCGCCACGCTGCCCTCCGACCTCGCGGTGACCGTGCACCCGCTGACCGTGAAGTACCCGCAGGGCGCCGAGAAAATGCTGATCCACGCCCTGCTCGGCCGCGAGGTGCCATCGGGCAAGCTGCCGATGCACGTCGGCGCCGTGGTGCACAACGTCGCGTCGGCCCAGACCATCGGCGAGGTCTTCGACACCGGCCTGCCGCTCATCGAGCGGATCGTGACGCTCACCGGTCACGGCGTGCGCCGGCCCTCGAACCTCATCGTCCCGGTGGGCACCAAGATCCGCGACCTGATCGACGCTTGCGGCGGCCTCACGGAGGACGCCCGCGAGATCGTCTTCGGCGGGCCGATGATGGGCGTCGCGCAGCCGGACCTCGACACGCCCGTCGTGAAGGGCGTGACCGGCGTCGTGGTCCTCACCGAGGCCGACTGCAAGCCGCTGGCGTCCTACCCGTGCATCAAGTGCGGGCATTGCCTCGACGCCTGCCCGGTGTTCCTCAACCCGCAGCGGCTCGGCGCCCTCGCGCTGGCCGAGCGCTACGACGAGGCGGCGGCGAACCACCTGGCCGACTGCATGCTGTGCGGCTGCTGCGGCTACGTCTGTCCGTCCAACGTGCCGCTGCCGCAGCTGTTCAAGCTCGCCAAGTCCGAGCTCAAGCGCCGGAGCGCCGCCGCGTGACTCGCCCGCCGTTCCTGGTGACGGCGGCGCCGCACCTTTCCTCCGCGGACAGCACCCCCCGAATCATGTGGACCGTGGTCGGCGCCCTGGCGCCGATCGTCGTTGCCGCCACCTGGTTCTTCGGCGTGAGCGCGCTGCTGGTCATCCTGGCGAGCGCCGCGGGCGCCCTCGCCACCGAACGGACGCTCGGGCGCGGCGGCACCCTGCGCGACGGCTCAGCGACGATCACCGGCGTCCTGCTCGGCCTGACGCTGCCGGCCGGCCTCCCGATGTGGATGGCCTTCGTGGGCGGCGCGTTCGCGATCGGGTTCGGCAAGCTGATCTTCGGCGGCCTCGGCCAGAACGTGTTCAACCCGGCGCTGCTGGGACGCGCGTTCCTCCAGGCGGCCTTCCCCACCCCGCTCACCACATGGCCCGTCCCCGGCGGGTCCTGGTGGGCGTTGCGCGGCGACAACTTCGCCCTGCCGCTGATGAGCGCGCGGCCGCTGGACGCCGTCACCGGCGCGACGCCGCTCGGGCTCATGAAGTTCGAGCACCAGGCCACCGACGTGGTCCCGCTCATGGTCGGCTCCACCGGCGGCTCCCTCGGCGAGACGGCCGGGCTGCTGATCCTGGCGTGCGGCGCCTACCTCGCCGTGCGCAGCTACCTGAACTGGCGGATCCCGGCGAGCATCCTGCTGACCGTCGCCGCGTTTTCCGAGGGCCTGCACCTGCTCGGTCCCGCCCGGTTCGCCGGCCCGCTGTTCATGCTCTTCTCGGGCGGCCTCATGCTCGGCGCCGTGTTCATGGCGACCGACATGGTCACGTCGCCCGTGACCCAACGGGGCTGCTGGATCTTCGGGATCGGGATCGGCATCCTGGTGGTCGTCATCCGCGTGTGGGGAGGACTCCCGGAGGGCGTGATGTACGCCATCCTGCTGATGAACGCGCTCGTGCCGTTCATCAATCGCGCCACCCAGCCGCGCGTCTTCGGGACGCGCACCGCCCCGGCGTCCGCGTGAGCACTCCGCCCGCCGCCGAGCACGCCCCGCCGCGGGTGCCGGCCGCCCGGCTCCTGACGACGCTGGGAACCGGCGGCGCGCTCGCCGGCGCGCTGCTCGTCTTCGCGTACCAGGCCACGCAGCCCACCATCCTCGCCAACAAGCGGAAGGAGCTGGCGCAGGCGATCGCGGAGGTGCTCAGGGCGCCGCAGCGCTACGACACGCTCTACGTGTACCGGAACGCGCTCCGGCGCGAGCTGCCGCCCGGCGTGGACCCGCGCGGCCTGGAGCGCGTCTATCTGGGCTACGGAGCGAACGGCGAGCGGATCGGCTTCGCCGTCGAATCGAACGCGGCCGGCTTCCAGGACCGCATCGGCCTTATCTTCGGCTACGAAAGCGCCACCGGCCGGCTGCTGGGAATGAAGGTGCTCCAGAGCACCGAGACGCCCGGGCTGGGCGACAAGATCTACAAGGACACGGCGTTCGTCGGGCAGTTCAGCCGGGTCGCCGTGCCCCTCCACGGCGTCAAGCGCGGCGCCGGCCGGGGTGACAGCGCCGCGGTGGACATGATCACCGGCGCCACCATCTCCTCGCGCGCCGTGATCCGCGCGATCAACGACGCACTGGCGCGGCTGCGCCCGCTGCTCGACGGTTACCGGGCCGAGGCATCGCGATGAAAGCGTCGCGGCCCGCCGACGACTTCCTGCGCTGCATCTGGCAGGAGAACCCGGTGCTGGTCCAGGTGCTGGGCCTGTGCCCCACCCTCGCCGTCACCAACACGGTCGCCAACGCCGTGGCGATGAGCATCGCGGTGGCTTTCGTGCTCGTGTTCTCGAGCCTGATCGTGTCCTCGCTCAAGCGGTTCATCCCGAACGAGGTGCGGATCTCGGCGTACATCATGATCATCGCCACGTTCGTGAGCATCGCCGACATGACGCTCCAAGCCACCCAGCCGGTCATCCACAAGGCGATGGGCCCGTTCGTCCCGCTGATCGTGGTGAACTGCATCATCCTCGCCCGCCAGGAGGCCTTCGCCGCGCGCAACCCCGTCTGGCGCTCGGTGCTCGACGCCGCGGGCAACAGCGTCGGGTTCACGATCGCCCTCCTGATCATGGGCAGCGTCCGCGAGGTCCTCGGGAGCGGCACGTTCCTCGGGACCAGCGTCTTCGGCCCGCACTACGAACCGTGGGTGATAATGATCCTCCCGCCGGGCGGGTTCTTCACGCTGGGCTCGCTCGTGCTGGCCGTGAACGTCATCCGCCGCCGGCGCGTGGCGCGCGCCGGGGTCCCGGCGCTCCCGGTGCGGTCCGAGACGAAGGAAGCGGCCTGATGGGCGACCTGTTCTGGATCCTGTTCTCGACGATGGTGGTGAACAACTTCACCCTCGCGCTGTTCCTCGGGCTGTGCCCGTTCATGGGCGTGTCGAACCGGGTGGATACCGCGCTGCGCATGGGCGCCGCCAACATTTTCGTCATGACGCTCACGTCGGTCGCCGTGTGGGCGCTCAACACCTTCGTGCTGGCGCACGCGCCCTACCTGCGGCTGATCGCCTTCATCGTCGTCATCGCCTCGCTGGTGCAGATCGTGGAGATGGTGATCAAGAAGGTGAGCCCCGCGCTGTTCCGCGCGCTCGGCATCTACCTGCCGCTCATCACGACCAACTGCGCCATCCTCGGCCTCGCGATCTTCCAGACGACCCGCGGCTACGGCCTCCTCCAGGGACTGTTCTTCGCCATCGGCGGCGGGCTCGGCCTGCTGCTCGCGCTGGTCCTGATGGCGTCGATCCGGGAGGCCCTCGAGACCGCCGACCTGCCCGACGTGGTCAAGGGCACCGCCCTCGTGCTCCTCATCTCGGGCAGCCTGTCGCTGGCGTTCATGGGATTCGCCGGCCTGCTGAGTGCCTCGTGAGGCTGGTCGCCGGTATGCTTGCGGCCGCGGCGCTGTTCGTCGCCGCCGGATATGTGGTTTCCAGGAGACGCCGGTCCGCCGCGTGCGACACCTGCCCCGCGGCCGAATCCTGCGACACCGGCGAGCCCCCGTGCCCCGCCGAGGACGAAACGGAGTCGAGCCATGCACATCGCTGACGTGCCGCGCACACCGACCACCCGTCGCGGCTTCATCGCCCTTGGCGTCGGGGCCCTCGCCGTGGCGGCCGTGCCCGTCCTCGGGCGCGCTCGGCTGCGCCTGTGGCGCCGCACGCTCCCGGTGATGGGCACCCTGGCCGAGATCGCCGTCGAGGAGCGCGACCCGCGGCGCGCCCAGGCCGCGCTCGATGCCGCGTTCACCGAGCTGGTGGCCGTCGAGCGCGCGATGACGCGGTTCGACGCTGCCTCCGAGGTGGGTCGCGTGAACCTCGGAGCGGCGGCCGAGGCCGTCCCGGTGAGCGCGCCGACCGCCGCCGTGATCGGCGCGGCGCTGGCGTGGGCCGAGGCCAGCGACGGCGCGTTCGACCCCGGCCTCGCGCGGGTCGCGCAGCTGTGGGACGTCACGCACCGGCGCTTGCCGCCACCCGCCCGCGACGTGCGCCACTTCGCGGGACGCCGGCTCTACCGCGCGCTGGACCTCGACACCTGGCGCGGACGGCCGGCGGTGCGGCTCACCGATCCGGACGTGGCGATCGACCTCGGCGGGATCGCCAAGGGCTACGGCGCGGACCGCGCCGCGGACGCGCTGCGCGCGCGCGGAATCCGCCGGGCACTCGTGAACGTCGGCGGCGAACTGTACGCCATTGGCGACTCCCCCGAAGGCGACCCGTGGCGCATCGGCATCCAGTCACCGTTCGAGCCGGAGCGGATGATGGGGGAGATGACGGTGAGCGACGGCGCGGTCGCCACGTCGGGCGACTACCTCCAGTACTTCGAGTACCGCGGCGTGCGCTACCACCACCTGCTGGACCCGATGACGGCCGCCCCGCGCGTGTGCCACATGCACAGCATCACCGTCGTCGCGGCCACCGGCATGCAGGCGGACGCGGCGACCACGGCGCTCTTCGGCATGCCTCCCGCGGCCGCTGCGGGCGTGCTCCAGGTGGTGGCGCCCGGCGCCAGGGTGGAGCGCCGGATCTAGCGGGCGCTTGCTCCGTCCGGGGTGGGGGCTCCCCGCCGGGCGCGCCGGCGCCTTGACGCCCGCGCGCCCGCCTCCATATATGGGGGCACGGTTCCGCCCCACCAAAGCTCCCCTGGAGGCTCCATGCGACGTGCCGCCGGCTTCCTCACGTGCACCTTGATCCTGCTCCTTCTGCCCGTGCGGGCACTCCATGCCCAGCGCGGCGTAGTGCGCGGCCACATCGCGGACTCGGCGGGCACCGCGCTCCCCCACGCCCAGTTGTCGCTCGGAGGCATCCGCCTCACGGTGACCAGCAGCGACCAGGGCGACTACCAGATCCGCAGCGTGGCACCCGGCACCTACACGCTGCGCGTCAGGCTGCTGGGGTACTCCCCGCAGAGCGCCCGCATCACCGTCACGGCAGGCGGCACGGTGCAGCAGGACTTCATCATGGTCAGCCAGCCGATCGGCCTCTCGGCCATCGACGTGGTCGTTGGCTCCCGGGCGCCGCACACTGCCGCCGCGGAACTGGCAGTGCCGGTGGACGTCTACGTCGCCGAAGACCTCGCGCGCCAGGGTACCAGCGAGACGAGTCAGATCCTGGCGACGCTCACACCCTCGGTGAATTTCCCGCGCCAGAGCGTCACGGATGCCACCGACATCGTCCGGCCGTTCACGTTGCGCGGCTTGAGCCCCGACCACACCCTGGTACTCGTGAACGGGTGGCGGCGGCACCAAACCGCCGTGGTCAATACCTTCGCCTACGGCACGAACGCCGGCTCGAGCGGCGTGGACCTCAACGCGATCCCGGCGAGCGCCCTCGAGCGGGTCGAGGTGCTCCGCGACGGCGCCTCCGCCCAGTACGGCTCCGATGCGATCGCTGGGGTTGTCAACCTCGTCATGAAGGAAGGAGCGTTCGCCCCGTTCGTGAATGTCGAAGCCGGACGCTACGCCGTCCCGGGCTACCCAGACGACGGGAGGACCATCGACGTGAACGGCGGCTGGGGCTTCGGGCTGGGGCGAGGCTCGCTTACACTGTTCGCTGAGGTCCTCGACCGCCAGCCGACCAATCGCGCGTGGGCCGACCCCTACGAGGACGCCGGCACGGGGCTGACCGACTCGGTCAACAGCCGGGGGCAGGTCGTCGTCAAGAACAACCCGGTCCCGCAGCCCAACCACCACTGGGGCGACGGGCTGGAGCGGGACATCATGACGATGGCCAACCTCCGGCTGCCGCTCAACGACGCGCGCACCAGCGAGGTGTACGCGTTCGGCGGCTACAGCTTCCGGCGGGGGACGGGGAACGGGTATCGGCGCTACGCGGGCAACTACCGGAACTGGCCGGAGATCTACCCGCTGGGCTTTCTGCCCGAGTTCAACCCGGACGCAACGGACTACTCGCTCGCCGGCGGGTATCGGGGCGCCACCCAAGGGTGGTCATTCGACGTCGGCGCCTCGTTCGGGCGCAACGATTTCGACTACAACCTTCGCAACACCCTCAACGCGTCGCTGGGGCCGTGTGTCGCTCCCGCTGCGCCGTGCGCGCCGGGCTCCGACGGCGTCCTCGGGAACGTGGACGATCCGGGGATCCCCAATCAGACGTCCTTCTTCGCGGGTCAGCTCAGACGGGACGAGCTCATTGCGGCGATCAACGCGGCCAAGAGGCTGGATCTGGGGCTTGCCTCCCCCGTGAACCTCGCGGTCGGCGCCGCGTTCCGGCGGGAGTCGTACCGGATTACCCAGGGGGAGCGCGCCTCGTGGATCGACGGCGGGCACCTGGCCCAGGACTCGAGCGACGCGCCCGGCGGCTCACAGGTGTTCCAGGGCTTCGCCCCGTCGGACGAAGCGGACCAGAGCCGCACCAACGTGTCCGCCTACGTCGATCTCGAGACCGATCTGAGCCCCCGGCTTCTGGGCAACCTGGCGGGACGATTCGAGCGCTACAGCGACTTCGGCTCGCTGGTCACCGGCAAGCTGGCGTTCCGGTACCAGGCCTCGCCGCGGCTCACGCTGCGGGCCGCCGGGAGCACGGGCTTCCGTGCGCCAGGACTGGGGCAGATCAACTTCAGCAAGGTGGTCACCAACGTGATCGCCGGCGTGTTCGAGGAGATCGGGATCTTCCCCGTGGAGGACTCGGCTGCACGCCTCCTCGGGGCCAGGCCGCTCCAGGAAGAGACCTCGGTGAACTTCAGCGCGGGGTTCGCGTTCAGTCCGCGGGACAATCTTACGTTCACGGCCGACTACTTCCATGTCAAGATCAACGACCGGATCCTGCTCGGCGCGACGTTCGACGACGACACGACCAGAGCGATCCTCACGCGCGGCGGCTTCACCGAGATCGCCGGGGTCCAGTACTTCACGAACGGGCTCGATACCCGAACGCAGGGCGTTGACGTCACGGGCAGCTTCCGGACACCCGCGGGGGCCGGCATGCTCGACCTGACGGGCTCGGTCAACTACACCTCGAACGAGATTACCGGGTACGATCCGCTTCCCGCAGTGCTCCGGAACGCGGACCAGGAAACCGGGCTCATCGATAGTGTCACGTACATCGGGATCACGGAGGAGCGCCCCGACTGGCGCGCCACCATGACCGCGCAGTACTCAGCGGGCCGGCTCCGCGGGCTCGCGCGGGCCTCCTACTTCGGCAAGTTCTCCTCGGCGCAGCCGGGCTACTGCGACCGGTGCCGGGAGCGGTACGGGGCCAAGACGCTGTTCGACGCCGAAGTGGGCTACCGCCTCAGCCTGGTGGACCTGGCGGTCGGAGTTCGCAACATCTTCAATACGTATCCGGACCAGCCGTCGTCCACGACTCCCACCGACAAGGATGATCCGAGCTCGGACCCCGCCATGCTGTACAACAACAACTATGGCACGTTCCCCTGGGCGGCGGCCTCGCCGTTTGGGTACAACGGGCGATACGTCTACGTGCGGGCCTCGATACCGTTGAGTCGCTAGACCGGGGAAGCCGCTCCGGTCGTTGGCGACCGGCGGCTCGGGCCCGAAAAACGACGACGGCCATCGGGTAACCGATGGCCGTCTCGCGTCGTACCGCCGAGGGCGCTGTTATGCGCCGCTCATCCCCTGGAGCAAGGCAGCCACCACGAGCATGACTACGAACGAGGCCGTCGCGGCGGTCCATGCCGCGCCCTTGGGCTGCTTCTCAAGCGTGGCCACCCCGATCGCCATGATCGCCAGCCCCCAGATAGAGATCGGGCCGATTCCGCCCAGCAGCCCGCGCAGGAAGCCCGAGATCGTCGACTCCGAGGACAGCAGCAGGTCCAGGCCCAGCGACATTCGCATGTCGGCGAGGCTGGTGACCGACTCCGGCCCTCCGCGCATGCGCAGCGCGACCGACGTCAGAACCGCCTGAACCACCCCCACCACCGACGCGAAGATCGCGACGGAGAACAGGCCCTTGAAGCGCACCTGCCCGCCGGTCGCCAGCAACACCACCCACATCACGAACGCGCTGATCAGCCCGGCCAGCAGCAGGAAGATCGGCGCGCCGACGATCGCGGTCACCTTGCCGATCACGCGGGCGCTCTCCGGCACCGCCTGGCCGCCGCGCGCGGCGATCGCCAGCTCCATCGCGCGCTCCTGGTAGGGCGCCATCACCAGGCCGATAGCGACCATCATCACGCTGATGATCAGCCAGGGAAGGACCCACGTCGGCTTCTCGCGCTGCTCCTCGAACACCCCCGTGGGGGAGAACATCACCCGCACCACGCGCATGATGTCGGTCACGATCGGGGTGTATGATGCCGCGGGGGGAGCGGCTGGCGTTTCGGGAGTCGTCATCACGGCATTCCGGGTTGAAGGTCGGGCCCCAAACTACGGCCCGGCGCGAGAAAGTCAAAGCGGCGGAGCCGTCCGGCCCCACCGCCCTGATTACCAACCCCTGCGCGTCTGCGCGTCTGTCTTCAGTGGAGGCGCGGGGAATTGAACCCCGGTCCGAGCGTCGATCCGCGACCGCTTCTACGTGCGTAGCCCGCGATTCAGGCCGTCGTCAACCGCCGGCTCCCAGGCGACCTTCGGTTGACCGAGCCCCGGTGGAATCTCGCCGCGCGCGCCGTGGCGCCACGCACGACCAGCCTGACTTTTCGATACCCGAGCGTCGCCTCAGGCGGGCTCCATCTCGGGCAGGAGCATAAGGCGGTTACGCCTTACGCCGCCAGCGCGTACTCAGCGTTGGCATTTGAAGCGTTTCCTGATGTTTAGCGAGGTTTCAGGACCTCGGCACGCTGCAATCGCCCCACGATACCCGTCGAATCCAGGACGCCCCCGTAGGACACCCGCAATCTAGCCGACCCGCGCCATGCTCGCCACGACGCGGTTGCGACCCGCATTCTTGGCGCGGTAGAGCGCCGCGTCGGCCGAGGCCATCAGGTTGTCGGGGTGGCCGATGGGGATAGGGTAGGCCGCGACGCCGCACGAGATCGTCAGCTCCCGCTCGACGCCGGCGCCGCGCCAGGGCGCGAGCGCCACCTGCTGCCGGAGCCGCTCGGCCACCTCGACGCCGAGGTTGAGGTCGGCGCCGGGCAGCCACACCGCGAACTCCTCGCCGCCCACGCGCGCCGCCATGTCGCGGCCGCGCAAAGCGTCACGCAGCACCTTGGCGATGTGCTTGAGCGCGGCGTCCCCGGCCGGGTGGCCGAGGGTGTCGTTGATCTTCTTGAAGTGGTCGATGTCGAGGATGATGAGTGCGGCACCGTCGGTCCCATTGCGGGACAGCGCCGCGTTCAGCGCCCGCCGGTTCGGCAGGCCGGTCAGCTCGTCCGTGTCCGCGCGTCGCACGGCGTTCGCGACCACGTACGCGGGCACGAGCACCGGGCCGAACTTCCGGACCATCGCCATCAGCGTCTCGACCGCCTCGCTGCCCTTCCCTTTTGGGTCGCCAAACGCCACGACGGCCCCCATGACGCTCGGCCCCTGCACCAGCGGCACCGCTACGCCGCCGCTCACCGGCCGCCGGCGGTCCTTCCTCGCGAGCCGAACCACTGACTCGTCGGACGCGCCTACCACCGGAACGTTGTCCGTGATCGCCCGCCCGGCGGGCGATTCGAGCGGCACCTCCACGCTGATCAGCCTCGGGTCCAGCCCGGAGGACACGGATGCGATGTACGCCGGCGCCCCCTCCTTTTCGCGCATCACCAGCGCGCACGGCATGTCGATCATGGCGGCGCACCGCTCGATGAGCGCGAAGGCGAGGGCCTCGAAGCTCGATTCGGCGGGAAGGCTCGCGGCGATGTGGGTCGCCGTGTCGGAGGCGAGCAGCTCGTCGGCCAGGTCGGGAGGGATGGCCGGGACGTGCTTGCGCTGGTGGCGGCGCCCGAGCCCCCACCCGGCCGCCGCACCGGCGGCCGCGCCCGCGAGGAGGAGGAGGAGGCCGCTCACGCCGCGGCGACGCCCGCCGCGACGCCCGCCGCGCCGCCCGCGACGTACTCCGCGAAGATCCGCTCGACGTCGGCGAGCGCCTTCACCTGCTGGAGCTTCGAGCGCAGCTCCGCGCTCCCCGGCAGCCCGCGCGTGTACCAGCCGAGGTGTTTGCGGAACTCGCGCGCCGCCTTGGGCGACTCCCCCTCGAGGGCGATCGTGAGCCGCGCGTGCTCCAGCGCCGTGGCGAACCGCTCCTCCGGCGTCGGCTCGGACGGTTTCGGCCGGCGGTCCAGGAGCGCACGCGCCTGGCGGAAGATCCACGGGTTCCCGAAGCTGCCGCGCGCGATCATCACGCCGGCGCACCCGGTCCGCTCGCGCATCCGCAGCACGTCCTCCGGCGTCGTGACATCGCCGTTGCCGATCACCGGGATCCGGACGGCGGCTACCACGGCCGCGATCTCGTCCCAAGCCGCCCGGCCCGAGAACATCTGCGTCCGGCTCCGTGCATGGAGGGTGAGAGCGCGCGCGCCGGCCTCCTCGCACCGCCGCGCGATGCCCACCGGGTCGCGACTGGTCTCGTCCCACCCCGAGCGGATCTTCACGCTCACGGGCAGGGGCGTCGCGCCGGACACGGCCCGGACGATCCGCCCGACCAAGTCGAGGTCCTTGAGGCAGCCCGAGCCGCCGCTGCGCCTCACGACCTTCTTGACCGGACACCCGAAGTTGATGTCCACGAACTCCGGCGCGAAGTGTTCGCTGACGAGCGCGGCCGCCTCGGCCATCGCCACCGGATCGGCCCCGAAGATCTGGATCCCGATCGGCCGCTCCTCGGCGGCGAACGCCGCCATCTCGAGCGTGCGCTCGCTGCGGCGCCTGAGTCCCTCCGACGAGAGGAACTCCGACACCACGACGTCCGCCCCAAAGCGGCGGCAGAGCAGCCTGAACGGCTGCTCCGACACCCCCGCCATGGGGGCGAGGAACAGCGGGAACGGGCTCCCGGTCGGATAGGGAAAGCGCACGGAACTCAAGCTAATTCAGGGCCTTACGCCCGGCAACGGCGACGTTTGACCGTCCCGCCCGGCGCGGCTAGCTTCCATCCGCCATGCTGCTTCGCGAATTCTTCGCCGAGGACGCCATCGCTCTGGACCTCACGTCCCAGACGAAGGACGACCTCCTGAAGGAGCTGATCTCGCTCCTCAAGCTGGATGAGAAGTCGGAGGCGATGCTGTACAAGATGCTGAAGCGCCGCGAGAACCTCGGCTCGACCGGGATCGGGCGCGGCATCGCCATCCCCCACTGCCGCTCGCTGGTCGTGAACCGGCTGCGCGTCGCCTTCGGTCGCAGGACCGCGGGCGTCGACTACAAGGCGATCGACGACAAGCCGGTGCAGTTTTTCTTCCTGATCGTCGCGCCGCCGCTCGAGGTCTCGAACCAGTACCTCCCGGTGCTCGGCAAGATCGCGCAGTTCGCCAAGGAGGAGGACGTGCCGAAGCGGCTGCTCGAGATCACCACGCCGCAGGAGTTCCTGAAGCTGATCGAAGCGAAGGGCGTCTAAGGCCGCTTACTCCCACTCGATCGTCGCCGGCGGCTTGCTGCTGACATCGTACACCACGCGGTTCACGCCCTTGACCTCGTTGGTGATCCGCGTGGCGATCCGGCCCAGCACCTCGTGCGGGAAGGGGTACCAGTCCGCCGTCATCCCGTCGAGGCTCGTCACCGCGCGCAGCGCGACGACGTTGGCGTAGGTGCGGTAGTCCCCCATCACCCCCACCGAGCGGATCGGCAGCAGCACCGCGAACGCCTGCCAGATCTGGTCGTACAGCCCCGCCTCGCGGATCTCCTCGAGGTAGATCGCGTCCGCCTTCTGGAGCACCGCCGCGCGCTCCGCCGTCACCGGGCCCAGGATGCGCACGGCGAGGCCGGGGCCCGGGAACGGGTGCCGCCGCACGATCTCCTCGGGCAGACCCAGCTCGCGCCCCACCTGCCGCACCTCGTCCTTGAACAGCTCGCGCAGCGGCTCGATCAGCGCGAACGGAAGATCGGGCCTGAGCCCGCCGACGTTGTGGTGCGTCTTGATCGTGACCGACGGGCCGCCCCGCGGCGCCGCGCTCTCGATCACGTCGGGATACAGCGTGCCCTGCACCAGGAAGGCGACGTCGTCGCCCGCGTGCTTCGCGGCGTCCTCGAACACGTCGATGAAGGTGTGCCCGATGCGGCGCCGCTTCTCCTCCGGGTCGTCCACGTCCGCGAGCTTCTCGAGGAACAGCTCCGAAGCTTCCACCACCCGCAAGTCCGCGCCCAGCTCCGAGCGGAAGGTGCGCTCCACCTGCGCGCGCTCGCCCGCGCGCAGCAACCCGTGGTCCACGAAGATGCAGGTCAGCCGCTTGCCGATCGCGCGATAGACCAGCGCCGCGGCCACCGCCGAGTCCACGCCCCCCGAGAGCCCGCAGATCGCGCGCCGCTCACCGACCTTCTCACGGACCTCGTGGACCGCCGCCTCGATGAAGCGCCCCGGCGTCCAGGTCGGCTTCGCCCGGCAGATGCGGAACAGGAAGTTCTGGAGGATCTCCGCGCCCCGCGGCGTATGCGCCACCTCGGGATGGAACTGCACCCCGAACAGCGGCTTGGCCCGGTGCGCGAAGGCCGCGACCGGCGCGTTCGCGCTGCTCGCGAGCACCGTCCAGTCCCCGGGCGGCGCCTCGACCCGGTCCCCGTGCGACATCCAGACCTGCGTGCGGGTGCCGGGGCAGAACCCGGAGAACAGCGGGTCGTCGGCGACGACCTCGATCTCCGCGCGCCCGTACTCGCGCTCCCCCCCGGGCCGCACGTCGCCGCCCCCGATGTGCGCGAGCAGTTGCATGCCGTAGCAGATACCGAGGACCGGCACGCCGAGGTCGAGGAGGCCGGGGTCGGCGCTCGGCACGCCTTCGTCGTACACCGAGTTGGGCCCGCCCGAGAGGATGACGCCGATCGGCCGGAAGTCACGGATCCACGCCACGTCGTGCGTCGGCGGGTGGATCTCGCAGTACACGTGCGCCTCGCGCACCCGCCGCGCGATCAACTGGGTGTACTGCGACCCGTAGTCGATGATGAGGACGCGCTGCGTCTCGCTCACCGCGCCGCCCCCGCCGCCCCCGCCGTCAGCCACGCCGGCTCCCGCACTTCGCCCCGCATCAGATCCTCGGCCGTCTCCCGCTCCCGGATCACCGCGAACCGGTCGCCGTCCACCAGCACCTCGGGCGGCCGTGGCCGGGCGTTGTAGGTGGACGTCATCACGAAGCCGTACGCGCCCGCCCCGCGCAGCACCAGCAGGTCCCCCGGCGCCAACTCCGGCAGGTCACGGTCGAGCGCGAAGAAGTCGCCGCTCTCGCAGATCGGGCCCACCACGTCGTACGAGACGCGCGGCCGGCCCTCGCTCCCGTCCACCGCGATCTCGTGGTACGCCTGGTAGTGGCTCGGTCGGATCAGGTCGGTCATGCCCGCATCCACCACGGCGATCATCCTGCCGCCCGAGCGCTTGCGGTAGAGCAGGCGGGTCAGCAGCAGGCCGGCGTTGCCCACCAGGTAGCGCCCCGGCTCCAGCACGAGCCGCAGCTGCGACGCCGCCACGTGCGGCAGGATCGCGTCGGCGTACGCCTGGACGTCGAGCGGCTGGTCGGCCTCGCGGTACTTGATCCCCAGCCCGCCGCCGAGGTCCAGCATCGACAGCGTCGTCACGCCCCGGCCCCTGAGGCCCGCGACCAGCTCCAGCAGCTTGAGCACCGCCTCGACGAACGGCGCCGGGTCCCTGAGGCCGGAGCCGATGTGGATCGCGAGGCCGCGCAGTTTCAGCCCCGGCGTGCAGAAGGCGCGGTATGCCAGGTCCTCCGCCTCGTCGTAGGGCACGCCGAACTTCTTCCCCTTCGTCCCCGTCGTCGTGTACGGGTGGGTGTCCACCAGCACTTCCGGATTCACCCGGATCGCGATGGGCGCGACCGTGCGTGTCGTCCGCGCGAGCGCCGCGAGGACCCCCAGCTCCTCCTCCGATTCCACGTTGATCGAGCCGACGCCCGCCGCGATCGCCTGCTCCATCTCCTGCTCCGTCTTCCCGACGCCGCTGAACACCACGTCCGCGCCGGTGAAGCCCGCGGCGAGCGCGCGCGCCAGCTCGCCGCCGGAGACGATGTCCACGCCGGCACCCAGCGCGCGCATCAGTCCGAGGATCGCGAGGTTGCCGTTGGCCTTGATGGAATAGCAGATGCGGTGGGGAACCGGCGCGAGCACCGCCGAAAGGCGCCCGTACTGCTCGCGGATGTGGCCGGCGCTGTAGACGTACACGGGCGTGCCCACCGCGTCGGCGATCCGGCGCAGCGGCACGCCCTCGACGCTCAGTACGCCTTCGCCCACACCGCCTCGGTCACGGATGGTCCGCCGCACCAGACGCAGCGCGCCGGTGTGACGGGGCTCCTGAACTCCTCGTCGGGCAGCACGCGCACGGTCGCCTTCGTCGCCTCCTTGATCTGCTGCTCGCACAGGGCGCTCCCGCAGAAGCCGCCGTACGCGAACCCGCCGCCCCCTTCGCCCTGCATCAACTCGATCAGCTCGTCCTTGGTGACGCCGCGCCGCGTGTGCTGCTCCTGCCGCGTCCGCGCCGCCTCGAACAGCGCGCGCTGGATCACCTCGAGCTGCTGCTGCACCTCGCCGACCAGCCCGCGGAGCGGGAGCGGCACTTTCCCGCCGGTGCGCTGGGCCGCCGTGACCTGCCCCTGCCCTACGTCGCGCGGCCCGACCTCGAGCCGGAGCGGCACGCCGCGCCCCTCGTGCTCGTAATACTTGGCGCCGGGCTTCATCCCCTCACGCGCGTCCAGCTCCACCCGGATGAGCGCCGCACGGAGCGCCTCTGCGGACTTCGTCCCGACCTCCATGACCGCCGCCCGCTCGGTATCCGTCTTGTAGATCGGCACGATCACGACCTGCACCGGCGCGAGCTTCGGCGGGCAGACGATCCCGACGTCGTCACCGTGCGTCATCACGAGGCCGCCGACGAGCCGCGTCGAGACACCCCACGACGTGTTCCATACATAGTCGAGCCCGCCCTCGGCCGTCTGGTACTGCACGCCGAACGCCTTCGCGAAGTTCTGGCCGAGGTTGTGCGAGGTGCCGGCCTGGAGGCCGCGGTTGTCCTGCATCAGCCCCTCGATCGCGTAGGTGCGCAGCGCGCCCGCGAACTTCTCAGCCGCGGTCTTGATGCCGGTGATCACGGGCATCGCCATCCAGTCCTCGGCGAAGCGCCGGTACACGGCGAGCATCTGGCGCGTTTCCCGCTCGGCGTCCGCTTCGTCAACGTGCGCCGTGTGGCCTTCCTGCCACAGGAATTCCGTGGTGCGCAGGAACAGCCGCGTGCGCATCTCCCAGCGCACGACGTTGCACCACTGGTTGATCAGCAGCGGCAGGTCGCGGTACGACTGGATCCACTTCGCGAACATCGCGTAGATGATGGTCTCGCTCGTGGGACGCACGACGAGCGGCTCCTCGAGCACCTTGCCGCCCCCGATCGTCACGACCGCCGTCTGGGGGGCGAACCCCGCGACGTGCTCGGCCTCCTTCTCCAGGAACGACTGGGGGATGAACAGCGGGAAGTAGGCGTTCTTGTGCCCCGTCGCCTTGAACATGTCGTCCAGGGCGCGCTGCATCAGCTCCCAGATCGCGTAGCCGTTGGGCCGGATCACCATGCAGCCGCGCACCGGCGAGTAGTCCGCCAGCTCGGCGCGCATGATCGCCTCGTTGTACCAGGCGTTGAAGTCCTGCGCCCGCGGCGTAATCCCGGCGCCCTGGCTCACGGCGTCACCCGGGCGGGAGCCTCAGGCACGTCCCGCAACCACACGATGTTCACCCGGTGGCCGGCACGCGCAGTGGAGACGCTCGCCGAGTCCCACCCCGGCAGCGGCACCCACTCGAGGTAGCCCATCGGCGTGAGCGTGGCCCCCTGCGCGCTGCTGTCCGTCATGGTCGGCGGGAAGTAGCCGATCACCCGCACCGCGGCGAGCGTCGTGTCCCGGTGCCGCGCGCTGTCGGCGATCGCCTGCATCGCCATCCGCGCCGCGGCCCGTCCCTGGTCCACGCCGATGATCGCGTGCACGATCAGCCGCGCCACGCCGGCCGCGACCGTCTGCCGCTCGCGGTCGAACACCTGACGCGACGACGGCGGCGCGCTGTCGGGCCACGCCCGGAAGCTGAATTCCGCTCCGCCCTGCGAGGCGTTCGGCTGCCCCGGGGGCGAACCGCGCTCGACGCTGCACGCCCCGAGCGCCACCATGGCGATCGCCAGCCACTCAGTCCTGGAACGCATAGTCCCTTCGCAGATGCTCCAGCGTGACCCGCGTTTCCGCGCCCGTGCCGAGAACGCGAACGACCGCTTCGCCGGCCCCGCGCTCCGCCGGCCCCACCACGATCGCGTGGCGCGCCCCGCGCGCCGCCGCCAGCTCCAGCTGCTTGCCGACCGCCTGCTTCTTCAGAGCGAACTCGACGCGCAGGCCGCGGTCCCGCAACGCGTGGGCGAGTCCCAACACGGCGTCGCGATCGTCCTCCGTCACCATCACCACGAAAACGTCCGCCGACGGCAGCGCCGGCGGCGCACCCTCGCGCTCGGCGATCAGCTCGCCAAGCACCACATCGCCCATCCCGAAGCCGACGCACGGCAGGTTCACCCCGCCCAGCTGCTGGAGCAAGTCGTCGTAGCGCCCGCCGCCACAGATCGCCCGCAGCGAGCGCTGCGCGTCGAACAGCTCGAAGACGATCCCGGTGTAGTACGCCAGACCGCGCACGACCCGGAAATCCACGTCCACGAACTCGCCGAGCCCCATCGCCCCGAGGTGCGCCACGCACCCCCGGAGCGCTCCCGCCGCGGGCAGCTCCAGCAGCGGCGCCGGATCGCCGAGCGCCGCGGCGAACTGCCGGACGCGGTGCGCCCGCGCCGCGTCCTCCACGAAGATCTCGCCGAGCGCTTCCTCGGCCGCCTCCTTCGACTTCTCGTAGCGGTCGAACGCGGTCAGCACTCTCGGGACCTCGGCCTCGAGCACGCCCAGCCCCTCGGTCAGAGCCGCGGCCAGCACCCGCCGGTCCGAGAGCCGCACCCGCACGTCCGACGGCCCGAAGCCCAGAGCGCGCACGACGTCGATTGCCGCGGCGATCACCTCGGCGTCGGCGAGCGGTCCGGCCTCGCCGATGATGTCCATGTTGAGCTGGAAATGCTCCCGCAGCCGGCCCCGCTGCTGCCGCTCGTAGCGGAACAGCTGCGGGATGCTGAACCAGCGGATCGGCTTCTTGAGCTGCTGGGCGCGCGCGGCCACCATGCGCGCCAGGGTCGGCGTCATCTCGGGCCGCAGCGCCACCTGGCGGCCGCCCTTGTCCAGGAACGCGTAGAGCTGCTCGACAATCTCCTCGCCGCTCTTCTGCGTGTACAGCTCGAGCGGCTCCAGCGGCGGCCCGTCGTACTCCTCGAACCCGTAGCGCGCGGCGACCTCGCGCCACACCCCGAGAATGCGACGTCGCCTCGCGAGGGCGTCGGGATAAGCATCGCGAAACCCTGGCAGGGCGACGAAGCGCATCTAGATAATCTAGCCGAGCGGCGCGAGGCCGGGCAAGCACGCCATCGCGTCGCCGACGGTGTGGAACGAGCCCGTGACGAGCACCGTGCGCGCCGTCGCGGACGCCACATGGAGCGCGTTCCCGAAATCCCCCTCGACGCGGGCGGGAATGCCCTGCCCGCGCGCCCACTCCGCCGCCACCTCGAGCGACCACGCGCGCCCCTCCGGCGCGCTCGGTGCGCGCGTCAGCACCAGCAGGTCCACCGCCGAGGCCAGGAGCGTCAGCATCTCCCGCCACGCCTTGTCCCGCAGGATCGAGACGACCGCGAACACCGGCCGCGGAAGCGGGGATCCTGCCAGCGCCGCCACCAGCGCCCGCATCCCGTCCGGGTTGTGCGCTACGTCGAACAGCCACCGCCCGCGCCGATCGAAGCGCCCCGGCAGCCGCGCCACCTTCAGCCCGAGCGCAATCGCTCCCTCGTCCGGCCGGAACCGCCCCGGGAGCTGCTGCGCCAAGGCGACCGCGAGCGCGGCGTTGGCCCGCTGGTGCGGGCCTACCAGCCCGAGCTCGAGGCCGGCGGCGCCCGCGGGATCCACCCGCATGAACTCCGCCCCGAGCCCCCGCGCCGCGGCTCCGAGCACCGCGGCCAGCGCGTCGTTCGGCTCCGTGGTGAGGAACGGCACCCCGGGTTTGGCGATCCCGGCCTTCTCCCGGGCGAACCCCTCGAGCGAATCGCCGAGGTAATCGGTGTGCTCGAGCGCGATCCGCGTCACACCGCAGGCGAGCGGCGCGATCACGTTGGTCGCGTCGAGCCTCCCGCCGAGCCCGACCTCAATCACCGCGACGTCCACGCCCCGCGCCGCGAAGTCGGCGAACGCCACGGCCGTCGTGATCTCGAAGAACGAGGCCTGACGCGCCAGGGCGACCTCCTCGAGCCGCGCCACCCACGCCGCGACCGCCGCCTCGGCAACCGCCACGCAATCCACCTGGATCCGCTCGCAGAACGACACCAGGTGCGGCGACGTGTAGAGCCCCACGCGCAGCCCCGCCGCGCGCAGGATCGCCGCGAGCATGGCGGCGGTGCTCCCCTTCCCGTTGGTGCCCCCTACGTGCACCGTAGCGTAGTGCCGCTCCGGATGGCCGAGCACGTCGAGCAGCGCCCCGGTCGTCTCGAGGCCCCACTTGATACCGCCGGCAGTTCTTGGGAAGAGGAAGCGACAGGCGTCGGCGAAGCTGCGGACCGTCAGGAGGCGAGCACTCCGTCCGTCTCGGGTTGGTTGAGGAGCAGCCGCACCAGCCGGCTGGTCGTCGAGCGTAGATGGCTGCGCGGCACGACGGCGTCAATCATCCCGTGCTCGAGCAGGAACTCGGCGGTCTGGAACCCCTCGGGGAGGTCCTGGCCGATCGTCTGCTTGATCACGCGCGGCCCCGCGAACCCGACCACCGCGCCCGGCTCGGCGATGATCACGTCCCCCTGCATAGCGTACGAGGCAGAGACGCCGCCGGTCGTCGGGTTCGTCACGATCGAGACGAACGGGATCCCGTGCTCCTTGAGCTGCGCGATCACCACGCTGGTCTTGGCCAGCTGCATGAGGGAGAGCACACCCTCCTGCATCCGCGCGCCGCCCGACGCCGACACGATGACCAGGGACTCCTTCTGCGCCAGCGACCGCATCGCCATCCGGGCGATCTTCTCACCCACCACCGACCCCATCGAGCCACCCATGAACTTGAAGTCCATCACCCCGAGCTGGATCGGGACCCCGTCCAGCGTCGCCGAGCCGGTGTGGATGGCGTCGTTCGTCCCCGCCTTCTTGAAGGAGGCGGCCAAGCGGTCCCTGTACGAGTCGAACGCGAGGACGTCTACGGAGCGCAGGTTGGTGTCGGCCGGCTTGAAGCTGTCGTCGTCGGACAGCAGGGAGATGTAGACGGCCGCCCCGACGCGCTTGTGGTTGCCGCAGCCCGGGCAGACCTCGAATGCCCGCGCGAAGTTCTCCCGCACGTCCACATGACCGCACTCCTCGCACTTCTCCCATACGTCGGCCGGGATTTCCAGCCGCTCGCGTTGGGACGTCCGAGGACGCCGATCCTTTCGGAACCAGGCCATGTGGGTCAAGTCGTTGGGATTGGTGTGTCGGGCCCTGGCAGGGGCCACCCATAGGGACCCGCTAATCTGGGCAGCGCCCCGGACCCGCGCCAGTAGCAGCTTCTAAGTCGTTGTCACAATTCACGATAGCCAAGCTCTTTCCCCTCTTGTGCGAGCCGGAGGCAGAGTCCGACCATCACCCAGCAGGTGAGCAGGAACGACCCCCCGTACGAGAAGAACGGCAGCGGGATGCCGGTGATGGGCATCACATTGGCCGTCATCCCCACGTTCTCGAAGATGTGGGTGAAGAACACCCCCACGACGCCGAAGGCGACCAGGCTGCCGAACGGATCGGGGGCGCGCCGGGCGATCCGGATCAGCGTGCCGAGCAGGAGGAAGAAGAGCGCCAGGGCCACCACGACGCCGATGAAGCCGAGCTCCTCGCCCACCACCGAAAAGATGAAGTCGGTATGCTGGGCCGGCAGGAACGCCAGGCGCTTCTGCGACCCCATGGTGAAACCCTTCCCGAGCCACCCGCCGCTGCCGATCGCGATCTTCGACTGAATGATGTGCCAGCCCGTGGCACGTGGGTCCAGCTCGGGGTTCAGAAACGAAACGAGGCGGTGCTGCTGGTAGGTCGCAAGCCGTTGCCAGAGGGGGAGGGCGACGATCCCCATGGCGAGGTTGGCGCCCAGGACCGCCAGCCCCTCCCAAACGTACGGCCGCCACAGGACGAGCAGGACGCACAGGATCAGGATCCACCCGCCCCACGACCACGCCGAGAACGCGAGCACCAGGGACAGGATCGGCGAGGCGAGCAGGACGAGGAGCGGGATCCGCACGCCGGCCCAGAACAGCATCGCGAACAGGATCCCGGCGAACACGACGGCGCTGCCGAGGTCCGGCTGGAGCATCACCAGCGCGGCCGGCGCGGCGGCGATGAGGCACGGGGGGATGAGCTCCCGCATGGTCGCCGCCGGCGCGCGCTGGCCGGCGAGGTAGCGGGCGAGCATGAGCACCGTCGTCAGCTTGGCGAACTCGGCGGGCTGGCCCAGGCGCACGCCCGCGATCGTGATCCACGACCGCGACGAGACGGCGGTCCCGCCTCCCGTCCCGATGAACAGCGTGATCACCAGGATCGACAGGCCGGCACCGTAAAGGGCAGGCGCGAACCACTCGAGGACCCGCGGCGAGAAGCGCATCGCCAGCGCCGCGCCCACGACCCCGATGCCGAACCAGACGAGCTGCCGCTGCCAGACGTGCGCGACCGACGTCGGCACGTCGGTCTGGCCCGCCGAGTAGAGGATCAGCACCCCGTAGGCGGCCAGCGCGAGGGTGACGAGCAGCAGCGGCCGGTCGAGCTTGGCGAAAGCTCTCACCGGCGCTTCCCTGGGGCCGGGGCTGTGACGGGCCGGGGCGCCGCCGGGCGCGGGGCTCGCGGGGACGGCGGGGCCGCCGAATCCCGCGGCTCGGAGCGCGGGGCCGTATCCTCCGGGATCCGGAGGGGCACGATCTCGGTGTCCGCGGCGCGGGCCGAGTCGGGCCCCAGGAGGTAGCGCTCCACGACGCGGGCCACGTACCGCGCGACGATCGTGCCGTGCTCGGCGAATTCCATGATGCCGCCGACGACGATCGCCGGGTCGGCGGCGGGAGCGAACCCGATGAACCACCCGTGGTCGGGGCCGTGCGGGTTCTGGGCCGTACCGGTCTTGCCCGCCAGCCGCAGCCGCTCGAGGCGCACGCCGCGGGCCGTGCCCCGCTCCACCACCGCGATGAGCGCCTGGCGCACGCCGAGGAACGTGCTCTCGGGGAGCTGGACGACGGGCGGCGGCGCCGCGCGCTCGCGCACCACGTAGGGCGTGGGGACGTGGCCGCCGTTGGCGAGCGCGGCGTAGAAGCGCACCATGTTGATCAGCGTCTGCGCGTTCTCCCCCTGCCCGATGGCGAGGTTCACGGCGACGGCGTTGGTCCAGCGCCCGCGGCCGTAAAGCCGGTCGTAGTAGGCCGGTCCCGCCGGGAACGCCGACCTGAGCTCGCCCGGCAGGTCGATCCCGCTGACGCTGCGGAAGCCCATGGCGTTGCCGTCCTCGAGCAGGTTGGTCACGCCGAGTCGCATGCCGAGCTGATAGAAGTACACATCGCACGAGCTGGCGATGGCGCCGACCAGGTCCAGCGAGCCGTGCCCCTCCTTCTTCCAGCACTTGAAGAACCGATTGCCGATCTGCATGCCCCCGCGGCACGGCTGCGGCATGTGGCTGTCGAAGCGCGCCACGCCGTGGCGCAGCGCCATCGTCGCGATCGCGAGCTTGAAGGTCGAGGCCGGCGGATAGCGGGTCGCGATCGCGCGGTTGAGGAGTGGCCGCGCCGGATCCTCGTTGAGGGCGCGCCAGCTGTCGCGCTGGATCCCGCCGACGAAGGCGTTCGGGTCGTAGGCCGGGTTCGAGTAAAGCGCGAGGATCGCGCCGCTGCGCGGGTCCATCGCGACGATCGCGCCGCGCCGGGTCGCCGGGAAGATGGACGCCACGAACCGCTGGAGGTCGAGGTCGATCGTGGTACGGATGACGTGCCCGGGTTCGGTGGCGAGCGCGGGCGCCCCCTGGTCCCTGATCACGCGGCCCAGGGCGTCCACCTCGACGAACCGCACGCCGTCCGAGCCCTTGAGCGAGTCCTCGTACTCGCGCTCGAGGCCCTCTTGGCCCACGATCGCTCCGGGGCGGCGGTCGCCGTAGGCGGGCGTCGCCAGCTCCTGCTCGGTGACTTCCCCCACGTAGCCGACGATGTGCGCCACCGCCGTGCTGTCGGGGTACATGCGCTTCGGCTCGGTCTGGATGACGAGGCCCGGCAGCGTGGATCGCCGCTCCTCGAGGTGCGCGACGAGGGCGAAGGGCGCATCCTTGACGACGAGCGTCGGCTCGTAAGGCGCGGCGCGATAGCGCCGGATGATGCGGCGCACCTGCTCCGTGTCGAGCGCCACGAGCGGCTCGAGCCGGGCCAGCATCGCGCGCAGCGAGTCCGCGTTCGCCGCGAGCACCAGCACCGAGTAGCCCGGCACGTTCTCGGCGATGATGCGCCCGCGGCGGTCGAGGATCAGCCCGCGCGGCGCGGGGAGCGGCACCGGGCGCAGGCGGTTCGACTCCGACTTCAACCGGTACTTGTCGTGCTGGAGAACCTGGAGCCGGAAGAACGACAGCCCCAGCAGGCCGAAGACCAGCAGCAGCGCGCGCGCGGCGGCGGTGCCCCGCTGCGCGAGCAGGAAGGGGTGGAACGCCTGGCGGCCGCTCACGCCGGCCGCGCGGCGAGCCAGCCGCGGAACACGAGCAGCACGGCGAACGCCGCCGCCGCGGTCGTCAGCCCCGAGAGCGGGGACCAGGCGAGCAGCTGCCAGGCCAGCGCGCCGCCCGCGAGCTGGTTCGCGGCGAGCACCTGGACGGCGTCCCGCAGCCACGAGGCGGCAAAGACGAACAGCGCGTTGATCAGCAGGTTGTCGGCGAAGGTGAGCGTCGTGAGCCACGCCGCGCCGTAGCCGACCACCGTGCAGGCGAGCGCCGCCGAGCCGAAGGCAGTCGGCGCCAGGGCGTCGGTCATCAGGCCAACGAGGAAGCCGGCCGCCGCGCCCGCGCCCGGCCGCGTGCGCACGGCGAAGAACAACAGCGCGACCAGCACGAAGTCGGGGGCGAAGCGCGGGTCGCCGAGCCGCGGGCGGACCGCGAAGTGGAGCGCCACGAGGAGGAGCAGCAGCCCCCAGAACCGGGCGAGGGCCGGCGTGTTCCTCATCGGGCCGGGGCGCCTCCCGTCACTGCCGGCATGGCGCGTTCGGGTCGCCGCGCGGCCCGTCCACCACGGGCCGACGCTCGAGGTCCGCGACCGCGCGCACCGCCTCGAGCACCAGTTGCCCAACGCGGGCCATGTCGTCGTAGGCGATGTACTGCGGCTCGTCCGTTACCTGGTGGTAGTCGAGGTGCACGCCGCGCGAGAGCGCGACGGACGGGATGCCGTAGCGCGCGTAGCTGTAGTGATCGGCGCGGCAGTAGTACCGGAGCGGGTGGCCGGGCGCGTCGAACTCGTAGCTGAAGCGGAACGGTTGCGCGAGCCGCGCGTTCGCCGCCTCGAGCAGATCGCCGAACTCGGTCGAGAGCCGCCGCGCGCCGACCACCTCGAGGTACTCCGGCCCGCCGCCCGGCAGGTCGGCCGCCATGCCGCGCCCGACCATGTCCAGGTCCATCTCGGCGACGATCGAGTCGCGCGGGACCGTCGGATGGTCGGCGAACCACCGCGAGCCGAGCAGCCCGCGCTCCTCCGCCGCGTGCGAAACGAACAGCACCGAGCGGCGCGGGCGCGGCCCAGCGGCGAGCGCGCGGGCAACCTCCACCAGCGTCACCGTTCCCGAGCCGTCGTCGTCCGCGCCGTTGTAGATCGAATCCGGCCGCGGTGCGTGGTCGGTCCGGAGGCTGTCGCGCAGCGCCCGGATCCGCACCCGCTCCTCGGCCGTGGCGGGACGGTTCGGGGAGTCGGCGCCCGCCGGCCGGACCACGCGGTTGTGTGCGCGCGTCGAATCGTGGTCCACGCTCGTGCCGCTCACGCCGAGGTGATCGTTGTGTGCGCTGAGCGAGACATACGTCGAGCGCAGCGCGGGATCCCGCCCCGGCAGGATGGCCACGACGTTGCGCGCCGGGTAGCGCAGCGGCACGGCCGTGATGCGGGAGGCCGTGTCCGGTGCGATTCGCACGAACGCGAGCGTCTGGAAGAAGGTCCCGTTCTCTCCCGCCGGCTGCAGCCCGAAGCGCCGGAACGACGCGGCGACCCATTCGGCCGCCTTGAAGTTACCGGGCTCTCCGGTGTCGCGCCCGCCCATCGAGTCGTGGGCGATGGCGAACAGGTCGGAGCGCAGATCCGCTGCGCGCAGTTCCGGTGATCCCTGCGCGGCGGCCGGCGCTGCCCCGACGAACGCGCGTGCCGCGAGCAGGAGCATGGCGAGGGGACCGCGTCCGATCACGGGGATCTCGGCAGGCTGTCGGTCGTGGACGAGTCGCTGAAGGCGGAGGACCGGTCGGAAACCGGGGCGGGCGAGAGAATCATCACGTGCGAGGCATCCGCAGGGTGCACCGCCGGTCGCAGCAGATACGTACGCTCCCACCCCGCGGATTCACTGAGTATCCCCTGGACGGTGCCGAGCGGAATGCCGCGCGGGAATACGCCGCCCAGCCCCGAGGTCACCACCCGCGTTCCGGGCGCGAGCTGGTCCCGGTAGGCGACACCGCGCAGCTCCATGACCTCGCCGGCGGCCGACTCGCGCCGGGCCGCGACGATGCCGTACACGTCGCCCCCATCCACCATCGCGCTCGCCCGGAAGTCCGGGTGTGTCCACGCCAGCGCCACACTCGTGTGCGCGTCCACCGAGCGCACCATCCCGACCAGGCCGCGCGCCGCCACGACCGGCGCCAGCTGCTCCACTCCCTCGGCGGCGCCGGCCGAAAGCACGAGGGTGAGCCCATCCGTGACCCCGGCCTGGTGCAAGACCTCGGCCGTGACGAAAGCGCCCCCCAGCCGCGCGCCCAGCCCGACCAGCCGGCGCAGCCGCGTGTTCTCCGCGCGCAGCTCCGGGAGGAAGGCCGCCGCCAGCGCGAGCGAGTCGCGCTCGGCGCGCAGCGCCGTGAGGCGCTGGCGGTACTGCGCCGACTCTATGCTCTGCCGCTCGACGGTGAGGGCCGGGAAGAGGACGGTCCGGCGGAGCGCGCCGGCGATCGGCTGGCGCAGAGCGTCGGGGAGGGCCAATGCGACGAGCGCCAGCACGAGGCAGGCGGCGAACACGGCCGTGTCGGCCCGCGTCCCGTAGCGCTCCGTCCGCAGGGCCACGCGCGGTTACGTCGTCAGGACGGCGCGGTACTTCTCGGGATCGTCGAGGATCCGCCCCGTGCCGCGGACCACGCAGGTGAGCGGGTCCTCGTCCACGTGGATCGGGAGGCTGGTCTCGTGCGACAGGAGGATGTCGAGCCCGCGGATCAGCGCGCTGCCGCCGGTCATGACGATGCCGCGGTCCACGATGTCGCTCGCCAGCTCCGGCGGCGTGATCTCGAGGGCGCGGCGCACCGCGTCCACGATCTGCTGGACCGGCTCCTGGATCGCCTCGCGGATCTCGCTCGAGTGCACGCGCACCGTCTTGGGGATCCCGGAGACGAGGTCGCGTCCCTTCACCGCCATCTCGCGCTCCTCGCCCACCGGCGCCGCCGAGCCGATCTCGATCTTGACGCGCTCGGCTGTCGGCTCGCCGATCAGTAGGTTGTAGTTCTTGCGCATGAACTGCACGATGGCGGTGTCCATCTCGTCGCCGGCCGTGCGGATGGAGGTGTCGCACACGATGCCGCTGAGCGCGATCACTGCGATCTCGGTCGTGCCGCCGCCGATGTCGATCACCATGTTGCCGGTCGGCGTCTCGATCGGCAGCCCCACGCCGATCGCCGCGGCCATCGGCTCGGCCACCATGTACACTTGCTTCGCGCCCGCCGACTGCGCGCTGTCACGCACCGCGCGCTTCTCCACCTCGGTGATCCCGCTCGGCACGCAGATGATAACCTTCGGCTTCACCGGGAAGACGTGCTTGTTGATGATCTCCGAGAGGAAGTAGCGCAGCATCTTCTCGGTCACGTCGAAGTCGGCGATCACGCCGTCCTTCAGCGGCCGCACCGCGAGCACGCCGTCCGGCGTGCGGCCCAGCATGCGCTTCGCCTCGAGGCCGATGCCCGCGATCTTCCCCGTGCGCTTCTCGATCGCGACGACCGAAGGCTCGTTCAGCACGATCCCCTCGCCGCGCACGTAGATCAGCGTGTTCGAGGTGCCGAGATCGACGGCGATTTCGTTGGCGGGAAGGAACGACCCCAGCTTGAATGACGGCCAGCGCATTCCGGCGACGGTTGACCCGGTTGAAGGTGCGGCCTGCCAGAGGGCCGCCCGCGACCCCCCGTAAGTCATTGATAGTACCGCAACATAGCCGCGCTGTACGGTTCGAGCAAGCGGCCCCGAGCATGTGGCACTGGCGCCACAAAACGGCCTCCCGGAGTCCCTGGTTGACACCCGCGACGGCCCCTGGGTAATCTCGCCCAATGCCCGTCACCACCGTGCGCCGCGTCGCGGTCGTGGACAACGACCTGTGCGACGAATGCGGCCTCTGCATGCCGCTCTGCCCCCCCGAGGCGATCCACATGACCCGCAAGGGTCTGGTGGTGGACGGCGACACCTGCACGGGGTGCGTCAAGTGCATCGCGCCCTGCCCCGTCGGCGCGCTCGCGATGGTGGATGCGTAAGACCGACGTGCTCGTGGTCGGTGCCGGGCCCGCCGGCTGCATTGCCGCGCGGGAGGCGGCGGCGGGCGGCACGGGACTCGACGTCCTCCTGATCGAGCGCGACCGCGCCATCGGCGCGCCGGTGCGCTGCGCCGAAGGCGTCGGCAGCGCCGGCCTGCGCGAGTTCCTCGACCCCACCGGCGCCGACTGGGTCTCCCGCCGGATCACCAAGGTCATCTTCTGGGCGCCCGACGACACCGAGGTGCGCGTAGCCGAGGGTGACGTCGGCTACGTGCTCGACCGCACGCGCTTCGAGCCGGTGCTCGCCGACGAGGCGCGCCGCGCGGGCGCGGAAGTCCTGATTCGCACCGAGGCGTGCGGGATGGTGCGCGATGACGGCGGCTGGAAGGTGCGGCTGACGGGCCCGCGCGGCGAGCAGGAGATCCGCGCGAAGATCGTGATCGGCGCCGACGGCGTGGAGTCCATGGTGGGCCGCTGGGCGGGCCTCGACACGCGCGTCGCGTCGCGCGACATGGAGTCCTGCGCGCAGTATGTCGTCTCGAACATCGCGTTCGACCCCGACGCCATCTACCTGCACTTCACCAGCCGGTGGGCGCCGGGTGGCTACGGGTGGATCTTCCCCAAGAGCGTCGGTGTCGCGAACGTCGGCCTCGGGATGGTCGCGCTCAAGTCCGACGGCCGGAACGCGCGACAGTACCTCGACGAGTACGTGGCGCGCTACTTCCCGCAGGGCACCGTCGTCGGGCTCACGGTGGGCGGCGTGATCGTCGCCACGACCGTCAAGCGGACGACCACCGACGGCGTGATGCTCGCCGGCGACGCGGCCCACATGATCAACCCGCTTTCCGGCGGCGGCATCGTGAACGCGATGAAAGCGGGCCGGCTGGCCGGCCGCCACGCCGCCGCGTCACTCGCCGAAGGGGACACGTCCGCGAGGCGGCTCCAGCGCTACCACGACGACTGGATGGCGCTCCTGGGCGACGACCACCTCAAGTACTACCGGCTCAAGGAAGCGCTCACCAAGCTCGACGACGCCTTCTTCAACAAGCTGGCGCGCACGGTGAACGCGATTCCGCTGGAGAAGCGCACCCTCGGCAGGATCTTCGCGCACGCGCTGGTGAACCATCCGCAGCTGATTCCGGTCGCCGCCCGGTTCTTCGTCTGATGGCGAGCGCCCGCCGTGTCGCGGCCCTCGCCCTCGCCGCTGCCCTGACGGCTCCGGCCTGCGCGACGGTCCGGCAACTCACCGCGCTGCGCCAGGTGGACTTCGCGATCGACCGCGTGTCGGGCGTCTCCCTGGCGGGCGTCTCGCTCGACCAGGTCCGCTCCTTCGCCGATCTCGACCTCCGGGAGGCGGGCCGCCTCGCGGCGGCGGTGGCCCGCCGCCAGGTGCCGGCCGAGTTCACGCTGCACCTGCGCGGCGAGAACCCGGCCGACAACCCCGTGACGGCACGGATGCTCCGGCTGACCTGGACCCTCGCGCTCAACGGGCGGGAGACGGTGTCGGGGACGATCGACACCACATACACGTTCCCGCCTGGCGAGCCCCAGGACGTCGCCGTGCCGGTCCGGCTCGACCTCTACGAGTTCTTCCAGGCCAGCGGGCGCGACGCGTTCGAGCTGGCCCTCGGGCTGCTCGGCGCCGGCGGGCGCCCGACCGAAGTGTCCCTGCGCGCTGTCCCCGTGATCGACACGCCGCTCGGCGCGATCCACTACCCCACCGCCATCACGATCGTCCGCCGGATTGTCGGCGGGCCCTGAAGTGCCACCGCCCCGCAGGAGCGCCGGCGCATGATCTCGAGACAGGACCTGAACCCCAACGCCCTGCGCGCCCAGTACGCCGTGCGCGGCCCCATCGTGGCGCGGGCACAGGAGCTCGAGGAGCAGGGCCGCAGGATCGTCTACTGCAACATCGGCAACCCGCAGGCCCTGCAGCAGAAGCCCACGACCTACCTCCGGCAGCTCCTCAGCCTGGTCGAGTACCCCGCGCTGCTGGACGATCCGCGCGCCGCGGCGCACTATCCGCCGGACGTGGCCGCCGGGGCGCGGGCGGTCCTCGAGCGCCACCCGGCGGGCACCGGCGCGTACTCCCAGAGCTGCGGGATCCCGTTCATCCGGCAGGCGGTGGCCGACTTCATCGCGCGGCGCGACGGCATCAGCGCCGACCGGGATCACGTCATCCTGACCGACGGCGCGAGCCGCGCGATCGAGCTGGTCATCATCGCGCTGCTCAAGGGTCCCACCACGGGGATCATGATCCCGGTGCCACAGTACCCGCTCTACAGCGCCGTCATCGCCCTCTACGGCGGGCGGGAGGTCGACTACTACGTCGATGAGGCGCGCCACTGGCAGCTCTCCGAGGCAGCGCTGACCGACGCCTTCACCCGCGCGACGCACGAGGGCGTGACGCCCGTCGCCCTCGTCGTGATCAATCCCGGCAACCCGACCGGTGCCGTCCTCACCTACGACACCATCCGCATGGTCGTGGGATTCGCGAGGCGCCACGGCCTCGCGATCATGGCCGACGAAGTCTACCAGGAAAACGTGTACGCGAGCGACCGGAAGTTCTTCTCGTTCGCGAAGGCGCTGCACGACCTCGGCGAGCGCGACGTCTCACTGTTCAGCTTCCACTCGGTCTCCAAGGGCTTTCTCGGCGAATGCGGCCACCGCGGCGGCTACGTCGAGATGCGCAACGTACCCGCCGACGTCGTCGCCGAGCTCGCGAAGCTGCAGTCCATCGCTCTATGCGCCAACGTGCCGGGCCAGCTCGCTACCTACGTGATGGTCGCGCCGCCCCGGCCCGGCGAAGCGAGCTACGCCGTGTTCACCGCCGAACGCGATGCCATCCTGCACGCCCTGAAGGCGAAGGCCGAGCTGCTCGACCGGGGCATCAACTCCATCGCGGGGATGTCGCTGGAGATGCCGCAGGGGGCGATGTACGGCTTCGTGCGCTTCGAGCTGCCGAGCGAGCCCGGCGTGGACATCGAGCGGATGACGCCGGAGGAGCGGCGCGTATGCGAGGCGCGCCGCGATTCGGACTACTGCCTCGCCCTGCTGGAGGAGACGGGGATCTGCGTGGTGCCCGGCTCCGGCTTTGGTCAGCAGCCGGGCACCTTCCACTTCCGCACCACGTTCCTGCCACCGATCGAGGAGATCGAGGAGCTGGTGCGCACGCTGAAGACCTTCCACGAGCGGTACGTCACTATTGGGCCAGGATCTTCTCCGCCTCCTCCTGGTCCACTTCCATGACGTAGGGGATGCCGCTGATCGCGGCGGCCTCGCGCGTGAGGGCCGCGATGTCGCCGCGCTCCACGTACCGCAGCGCGAACTTGCGCGCGCCGGCCATCAGCTGGCGCAGGCCCTGCGCGAGGCGCTGGTAGTACGTGTAGTACCCGATCGCGCCCGCCGGCAGCTTGTCGAACCGGTCGCCGTACTTCTGGCGCAGCTCCGGCGCGGTGACGAAGATCTCGTCCAGCGACGTGCCGAAGCGCTCGATGTAGATGGGCAGGCTCTGCTGCGCGATGGCGTTGCCGATGGTCTTGGCGACCATGGCCGCCGCGAGCGGTGCCCGCGCCATCGCGATGAGCCGGACGAACGGGGCGCCCAGCGCGAGGCCCTTGAAGATCTGGTCCTCGAAGGTGAAGCCGCCCGCCAGCGCGACGGCCGGGACGAACCGGCCCCTGGTCGCGAGACGCTGCAGGTAGTCCCGGAGCAGCGAGTGCAGCTCGATGCCGGGAATGCCCCACTCGTTCATCATTCGCCACGGGCTCATCCCGGTGCCGCCGCCCGCCGCGTCCACCGTGAGCAGGTCGAGCTCGGCCAGCGAGGCGAACTTCACGGCGCGCGCGAGGTCCACCGGGCGGTAGGCGCCCGTCTTGAGGAAGACGTGCTTGGCGCCGAGGTTGCGCAGCATCTCCACGCGCTTCAGGAACGAGTCCTGGTCCACCATGCCGACGCGCGAGTGCCGCTCGAACTCGTGGAAGCTGCCGAGCCGGAACGCCTCGATGACGTGCGGGCTCGACGGATCGGGGAGCACGATGTAGCCGCGGCGCTGGAGCTCCTGCGCCTTGGCGAGGTCCCGGATCTTCACCTCGCCGCCGATATCCTTGGCGCCCTGGCCCCACTTCAGCTCGACGCTGGTGACGCCCAGCTTGGTGAGGGCGTACTCCTGCACGCCGGCCTTCGTGTCTTCGACGTTGGCCTGGACGACGACGTCGCCGTAGCCGTCCTCCTGCCAGTCGCGGAAGCAGCGGACCCGCCACTCCAGGTCCGGGCCCGAGATCACCTTGCCGTTGCCGTACTTCGCGTCCATGTCCATGCCGACGACGTTCTCGCCGATAGCAATCATCGTCCCGGTGATCGCGGCGCCCGCCGCCAGAGCGGGCCAGTTGTTCGTCGCCACGTTGGTCGAGCCCATCGCGGCCAGCGTGAACGGCAGCCGGCTCTTGATCCCCGGCTCGCGGCCGATCGTGACCTCGAGATCCACGTTCGGGAACAGGGCGCGGTCGCTATCCGCCTCGATCCCCCAGGCCCCCGTCGCCCGGCCCAGGATCGTGAAGTGCGACAGGTCCACCGGGTAGTCCTTCTGGGACGCCGTAGTGATGATCCCGAAGGGCTGCGGGTAGATCATCTCCGTGCCGCGGTACGCGGACTTCCCGATCTCGCACATCCCGATGCAGCCGTCGATGCAGGTGGCGCACATCCCGCTGAGCGGGCTGATCGAGTCCTCGGTGCGGTTCTTGGTCAGCGTGGCGGCGGACGAATTGAGACGCGTGAAGCTCATAGGTGTTCTCCCGCTAGCGCGCAGTGGGTACCGCGCGGATTCGCTTGCGCGCGTCGGCGCGGAACGGACCCGCCAGCTCGCAGGCGTGGCACGGGTCAAGGAAGCACATCGCGTTGTCGTAGCTCTGCAAGCACACAGTCGCGAAATTGACACAGCCGTTGCACAGCGTGGTATCCGCCGCCGCGCCCTGGCAGCGCAGCTCGCACACGGGACAGATGTAGAGACACGCGCCGCACTGGCGGCACAGCTCGCTGGTCATGTCGAACGGCCGGGCGACGCGTCGGTTGAGGCCCCGGCCGGCGAAGCCGATGGCGCCCGCCATCATCTGCTCGGCACACATCCGCACGCACAGCCCGCACTGGATGCAGGTCTCGTGTTTCGGCTCGTACCGGCACTGCCGCACGCCGGCGGCCGAGGCCAGGTCCTGGATCCGCTTGGACTGGGGCGAGGTCGCGACGTACAGCTCGAGCAGCAGCCGGCGGGCACGCTCCACGCGGGCGGAGTGCGTCCAGACCGTCAGCCCGTCTTCTGCCGGACAGGTGCACGACGCCTGGAGGCTCCTCCCGTTCCCGCGGGAGACCTCCACGAGGCAGAGACGGCAGGCTCCGTACGGCGTGAGCCCTTCGTCGTGACAGAGGGTGGGGATCGGTATGCCGTAGAGGCGCGCAACGTCCAGCACGCTGCTGCCACGCTCGACCTCAACCTCGGTCCCGTTGATCGTCAGCTTCGGCACGGGAGACTCCTCAGCTCACCAGCACGGCATCGGGTTGGCAGACCTCGAGACACGCACCGCACCTGATGCACTTGGCCGAGTCGATGCGGTGCGGCTGGTCCTTCTCGCCCAGGATCGCCTCGGACGCGCACACCCGCACGCAGGCGTGACAGCCGTCACACAGCGTGGGCTCGATGGCGTAGCGAATCAGCTCGCGACAGACCTTGGCGGGGCAGCGCTTCTCGCGAACGTGCGCCAGATACTCGTCCCGGAAGTACCGCAGCGTGGACAACACCGGATTGGCCGCCGTCTGGCCGAGACCGCACAGCGAGGACTCCTTGATCATCCAGCCGGCGTCCTCCAGCAGCGCGAGGTCGGACTCGCTGCCCTTGCCTTGCGAGATGCGGGTGAGGATGCCCCGCAGCCGCTGGGTCCCCTCGCGGCACGGGAAGCACTTCCCGCAGGACTCCTCTTCCAGGAACTCCATGAAGTAGCGGGCGACATCCACCATGCAGGTGTCTTCGTCCATGACTACGATGCCGCCCGAGCCCATCATGGATCCGGCCCCGGTGAGGGCCTCGTAATCGATGGGCAGATCGATCAGGCTCGCCGGTATGCAGCCGCCGGAGGGCCCGCCGATCTGGATCGCCTTGAGCGCCTTGCCCTTGGGAATGCCCCCGCCGATCTCGTAGATCATCTCGCGCAGCGTGATGCCCATCGGGACTTCCACCAGACCGGTGTTGGTGATCTTCCCCACCAGCGAGAAGACCATGGTGCCCTTGCTGCGCTCCGTCCCGATCGACGCGTACCACTCGGCGCCGCGGTTGACGACGACCGGGACGCTGGCCCACGTCTTCACGTTGTTGATGACCGTCGGCTTGCCCCAGAGTCCCTTCTGGACCGGGTACGGCGGACGGGCGTGGGGCTCGCCGACGCGCCCCTCGATAGAGGCGATGAGCGCGGTCTCCTCACCGCAGACGAACGCGCCCGCACCCTGGACGACGTGGATCCGGAAGCTGTGACCCGATCCCAGGATGTCGTCGCCCAGGAGTCCGTACTGCTCCGCCTGGGTAAGCGCCGCGCGCAGATTCTCGACGGCGAGAGGGTATTCCGCGCGCACGTAGATGAAGCCCTCGCTGGCGTCCAGGGCGTAGGCGCCGATGATCATCCCTTCGATGACGCTGTGGGGATTGCCCTCCAGGAGGCTGCGATCCATGAACGCGCCGGGATCGCCCTCGTCGGCGTTGCAGATGAGGTAGTGCGGCCGGACCGGATTGCCCCGCAGCGCCTGCCACTTCACCCCGGTGGGGAAGCCGGCGCCGCCGCGGCCGCGCAGGCCGGAGCGCGAGACCATGTCCACGACCTCGGGCGCGGACAGCGTCGCCAACGCCTTGGCCAGCGCCGCGTAGCCGCCGACGCGGACATAGTCGCGGATGTCCTTGGGATCGATCTGCCCGTTGTTGCCGAAGAGAATACGTTGCTGGCGCCTGTAGAACGGCACCTCATCCTCGTGGAGGACGCGCGCGCCGGAGACCGGGTCCTTGTAGAGCAGGCGCTCCACGGGCTTGCGGCCGTTGCTGACGCTGGCCACGAGCGCCGCGGCGTCGCGGGGGCCGACGCCGTTGTAGAACACCTTCTCCGGCCACACGACCATCACCGGCCCCTTCTCGCAGAAGCCGTGGCAACCCGTACTCTTGACCTCGACCGCGTCCTGCAGCCCCTGGCGTTCCAGCTCCCGGCGCAGCGACTGCAGCACCTCCTGCGCGCCTGAAGCGGTGCAGCCGCTGCCGGCGCACACCGAGAGGCAGGGCCGGCCGCTGCCACCCGGTTCCCGGCAGGTTGTCCTCAGCGCCTCCAGTTCCTGCGGTGAGCGAAGCGTCAGCATGTCACCCTCGTCGAGTCGGTTCCGCTGCGCTCGCATCCGCTTGGCGACGGTATTTCTTCAGCAGTCCGGGCACCTTGGTTTGGGTGAGGTGGGCATGGACGTTCTTGTCCACGCGGGCCACCGGCGCCAGGCCGCAGCAGCCGATGCACCGCACGGTCTCCACCGTGAACTGCAGGTCGTGTGTGGTGCCCGGCACCGGGAGCTTCAGGTCCCGCAGCACGCGGTCCAGCACCCGCGGCGCCCCGCGGACGTGGCAGGCGGTCCCAAGGCACACCTGGATGACGTGCCTGCCGAGCGGTGTCAGGCTGAAGCACCGGTAAAACGTTGCGACCTGGTAGACCTCCGGCAGCGGCACGCGCAGCTTCCGCGAGACCCTGCGCAGCAGGCCTTCGGGCAAATACGAGTAGACCGCTTGGATTTCCTGGAGGATGGGAATGAGGTTGGCGCGCCGGTCGTCGAACTCGCCCAGAGTTTCTTCTACGATGGCGCTCTCGACGTAGGTCATCGTGGCAGTATCCTTGCGCGATGGCTCCGGACAACGGAGCCCGCAAGTCCCGCGCCTCCCTGGCGCCGCGGCGCTACGGCGGCATCATCGGGCTGTCCCTTCGGCCGTGTCACGTGCTGCGGCGGCCGGCCCCAGCGGCAATGTGGCGATTTGTCGCAAGCGGGTCGGTGGGACTGGGACGCCGTGGATGGCTCGTAAGCGGCGCCGCGTGAAGGTCCTTTCACGCGCCCCCACCGAACCCCCGACCGGGCTACGGTTCACGGTCGGCCTGGCAGCTGATGTACCGCCGGCCCAGCGCCCGCTGGATGAGCGCGGTCCCGACGGCGCACCGGTTCGTCAGGCGCGCGACGCCGCGACCCGCCGTGCCCCACACGCCGCCCCGCAGGACGAGCGGCACGCCGAACCGGTCCCAGCCGTACACCGGCAGCCGCGCGAGCACCAGCGGGTCGTGCTTCTCCCCGGCGGCGGCCGCCGCCACGGGGCCCGCGAAGCCCAGGCGATAGCCGGCCGCCTCCGCCAGCGCACGCACCCGCACGTCCACCGCGCCGAACGGGTAGCTGATGCCGAGCGGGGCCCGGCCGAGCCGCTGCACGATCGCCTCTCGCGCGCGGCGCAGCTCGTCCGCCGCCTCGGCATCGGGGAGCCAGGTAAGCCGCGCGTGCGTCGCCCCGTGCGCGTGCGCCTCGATGCCGCGCTCCTGCCAGCGGGCGAGATCGTCCCACGAAAGGTGCCGGAACACGCGCCATCCGTACTGGACGTCCCAACTGTTCTCGCGGCCCGCGTAGTCGGTGATCACGAAGACCAGCGCCGGAAAGCCGTGGTCCGCGAGGACCGGGAAAGCGTGCTCGGCCAGCGCCGCGTAGCCGTCGTCGAAGGTGAAGACGACGGTGCGGGGTGCGGGGTTCGAGGGGTGAGGGTTCGTGACGGCTGCCAGCAGTTCGGCGCCGGAGAGGGCCCGGTAGCCGAGCCGCGCCAGCGTCTCCACCTGGCGCCGAAACACGTGCGGCCCGAGCTGGGTGAACCCCAGCTCGAGCCGCGGGTCGACCTTGTGGTAGCACAGGATCGGCGGCACCCTATCACCCCTCACCGCCGGTCCGTCGGAGGTCAGTGGGGACCGAGCCAGACGACCGCCTGGCGCTCCGGGTCGAAGAACTCGGCCGCGACCGCCGCCATCTCGTCGGCGGTGACGGCCTCGACCTCCGCGAGTACCTGGTCGATCGACCGGTACGGCTCGCCGTAGAGGGCCAGGCCGGCCAGACGATACATGCGCGACAGCGGGCCCTCCAGCGCCAGCACCAGCTGCCCTTTCACCTGCTGCTTGGCGGCCGCCAGCTCCGGGGGCGAGAGCGCGTGGCGCGCCAGGCGGGCATACTCCTCGCGGATCACCTCGAGCGCCTGCGCCGCCGTCGGCGGCTGCGTGCCGACGTACACGCCGGTGACGCCCGAGAGCTGGTAGAACGAGTGGAAGGCGTAGACGGTGTAGGCGAGCCCCAGGTCCTCGCGCACCCGCTGGAAGAGCCGCGAGCTCATCCCGCCCCCGAACACGGTCGCGAGCAGGATCAGTGCCTGCCGGCGCGGGTCCGCGTAGGGGAAGGTCTCCGTGCCCAGCACCAGGTGCACCTGGCTGGTGTCGCGCTCGACGCGGCGCAGCCCGCGCGTCCCCGGTCCCGGACGGGTAACCCTGCGCAGGTCCGGGCCGGGCGGCAGGTCGAGCCACCCGGCGGCCTTCAGCATCCCGAGGATCGCCTCGTGCTCGACGCTGCCGGCCGCGGCTAACACCATGTTGCGTGGGTGGTAGGCGGCCCCGTGCAGCGACCGCAGGTCGCCGACCCGGAGCGTCCCCACCGTCTCGGGCGTGCCGAGGATCCGGTAGCCGTAGGAGTGCTCGGGCCACAGCGTGCCGGCGTGCAGGTCGAAGACGAGGTCGTCCGGGTCGTCCTCGACCATCGCGATCTCCTCCATGATCACCTGCCGCTCCTTGGCGAGGTCGTCCTCGCGGAGCACCGGGTGGCGGATCAGATCGTCGAGGACGTCGAAGGCGAGCGGGAGGTCGGTGTCGAGGACGCGGGCCTGGAAGGACGTGTGGTCGCGGCCCGTGTAGGCGTCGAGCGCGCCGCCGCGGGACTCGAGCGCGAGCGCGATCTCGCGCGCGCTGCGCCGCTCGGTCCCCTTGAAGACCATGTGCTCGAGCAGGTGCGAGACGCCCATCTGCGCGCGCTGCTCGTGGGCCGAGGCGGTGCGGACCTAGAACCCCGCTGCCGCCGAGCGGACGGCGGGCATCGTCTCGGTCAGGACGACGAGCCCGTTCGGCGCCTCGGTCCGGACGACGCCGGCGTCCAGCCGCTCGGTGCGCACCTACTTCGGCAGCAGCGCCTTGCGCGAGAGCCGCATCTTCCCGCGGTCGTCGACTTCGAGGAGCTTCACCTCGACGGTGTCACCCTTCTTGACGACGTCCTCGGTCTTCTCGGTGCGGCCGTGCTGCAGCTCCGAGATGTGCACCAGGCCCTCGACACCGGGCAGGATCTCGACGAACGCGCCGAAGGCGGTCGTCGTCTTCACCTTGCCGGTGTAGGTCTTCCCGATCTCGGGCTCCTGCACCAGGGCCTCGACCATCTCCCTGGCCTTGGTCCCGGCCTCGCCGCCGACGGCGCTGATCGTGACGACGCCGTCGTCGTCGATGCTCACCGAGGCGCCCGACTGCTCCTCGATACCCCGGATCACGGCGCCCTTGGGCCCGATGATCTTGCCGATGTCCTTCGGCTTGACCTGGATCGTGATCACCCGCGGCGCCCACGGCGACATCTCGCTGCGGTGCGTGGCGAGCGACTTGTTCATCGCGCCCAGGATGTGCAGGCGGGCCTTGCGCGCCTGCTCCAGCGCCGTCGCCATGATGTCGAGCGCCAGGCCCTGGATCTTGATGTCCATCTGGATCGACGTGATCCCCTGCTCGGTCCCCGCGACCTTGAAGTCCATGTCGCCGAGCGCGTCCTCGGTGCCGAGGATGTCGGTCAGGACGGCGACTTTGTCGCCCGCCTTGATCAGCCCCATGGCCACGCCGGCGCAGGCGGCCTTGAGCGGCACGCCGGCGTCCATCAGCGCGAGCGACGAGCCGCACACGGTCGCCATCGAGGACGAGCCGTTGGACTCGAGGGTCTCGGAGACCACGCGGATCGTGTAGGGGAACTCCGAGTAAGGCGGCAGCAGCGGTGTGATCGCCCGTTCGGCCAGCGCCCCGTGCCCGATCTCGCGGCGGCTGGTGCCGCGCATCGGCCGCACCTCTCCGGTACAGAACGGCGGGAAGTTGTAGTGCAGCATGAACGACTTCGTCGTCTCGCGCGGCACGTCGATGTTGTCGATCCGCTGCTCGTCGTCCACGCTGCCGAGCGTCGCCGTCACCAGCGCCTGCGTCTGGCCGCGGGTGAACAGCGCCGAACCGTGCGTGCGCGGCAGCACGCCGACCTCGCACGAGATCGGCCGCACCGTCTTCGTGTCGCGCCCGTCGATCCGCTCGCCGTGCTCGAGCACCTGCCTGCGCATCGAGTCGTACTGCATCCCTTCGAGCAGCTCGCCGATCAGCCGCCCCTGGTCGGGGAACTCCGCATCGAGCTGGTGCCGGACCGTGGCCGCGAGCGAGGAGAGGGCCTGCGCGCGCTCTTCCTTCCTCGCGAGGTTCATCGCCTCCTTCACCCGTGGCTCGGCGATCTCCTTCACGCGCTTCACCAGGTCGGCCGGCGGCTCCGCCTTCGTCCACTCCATCTTCGGCAGGCTGTGGTGTCCGAGCAGCTCCTCCTGCATCGCCACCAGCTCGGCGATGCCCTTCTGCGCCACCTTGAGTGCCGCGAGCATGTCCTCCTCGCCGCACTCGGCCGCGCCGCCCTCGACCATCATGATCGAGTCCTTGCTGCCGCTCACCACGACGTCGAGGTCCGAGAACTCGAGCTGCTGGAAGGTCGGGTTGAGGATCCACTTACCGTCCACCCGCCCTACCCGCACCGCCGCGATCGGCCCCGCGAACGGGATCTTCGAGCTGGTGAGCGCGAAGCTCGCCGCCATCAGGCCGAGCACGTCGGCGTCGTTCTCCTGGTCGGCCGAGAGGACATAGACGTAGACCTGCACCTCGTTCTTGAACCCCTCGGCGAACAGCGGCCGGATCGAGCGGTCGATGATCCGCGCCGCGATGATCTCCTCGTCGTGCGGCCGCGCCTCACGCTTGAGGAAGCCGCCGGGGATCTTGCCCGCGGCGTAGAACTTCTCGCGGTACTCGACGAGCAGCGGGAAGAACGGCAGGTTGCTCTGGGTGTCGGACACCGACGCCGCCGCCAGGACGACCGTCTCGCCGAACTGGACCAGTGCGCTGCCCGCGGCCTGCTTGGCCAGCCGCCCGCACTCGATCCGCAGGGGGCGGCCTGCAAAGGTCCGCTCAATGCGATGCATCATAGTTGGGAATCCCTACTCTGGTGTAACAGGGTGATCGCTGAAAGCCCGAAGCTGAATGCCGAAGGAGCACGCCCCCTCGGCTTTCCGCCGTCGGCTCTGAGCGCTAATGCCGCAGCCCCAGCGCGTCGATGAGCTGGCGGTAACCGGCGAGATTCGCGCGCTTCAAATAGTCCAGCAGCCGGCGGCGCTTGCCCACCATCTTGAGCAGGCCCCGACGACCGTGGTGGTCCTTGGCATGGGTCCGAAAGTGGTCGGTCAAGGAGGTGATGCGGGCACTGAGCAGGGCGACCTGGACCTTCGTCGATCCGAAGTCCTTCTCGTGCAACTGGTACTTTGCGGCCGCAGCCGTCTTGTCGTAACCCATCTGGTGTTCCTTCTGTCGATCCCCGTCGTCGGTGCGGGGACTATTCTGTAATTGCCCGTAGCATGGTAAGTTAACCGCGATCGCCCCATAGCTCAAGAGGCCCGGCTTGACCAGTGCCGAGATCCGGCTGCCCCAGGACAAGATCGGCCCCTATCGGCTCACCGCCCTGATCGGCGGGGGCGGGTTCGCCTGGGTCATGGCCGCCCGCCGCGAGGGCGACACCCTTGACGTGGCACTCAAGGTTCTCAAGCCCAAGTACGCCGGCGACAGGCAGTTCACCGCCCGGTTCATGAACGAGGCCCAGGTTGCCGGGGAGCTGCGTCACCCCAACATCATCCGCATCCTCGACGTCGGGCAGGACGGCGAGCACGTCTGGTTCGCCATGCCCCGGCTCCAGGCCTCCCTCGAGACCGTCCTCGAGGACGGCAAGGTCCTCCCGGAGCTGGAGGTCGCCCGCGTCGCCCGGGATATCGCCCGGGCCCTCGCCTTCGCCCACGAGACCGGCGTCATCCACCGCGACATCAAGCCCCAGAACATCCTGTTCGACGAGCACGGCGCGGCGATTCTGACCGACTTCGGCATCGCCCGCGCCGTGGCGGGTTATGTCTCGACCACCGGCAAGCAGCTCGTCCTCGGCACACCGCACTACATCAGCCCCGAGCAGGCTCGCGGCATGCCCCTCGATGGCCGCACCGACATCTACGCCCTCGGCGTGACGCTGTACCGCGCCGCGACGGGAGAGCTCCCGTTCCGCTCCGGCGACTGGTACGAGCTGGCGCGGCTGCACGTCGAGGAGCCGCCCGAGCCCCCGCGCAAGCGGCGCCCCGAGCTCTCGAAGGCCTTCGAGCGGATCGTCCTGACCTGCCTCGCGAAGGATCGCGAGATGCGCTACACGACCGCCGCCGCCCTCGCGGACGACCTCGACGGGCTGCTCAAAGCGCCCCGCACGACGGCCGAGTACGCGATCGCCGCGTTCAGGAAGATCCTGGGGAGGTCCTAAGGCCTAAGACCCCAAGACCTACCGAAACAGCCGCAGCACGTCGTTCGACAGCGCCAGCAGCATGATCCCCACCAGCACGAACAGGCCGATCTGCGTCGCCACCTGGCGCTGGCGCAGCGTCAGCGGTCGCCGCCGCACCCCCTCGATGAACAGGAAGACGAGGTGCCCGCCGTCGAGGACCGGGATCGGGAGCAGATTGAGCACCGCCAGGTTGATCGAGAACAACGCCATGAAGCCCAGGAAGGTCTGCATCCCCTGTCGCGCCGCCTCACCGGAGAGCTGGCCCACCAGGATGGGGCCGCCGAGATCGCGCGCCGAGATCCGGCCGAGGATCATGCTCTTGAGCGTGAACAGCACGATGCCGGCCGAGGCCGAAGCGTCGCCGAAGCCGCGGCCGACGGCGGCCACTGGACCGAAGCGCTGTCGTGGGATGTACAGGCTGGCGCCGATCTTGCCGACGACGCGGTTGCGCGCGCGGTCGCGCTCGGCGCGCGGAGTCACGGTGAGCGTCACCACCTGGCCGCCGCGCCCGATCAGCAACGGGATCGGCCGACCGGGGTTCACCTCGATGATGCCCACGAGCTGCTCCCAGGCGCGCACCGTGTCCGAGCCCGCGCGCAGCACCCGGTCGCCGATGCGCACCCCGGCGGAGGCCGCGGGCCGGCCCGGGAGGACGTCACCGATCACCGGTTGGTGCCACGGCGCCACCGCCAGCAGCAGTTTGCCCCGAGCGTCCTGGTCGGAGAGCGGCACATCCACGAGCACGGGCTCGGTCCGACCCGCGATCTCGATGCGGAACGGCGTCCGTTCCGTGGTCAGGAGCGCTTCCTGCACGTCGCGCCAGTTCCGGACGGTGTCGCCGTCGATGCGCACGATGCGATCGCCCGGGCGCAGCGTTCCCAGGTGCGCGGCGCCCATCGGCAGGTCGGCGGACCGCACTTCGCCCACCGTGGTGGTCCGGTCGTCGCTGGCGCCATAGACGCCGGCGAGCACCGCATAGGCGACCACGGCGAACGCCGCGTTCATCAGCACGCCGCCGCTGATGACGACGATCCGCGCCCACAGCGGCTTGGCATCGAAGGTGCGCTCGCGCGGGACGAGCGCCTCCTCGCGCTGCCCTTCGAGCGGCTCGTCTTCGAGGCCGGCCATCTTCACGAAGCCGCCGAACGGGATCCACGACAGGCAGTAGTCGGTCTCGCCGATCCGGAAGCCGATCGGCGTGCGCGGGCCGAGCCCGAAGGAGAAGCGCAGCACGGCGATGCCCACCGCCTTCGCCGCCAGGAAGTGCCCCAGCTCGTGCACGAAGATCAGCACGCCGAGCACGATGATGGCTGCGCCGACCGTGATCAGAACCGATTCCACGGCTCCGCCTCCCTAGCCCTGCAGCAGGCCCGCGGCGTGGCGCCGCGCCCAGGCGTCGGCCGCGTGCACCGCCCCGAGGGTGTCGGCCTTCGCCACGGTCTGCGCCTCGAGGACCAGATCGATGACCTCGGCGATCCGGCCGAACGGGATGCGCCCCTCGAGGAACGCCGCGACCGCCACCTCGTTGGCGGCGTTGAACGCCGCGGGCGCCGTGCCACCCGTCCGTCCCGCCCGCACGCCAAGGGCGAAGGCGGGGAAGACGTCGGTGCGCAGCGGCTCGAAGCTGAGCGTACCGGCCGCCACCGGGTCGAACCGCACCACGCCGTCGTCGGCCAGCCGCTCCGGGTGGGTGAGCGCGTAGAGGATCGGCAACTCCATGTTCGGGAAGCCGAGCTGCGCGAGCACCGAGCCGTCCGCGAACTCCGCGAACGAGTGGATGATCGACTGCGGGTGCACCACCGCCTCGATGCACCCGTACGCCAGGTCGAAGAGGAAGTGCGCCTCGATCACCTCGAGCGCCTTGTTGGCGAGCGTCGCGCTGTCCACCGTGATCTTCTTCCCCATCCGCCACGTCGGGTGGTTGAGCGCCTCGGCCACCGTGGCGTGCCGCACCCGCTCGGCGTCCCAGGCGTGGAACGGCCCGCCCGAGGCGGTGAGGATGATGCGCGCCAGCGCCGGTTCCTGCCCGGTGATGCACTGCAGGATCGCCGAGTGCTCCGAGTCCACCGGGACGATCTCGCCGCCGCCCTCGCGCGCGGCGTCCGTCACCAGCTCGCCGGCCATCACGAGCGTCTCCTTGTTGGCGAGCGCCACGCGCTTCCCGGCGCGCAGCCCGGCGAGGGTCGCCTCGAGCCCGGCCGCGCCCACGATGCCGTTGACCACGACGTCCACGTCGGGCAGCGTGGCCGCCTCGACGAGGCACTCGCGGCCGGCGCCCCAGCCATTGGTCGGCTCGCCGCGGCCCAGGCCGACGAACCCCGGCCGGTAGGCCGCGACTTGCGCCTCGAGCAGGTCCTTCTGGCCGAACGCGGTCAGCGCGACGACCCGGAACCGGTCCGGATGCCGGGCGAGCACCTTGAGTGCGCTGGTCCCGATCGAGCCAGTGGAGCCGAGGATCGCGACGCGCTTCATGCTCAGATCAGGTGGAAGGCATCGTAGAGCAGCGCCGTGACCGGGAGCACGAAGTACAGCGAGTCGAACCGGTCGAGCACGCCACCGTGACCGGGGATGAGCGCCGAGCTGTCCTTCACCCCGACCTCGCGCTTGAACAGCGACTCGGCGACGTCGCCGAGCTGGCCCACGAGGCTGATCGCGGCGCCGAGGACGAGTAGCTCGCCGAGGCCGACCGCGACGCCGACCCGCTGGAACACGACGGCCGCGTAGATCAGCGCGGCGGCGATCGTGCCGAACAGACCCGCGGCCGCTCCCGACCAGGTCTTGTTGGGCGAGACCACGGGGGCGAGCTTCGGCCCGCCGAACGCCGTCCCGCCGGCAAACGCCGCCGTGTCGCCCGCCCAAGTCAGCGCCAGCGGGAAGAACAGCAGCGCCATCCCGACCCGCCAGCCCGACGCGGGCCCGGCCACCGGGTGGCGGAGCAGGATCGCGAACGCCGGCAGCCACCCGGCGTACAGCGCCCCGAAGACCGTCACGGCCACCGCCGTGAGGGGCCGGTGGCTGGGTCCGCGGCGCCACAGGCCGACGGTGATGACGAGCAGGAGCCAGACCGCGACCGCATAGCGCCCGGCCCGGAAGGGCCCCTGGGCGGCGTGCTCGACGGCATAGAAGGCCATCAGCACCGGAGCCAGCGCGGCACCGAGCATGCCGGTGCGGCGCAGCGGGGCGATCCCCTGCACCGCGGCGAAGTCGTAGATCTCGCGGGCGCCGAGCACCGCGATGGCGGCCAGCAGCGCGACGAAATACCAGCCGCCGAGCCGGGCGATGCCGAGGGCCGCCGGAATGGCGACGACCGCGACCGCGATGCGCCGAGCGAGGTTGCCGGACACGAGCCTCACGCGGTGACGCGACCGAACCGGCGCTCGCGCCCCTGGAAGTCGATGACCGCTTCGAACAGGTGCCGCCGGGTGAAGTCCGGCCACAGCACCGGGGTGATGTGCAGCTCGGTGTAGGCCAACTGCCAGAGCAGGAAGTTGGAGATGCGCAGCTCCCCCGACGTGCGGATCAGCAGGTCCGGGTCGGGAAGCCCCGCGGTATAGAGGCGCAGGCCGAGCGCCTCCTCGTCCACGTCCTCGAGGGCGAGCCGGCCCTGGCGCACGTCCTCGGCGAGCCGTCGCGCGGCCCGCGCGATCTCGGCGCGGCTCGAGTAGGAGATGGCGAGGTTCAGCAGCAGCTTCGTGCCGCCGCGGGTGCCGGCGACGAGCTGGTCGATCGCGTCGCGCGCCGCCTGGGAGAGCCGTGCCAGGTCGCCGAAGACGTGCACTTCGACGCCGGTGGCGCGCAGCTCCCGCGTCTCGCGGGCGATGTACTCCTCGAGGAGGCCCATGAGCGCGCCGATCTCGACCGCGGGCCGCCGCCAGTTCTCCTCCGAGAACGCGAACAGGGTGAGCGCCTCGATCCCCGCCTCGATGGCGCCCTCGACGGTCTCGCGCACCGCCTTCATCCCCTCGCGGTGGCCGAGGGTGCGCGGCAGGTGGCGCTCCTTCGCCCACCGGCCGTTGCCGTCCATGATGATGGCCACGTGCCGGGGCACCGCGCCGCCCGCGCGGAGGCGCTCGAGGAGGGGGTCGGCGCTCACACCTCCATGATCTCCGCTTCCTTCGCCTTGACCAGCTCGTCCAGGTGCTTGATGTGGTCGTCGGTGACCTTCTGCACGTCCTTCTCGGCGTGCTTCTTCTCGTCCTCGGAGACGTGCGCGATCTTCTTAAGTTGCGCGAGCGCCTCGTGCCGCGCGTGCCGCACGCCGACCCGCCCCTCTTCGGCAAGCTTGTGCATGACCTTCACCAGGTCGCGGCGCCGCTCCTCGGTGAGCGCCGGGATCGGGACGCGGATGATCCCGCCCTGCGAGGAGGGATTGAGCCCGAGGTCCGAATCGCGGATCGCCTTCTCGATGGTGGACATCAGCGACTTGTCCCACGGCGTGACCGTGAGGAGTCGCGCCTCGGGGGCCGTCACCGAGCCGACCTGGTTGAGCGGCATCTCGCTGCCGTAGGCCTCGACCTTCACCAGGTCGAGGAGCGACGTCGTCGCCTTGCCGGTGCGGATCGTGGCAAACTCGCGACGGGTGTTCTCCATCGCCTTGTCCATCGTGGCCTTCGCGTGCCTGACGATCTCGGGCAGGGTCATCGCGCTCATCGGACCATCGTGCCGATGCGCTCACCCTGCAGGATCCGGGCGATCGCGCCGGGCTGGTTGATGTTGAACACCGTGATCGGGAGGGCGTTGTCCTTGCACAGGCCGAACGCGTTCGCGTCCATCACGCCGAGGCCCTTCACGATCGCCTCGTGGAAGCTGACCTCGGGGATGAACTCGGCGTTCCGGTCCTTCTTCGGGTCGGCGGTGTAGACGCCGTCCACGTTGGTCGCCTTGAGGATCACCGTCGCCTCGATCTCGAGGGCGCGCAGCACCGCGGCCGTGTCCGTGGAAAAGTACGGGTTTCCGGTGCCGCCCGCGAAGATCACCACGCGGCCCTTCTGGAGGTGCCGCACGGCGCGGCGGCGGATGTACGGCTCGGCGAGCGCCTCCATGCGGATCGCCGTCATCACCCGCGTGTCCACGCCCTTCTTCTCCAGGATGTCCTGGATGGCCAGCGCGTTGATGATCGTGGCCAGCATCCCCATGTAGTCGGCGGAGACGCGGTCCATCCCCTGCCGGCTCGCCACCGTGCCCCGGATGATGTTGCCGCCGCCGATGACCAGGCCGAGGTCGGCGCCGAGCACGCGAACGGCCTTGATCTCCTCGGCCAGCCGCTCGATGACGGCGAAGTCGATCGCGAGGCCGCGCTCGCCGGCCAACGCCTCGCCCGAGAGCTTGAGCAGCGCGCGGTGGTAGACGAGCGTCACATGGCCTCGCCGAGCTGGAAGCGCACGAACCGCCGCACGACGACGTTCTCGCCGGTCTTGCCCGAGACCGCCTTGACGAGGTCGCCCACGGTCTGCTTGTCGTCCTTCACGAACGGCTGCTCGAGCAACACGGCCTCGGCGTAGAACTTCTTGAGCTTACCCTCGACGATCCTGGCGCGGATGGCCTCCGGCTTTCCCTCCGCCGCCACCTGCTCCGCGTAGATGCGGCGCTCGCGCTCCACCACGTCGGCCGGCAGGTCCTCGATCCGCACCGCGATGGGCGCCGCCGACGCGACGTGCATCGCGAGGTCCTTGCAGAGGGCCCGGAAGTCCTCGGTCTTGGCGACGAAGTCGGTCTCGCAGTTGACCTCCACCAGCACGGCGAGCTTGCGGTTGTGGTGGTGGTACACCTCGACCAGGCCCTCCTTCACCTCGCGGCCCGCGCGCTTCTCGGCCTTGGCGATGCCCTTGCCGCGGAGCCACTCGACCGCCCTGTCCAGGTCGCCGCCGTTCTCCTCCAGCGCCTTCTTGCAGTCCAACATCCCGGCGCCCGTGCGCTTGCGCAGCTCGGCGACGGCCTGAGCGGTGATACTCATGGTCTGCGTCATCGTTTCCCTTGGGGTGATTGCCCACAGCTCGCGGCGCAAAGCTGAACGCTCAACGGCTTCAGCTGCGGCTTCAGCTGCCGTGCGAGAAAACCGCCGCCCGCCCGATCGGGCACAGGCGGCGGAGCCGGAGGGGCCGGGACCGGCCGCTCAGTGCGCGGCGTCTTCCGCCGCGGCTGCGGCCGCCGGGGCCGGCTCGTCCGTCTTGATGCGCGCGACGATCGCTTCCGGCTTCGGCCGCCGCTTGCGGCGCGGCCGCTTGCGGCGCTTCTCGGCGTCCTCACCGCCCTCCACCGCACCGCCATCGGTCGAGTACGTGGCGTAGTCGGACTCCTCGGTCTCCTCACGCTGCGGCCTCAAGGCCCGCGCCTCAATGATCGCATCCGCCAGCGCGGCCGCGATCAGCGAGACCGACCGGATCGCGTCGTCGTTCCCCGCGATCGGCACGGTGATGATGTCCGGGTCGGCGTTGGTGTCCACGATCGCGACGATCGGGATGCCGAGCTTGTTCCCCTCGGCCACCGCGATCCGCTCCTTCTTCGCGTCCACCACGAACAGCGCCCCCGGCAGGCGGCTCATCTGCTTCACGCCCGACATGTTGCGCTCCAGCTTCACCCGCTCGCGCTCGAGCAGCAGCTGCTCCTTCTTCGTGAAGAACTCGAAGGCGCCCTCTTCCTGGCCCTGCTCGAGCTCCTTCAGGCGGCGGATCTGACGCTTGATCGTGGTGAAGTTGGTGAGCGTGCCACCCAGCCAGCGCTCGGTCACGTGGAACGCGCCGCACCGCTCGGCCTCGACCTTCGTGATCGCCTTGAGCTGCTTCTTGGTGCAGACGAAGAGGACGTTGTCCCCCTTCAGCACGACGTCGCGCATCAGGTCCTGCGCGACCTTGAGCTGCTTGAGCGTCTTCTCGAGGTCGATGATGTAGATGCCGTTGCGCTCGGCGAAGATGAACCGGCGCATCTTCGGA
>CAYHQJ010000002.1:0-16902 GCA_964358595.1 uncultured Gemmatimonadales bacterium
TCCTCTACTTGCGGGGCGGGTCGTGGCTCGCGCGGGCACGCGCGCCGCGGCCGGCCGAGCGCGCGCCGGCGGTGCTCGTGCGCCCGCCGGCGGCCGACGGAGCCCGGCGCGCCGACCCCGTCGGCCCGATGCGCCGGCGCACCCCGGATGCCGCCGTCCGTGAGGAGATCGACCGCGTGCTCGACAAGATCTCGCAGCGCGGCATGGACAGCCTCACGCCCGAGGAGCGCCGTTTCCTGGACGAGATGAGCAGGCAGTTCAAGCAGGAGCACTGACCCTCACGCCGCGCTGGCCGCGTGCAGCCCGCCGCTCTCCTCCTCGTCCTCTCCCTCGCCGTCCAGCAACACGACAGCCTGGTCACCCGTGCCGCGTCGCTGCTCGCGGCCGGCGCGCTGCCGGAAGCGCGCCGCACCGCCGAAGATCTGCAGCGGCGCCGCCCGAACGACCCGAAGGTCCTCACGCTGCTCGGCCGTGTGCATCTGGCCTGGCCGGTCGTGGGCCGCTTCCGCGCCGAGTCCCTGTTCGCGCTGGCGACCCGGATCGCCCCCGACGATCCGGACCCGCGCTACTACCTCGGCCACGTCGGCCTCGCCTTGGGCGCCGACGACGGCGAGGCGATCGCGCGGCCGGCGCTCGTGCGCGTGCTGGCGCTGAACCCGGACTACCGCGACGCATGGGCGCTGTGGCTCCGGCTCTACCGCGGCGACGGCGACCGTCGCGCAGCGCTTGGTGCTCTGGCCCTTCACGCCGGCAGCCCGACCGCCGACCTCAAGCGGGCGCAGCTGCTCGTCGAGCTGCGCAGCTACGAGGAGGCCGTACGCCTGCTCGCGCGCTTGCAACTCATTCGGCCGGATGATCCCACGCCACCCGCGCTGCTGGCGCGCGCCCGCTTCGAGCAGGGCCAGGACGGCGCCGGCACGGCCGCCTACGATGCGGCGCTGCGGCTCGCCGCGTACGACGAGGACAGCGTGCTCTGGCACCAGGTGCGCAGCGTCGCCTCAAGCGCCGAGCGCTCCCGCTACGCGGCGGCAACACCCCGGGAGCGCGAAGCATTCTTCCGGTTCTTCTGGGCGCGGCGCGAACCGGACCTGCGCACCGCGGCCAACGAGCGCCTCGGCGAGCACTTCCGGCGGATGGCGGAGGCCCAGCGGTACTTCGCACTCCTGCACCCCAACGCGCGCTACTACCACTCGCGATTCATGCGGGCGGTGTTCGACGTGAGCTCCGCGCACTACACCTCGGTGAGACCCAGCCGCGCCGAGATCGCGAGCCTCGCCGGGGCCGTGCCGTGCGTGCCGGAGCTGCCGGGGGTGCGGGACTGGTCGGCGTTCCAGACGTTCACGCCGCGGCTGGGCGAGGCCGTGGGCGAGGGCTCGCCGAACCTGGAGGACGCGCTCGACGACCGCGGCCGGGTATTCGTGCGTCACGGCCCGCCCGACCTGCGGCTCGTGTTCGGCGGCGACGCTGAGACGTGGTGCTACCAGCGGCCCGATGGATGGCTGCGCGTGACCTTCGCGCGCAGCAGGACGGGCGACATGCTCGTGACGCCGATCGTCGCGGGCGAGAGCGAATCCGCGCGCCGACTGCTCGAAACCGACGTCGCCAGCCCCACGCCCACGCTGCGCTTCGCGTTCTGGCCCGCCACCTTCCGGGGTAGCGGCGGCCGGCGCACCGAACTGGTGCTGTTCCCCGACAGCGCCGCGGCCGTGGCCGTACTCCTCGACGATCGCGGGCTGGAGGCGGCGCGCGACAGCGCCACGGACCGCACCCTCCACCTCACGGCTCCACCCGGCCGTTACCTGCTCGCCATCGACGCGGTCCGGGGGGAGCGTTCGGCGCGCTTCCGCGCCGGGTTCTCGCTGCCCGCGTACCCGACCGGCGAGTTGTCGGTTTCCAGCGTGCTGGTCGCGACCGGCGCTACGCCGCCCTTCCGCGCCGCGCTCGAAACGGCCGCACCGCCGCGGCTGCGCCTGCGCGCCGCCGAGCCGATGCGGTTCTACGCCGAGGCGTACGGCCTCGTGGGCGAGGCGGGCACGGTGCGCTACGAGGCCGTGTACCACTTCGAACGCCCGGGCGGTGGTGGCTTCCTCGGCCTGGGCGGGCGAGCGCGCGTGACCACGATCGCGTTCGAGCGCGAGCAGCCCTACGCGCCGACCATCATCGAGTCGCTGGTGATCGACCCCGGACGACTACCCCGTGGGCGCTACCGCCTCGTGCTCGAGATCCGCGATGCGGTGATCGGAACGCGCGCCACGAGCACCTCGCTCGAGTTCGATCTGCGGTAGCTCTCTTGTTCGCGGCGCCCTCGCGTCCCAGATTGGACCTCCGCGAACGTGATCATCAACCTCGTCCCCGAGTTTCTTGCCGTCCTCGCGGCTGAAGATCGCGTCGCCGCCTACCACGAGTACCTCCAGCGCCACCGTGCGCTCTTGGGCGCGTACTGGCACAACTACGTCCTCGACCTCGACTCCGCGCCCGCGGCCGCCGTGATGGCGGCGACGGTCGCCGCCGACCGGCGCGACCTCACCAGGCTGCTGGCGGCGCTGGACCTCGAGGAGGCGGCGGCCGCCGCGCTCGACACCGCGGCCCAGGTGCTCGAGCTGGACCAGGAGCTGGACCTCTACCTCACCGTCGGGGTCGGGGGCGCTAACGCCGGCGAGTTGGTCGTCGGCGGGCGCGGCGTCGTGATCGTCTGCGTCGAGCACTTCACGGGCCACGCGAACCCCGAGACTTACGGCCTGGGGCTGGAGCCCGCGCTGCTGCCGCTATGGATCGCGCACGAGGTGGCGCACGTCGTCCGCTACCTCTCGCCGCACAGCCGCGCCGACCTGCGCCGCCTCATCGCCGAGGCCGGCGGGCACTACGACTGCTGGGACCTGGCGAGCCGCGCCACGCTGCGCGAGCTGCTGCTCAACGAGGGCGTGGCCGTGCACGCGGCGCGCGCGGCGGCGCCCGGCCACGATGAGGCAACGTATCACGGCTTCACGCGGAGGCAGTTCCGGCGCATGCGCGAATTGGAGACTTTCCTGTTCCGCGCCGCCACCCCCGATCTCGACCGCACGGGACTCGGGCTGCGGCTGCGGTTCCTGACCGGCGGCATGACCCCGGCGGCGCGCCTGGTGCACGGCCGCGTCCTTCCCGAGCGCTCGGGCTACTACATCGGGGCGCGGATGGCGGAGGCGCTGGTGCTGGAGCGTGGCATCGCGGCCGCCGCGCGCGCGGCGGCCCCCCAATTAGCGGCGGCCGAAGAACGCCGCGCGCCGGGCCAGGCGGCGAGCGCGTGACCCGCCCGCCGGAGGAGCGGCGCGCCAACCGCGCTCTGCGCGAGGTGCTCGACGAACTGGTCGAGCACGTGCGCTACGTCGCGCGCAATGTGCGGACGATGAGCCAACAGGACCTCGAGTATGCCGAAGAGCGCCTGGAATGGCTCGCCGACGAGGTGTGGCGGACGGCGCTCGGGGGGAAAGAGGGCGGCGGCTAGCTCTTGCCGGCCTGCGGAATCTGCCGCCGCGTCATCTCCGCCTGCCGCGCCTTGTTGATCATCCACTGTTGCGGCAGGCTCACCAGGTTGGACACCGTGTAGTAGAGGTTCAGCCCCGACGCGAAGTTCACGAACAGCACCGTCATCATGATCGGCATGACGGTGATCATCATCTTCATCTGCGGGTTCGGCGGCATCCCCGCCTGGCCGAGCTTCGTCAGCGCCCACATCGACGCCCCCATCACCACCGGGATGATGAAGAACGGGTCGCGCAGCGAGAGGTCGGGCAGCCAGAGGAACGGTACGCCCCGTAGCTCGATCGTGTTCGCGAACACGAAGAACAGCGCGAGCAGGACCGGCATCGGCAGCAGCATCGGCAGGCAGCCGCCGAACGGGTTCACCTTGTGCTCCTTGTAGACCTTGAGCATCTCCTGTTGCAGCCGCGCCGGGTCGTCCTTGTAGCGCGTCTGGATGTCCTTGAGGATCGGCTGGACGGCCATCATCGCCACCTGGCTCTTCATCGCCTTCTGGTTGAGCGGCCAGAGCGCGAGGCGCACCAGCACCCCGAAGACCACGAGCACCAGCCCGTAGCCGAGCTTCAGGTTCTCGTGCATCCAGATGAAGAACTGCGTGATCCAGGTCGCAACCGGCATCACGATCGGCCGGAAGATCCAGCCGTAGGGTGAGGCCCGGTCGGTGAGCCTGCCCATCGGGTGGAGGGCCCGGTACTCCTGCGGCCCGAGGTAGAACTGGTAGCGGAACCGCCCGTCGGGTCCCACCGGCATCGTCACCCAGGTGCCGGCGTGGGTGGCGGTCCGCCCGGTGCGCGGCGCACCCGTGACCAGCGCCCCACCGAGCTGCGGCCGGGTGCTGTCGGCCGACAGCAACACCCCGATGAAGTACTTCGACTTGACCGCCACCCAGTCGAATGGCCCCTCGACGGCGCGCGTCTGCCCCGGATCCACCGAGCGGAAGTTCACGACCTCGGGGTTGGTGCGCCGCACGGAGATGCCGTAGTGGCGGTAGTTGTCCGCCGAGTCGGCGTCGGTGTTCGCGAAGCCGTTGCCGAGGCTGACGAGGAGCAGCGCACCGCGGCCCTCGAGACCCCCGATGGTGCCCGTGACGTCGAGCAGGTAGTCGTTGCCCGCGACGAAAGCGTACTGGAGCGCGATCCTGAGGGGCTCGGCCGCGCCCGTGAGCGCCACGCCGCCCTCCCCGCGTGCCGCCACGGTGAACGGCACACTATCCAGTCGCACGGTGTCCTCGTCGAGCACCAGCCGGTGGACCAGCATCCGGTCCCCCGGACGCACCAGCCGTACGCGGCCGGTGTCGCCCGCGGCGAAGGCCCGGAACCGCGTCAGCTCGGCGCCCTCGATCGCCCCGCCGATGGTCGAGAACCGGTACCGCGAGCGCGGCGTCACGATCGAGACGGTGTCCCCGGCGATCGCGACGCCCGGTTGTCCAGGCGTTCCGGTCGGCCGGATCACCGGCGGGGCGGCCCGCTCTAGTGCCGGGCGCGCGGGTTGCACCGTGAGCGATTCCGCCGGGGCCGCAGCGCCGCGCGGGCGTCGCGGCGCCGGCTTCAGGAACAGCGACGGCAGCACCGCCACGACGATCATCAGCGAAATCGCGAGCAGAACTCGGCGTTCCATCGGTGCTCAGGGAACCGGGTCGTAGCCACCCGCGTGGAACGGGTGGCAGCGCAGGATCCTACGGGCGCCCAGCCACGCCCCACGCAGCGCGCCGTGCCGCTCGATCGCCTCGACCGCGTAGCGCGAGCAGCTCGGCGTGTAGCGGCACGCCGAGGGGAGCAGCGGCGCGAACGTGACCTGGTAGCCTCGGATCATCAGGACGAAGGCTCGCGCGACGACGGACACAGTGTCCCTACGAATTCCGCGCGCAGTGTTTCAAAGCTGGCCTCATACGCCTCGGGTCGGGCGCGCACCGTTACGTCGGTCGGCACGGCGAGCGCGGGCAGCACCTGGCGACGGCCGATCTCCCGGAGCCGGCGCCGCAGACGGTTGCGGCGCACCGCCGTATGCGCGTGCCGCGGCACGATCACGGCGAGCCGGGACAAGCCTACAGGGGAAGGCCGCGTGAACAGATCGAGGTGATCTGTTCGGCGGCGCTTCCCCTGTGTCATGACCGCGCGAAGCTCTGCGGCGCGCGTGATGCGAAGGGACCTCGGCAGGCCTTCGGTCAACCGCCGTGATGTTTGGACGCGATCTTGACGGTCAGCTGCTTGCGGCCCTTCCTGCGGCGCCGCGCCAGCACCTCGCGCCCCCACCGCGTCTTCATCCGAGCGCGGAACCCGTGCTTGTTCACGCGCTTACGGTTCCGCGGACGATACGTTGGTTGCACCGTTCGGCCCCCAAAAGTTCGCTTCGAAAAGCCGCGAAACGTACCCCGGATCAGCGTTCGTGGTCAAGGTTGACTTTTCCACATCAGCTTCGTACGTTCGGTCGCCCTTTCGTACCCACCGCGGAATCCCACATCGGTTTGGATGGAGCAGTCGGCTAAGGACACCTGGAAGCGCCTTCTCGACCGGGCGCGCGCTCGCTTGCCGGAACCCACGCTTCGGACGTGGCTGGAACCCGCCGAAGCCGTCTCGTTCGAGGACGGACGGCTCGTGCTGGCCACCCCCGACCAGTTCGCGGCGGAGTGGAACGAGTCGAAGCATGCGAAGCTGCTCGGCGAGCTGTCGGCTGAGCTCTTTGGCGCGCCGATTGCGGTAGCGTTCCGCGTCCAGGAGGAGCGCGCGCGGCGTCCCCAGATGGACTTCTTCGTCGCCGCTCCCACCCCCGCCGCCCAGGCCGCGCCCGTCGGGGGCGCCCCCGCGTGGGCGATGCCCCTGAACGAGCGCTACAGCTTCCGCACCTTCGTGGTGGGCAAATCGAACGAGCTGGCGGCCGCCGCGGCCTACGCCGTGGCCGAGGCGCCGGGCAGGACCTACAACCCGCTGTTCATCTACGGCGCCACCGGGCTCGGCAAGACGCACCTCATGCAGGCGATCGCTCACGGGGTGATGGAGCGCGCGCCGGGGCTGCGCGCCGTGTACGTCGCCGCCGAGCAGTTCATCAACGAGGTGATCGAAGGCATCCAGGCCAAGACGATGCCGGAGTTCCGCCGGCGCTACCGCACCGAGGTGGAGCTGCTGCTCGTGGACGACGTCCACTTCCTCGAGCGCAAGGAGATGACGCAGGAGGAGTTCTTCCACACGTTCAACGTGCTGCACCAGGCCGGCAAGCAGATCGTGCTCACGTCGGACCGTCCCCCGAAGGAGATCCCGGGCCTCGAGGCGCGTCTGGTCTCGCGGTTCGAGTCGGGGATGGTGGCCGACATCGGCCAGCCCGACCTCGAGCATCGCACTGCGATCCTCCGCAAGAAGGCCGAGCAGGATCACCTCGAGATGACCATTCCCGACGACGTGCTCGGCTTCATCGCCGAACACGTCCGCAGCTCGGTGCGCGAGCTCGAGGGGTGCATCATCAAGCTGTTGCTCTACGCCTCGCTCAAGCACCGCGAGATCACGATCGATCTCGCGCGTGAGGCGCTCTCGGACAAGATCCGGGGCCCCGAGGGTGAGGCCGGCGGCAACGGCGGCCGTCGCTCGCCCGCGTCGATCGACCGGGTGCAGGAGGTCGTCGCCCGCCGCTGGGGCGTCACTCCGGAAGGGCTGCGCTCCAAGGCGCGCACCAGGCGCCTGACGGTGCCGCGCCAGGTGGCGATGTATCTCGCCCGCGACATGCTGGGGATGCAGCTCGTCGAGATCGGACAGGCGTTCGGCGGGCGCGACCACTCAACGGTCATCCACAGCGTCGACAAAGTCGGCCGCCAGCTTGCCCGGGATCACGCGTTCCGCGACCGTGTCTCGCAGGCCCGGGCCGAGTTGTCCTCAAGCTAGACGTGGGTGGTGTGCGCATAGCCTGTGGGTAGCTGTTGAATCGCCGCGCAGCGGTGTGCTCAAGCAGAGCGTGTTCAACATCGCCGTGGATGGGCTGAGCGGGTGCAAGTGACGCAGCCGCGAGGAGATCGCTGGCTGAACGAACAGTTCCACTACTACTACTACTACGACTACATTCTAAAATAGGGTGGTAGTCGAGATGCCTTTCTCACACCACACGGGGGCTGGATGAAGTTCACGATCACTCGCGAGAAGCTACAGGAGGGACTCCTCGCGGTCGTCTCGGCCGTTCCCACGAAGACGACGCTCCCGGTGCTGTCCAACATCCTGCTTGAGGCGCGCAAGGACGGTCTGCGCCTTTCGGGCACGGACCTCGACATCGCCGTTGCGACGACCGTTGCGGCCGACGTGGATGAGGAGGGTGCGATCACGCTCCCGGCCAAGAAGCTCTCCGAGATCGCGCGTGAGCTCCCGGCCTCGTCCGTGCGCATCAGTTCGGCGGGCGAGCAGCGGGCGCAACTGGAGTGTGGCAAGAGCAAGTTCCGGCTCCTGGGTCTTCCGAAGGACGAGTTCCCATCGTTCCCGCACGTCAAGTTCGACCACGCCTGGAAGGCGCCGGCGAAGGACCTGCACAAGCTGATCGGCCACGTCGCCTTCGCCGTCTCGACGGAGGAGAGCCGGCCGATCCTGAACGGCGTGCTTTGGGAGCTGCGCAAGGATCACATGCGGATGGTCGCGACCAACGGCCACCGGCTGGCCCGCATGGAGGTCCCGCTCACGGGTGAAGGCGCGGCGCAGGCGGACCTCATCGTGCCGCCGAAGGCACTGGAGCAGATCCGCCGCCTGTTCGGGCCCGCCGACGAGGTCGAGATCGCCAAGAGCGAAAACCACCTCGGCTTCCGGTGCGGGGGCACGCAGGTCTACACGCGCCTCATCGAGGGCCCGTATCCGAACTACGAGCAGGTCATCCCGCGCGAGAACGACAAGTTCGCCACGGTGGACAAGGTGGCGATGGCGTCGGCGCTGCGTCGGATGAGCATCGTGGCCAGCGACCAGACGCACCGGATCCGGCTCTCGTTGAGCGGCGGCACGCTCAAGTTCAGCGTCCAGACGCCGGACCTCGGCGAGGCGCAGGACGAGATGGCGGTGACCTACGAGGGCGAGGTACTCGAGATCGGCTTCAACGCCGCGTACCTGCTCGAGCTGCTGAAGTACATGCCCACGGACGAGGTGCGCTTCACGTTCAAGGCGCCGGAGCGGGCCGCCACGGCCGAGCCGGTGGGTTGGAACGACAGCGCGGCCTATCTCTGCCTGGTGATGCCGCTGAGGTTGGTGGACTAGACGTTAGGCGTTGAACCCTAGACGTCGAAGGGCGTCCAGCGACTAACGACGAGCGTCTGATGGCTTCCGCGCGGCCGTCGTGTCCTTCGGGGGCGCGGCGGCCGAATCGTCTGCGGGCGGCATGGGCAGCGTGTCGCGCGGGGCGGCCGTCGAGTCGGTGGTCGGGGCCGCGGGTGCGGCGAGGGGTGCGATGTCCTCGCCCGCTTCGTGCGGGACCTCGACCGGTTCGCCGCGCAGCCGTCGCAGGATGAGCTGTTGGCGCCAGCGGGTACGCCCCGGCAGATAGGCGGGGTTCGACGTGAGCGGGTGCGGCAGCGTGGCGATCAGCAGCGCCGCCTGGTCCATGGTGAGGCGTGCGGCGGGGCGAGCGAAGTAGCGCTGGCTCGCGGCCTCCACACCCCAGAGGTTCGGGCCGAACTCCGCGACGTTCAGGTAGAGCGCGAGGATCCGCTCCTTCGGCAGGGCCAACTCAAGCCGGTAGGCGATCGCAGCCTCCTTGAGCTTCCGGAGTGGATTGCGTGAGGGCGACAGGTAGAGATTCTTTGCGAGCTGCTGGGTGATCGTGCTCGCACCGCGCAGCCCGTCGCGGCGCTCACTCGCGCGGGCCAGCGCGCGCCACAGCTCGGCGCGCTGGCGCGGGTCGCGCCACGAGAACGCGTCGCGCCGGTAGCCTAGCGCCTCGCGTAGCGCGCGGTAGTCGATCCCGCGGTGCTGGAAGAAGGCGTCGTCCTCGCCCGCCGTGGCCGCGCGCTCGAGCCAGTGCGAGATCGAGTCGAGCGGGACGGGCCGGTAGTGGCGGGGCGTTGCGTCGCGCGCCGCCGCGTAGTGGCGCTGGCGCATCCGCATGAACGCTGTCTCGCTCGGCCAGTGGGTGCGCCACCACGACGGCGGGGGCCACACGAACAGCGTCCAGCCGAGGAACAGGGCGGCGGCGGCCGCGAGGAGGAGCGCCGCCGTGGTGGTGGCGCGCAGGACGCGCATCACGCTCGCGCCCTAGCGGCGGCGGCGGGCTGGCGCCGGCACCGCGTACGCCTGCACCGCGGCGCCGAGGTCCTGGCGGTCGCCGAGGCTGGGCTGCGCGCCGTACATCGTGCCGCGGAGCTTCTGCGTCCGCCACTGGGCCGCCAGCGCCAAGCTCCGCTCTTCGGGCCGCTCGGAGAGGTCGCCGCGGCCCATCACGGTGAGCCGCTCCGTCACCTCGAGCGACCAGCCGACGCGGGTCACGCGGGGGACGAAACTCGAGGCCCACTCCCACTCGACGGCCCCGCGAAGCCGGCCGGCGAACAGCGTGATCCCGACGCCGGGAATCAGGCGCGCGGGGAGCAGGGTGTCGCCGGGGACAATCCCGCGGTAGGGGCTCACCGCCGGCGAGCCGATGTCGCGGTACACCAGCGAGAACTCGAGCGAGGGGGTGGCTCGGAACTGCGTGCCGACCTCCCAGGCGGACGCCGAGCGCGTGCGGCCCTTGTACCAGCGCTTCGCCGCTCCCGCCGAGAACACCGCGTCGCCGAGCCCGAGGCCGAGGACGAACGTGGTGATGGCAGGGAGCGATGCGGTGGGAGCGCCGATCGTGCGCGGCTCGGTGCGGCTCCACCCGAAGGCGAGCCCGTGACTGGCGAGCGTCGCGCCGAACTGGCTGACGTGCGCGGTGCCGCCGCCGAAGGTCGCCGTGACGTCCGCGCCGACACTCGCTTCCGGCCTGCGCGCGAGGGCGGCGGGGTTGACCCACACGGCGCGTCCGTCGCGGGCGGTGGCGCTCATCAGGTAGCCGGCCGGCTGGGCCGGGAAGTACTGCGCGGCGGCGGCCCCGGGGAGCCCCACCGCCGCGAGGAGGAGCGCGGTGGCGCGCAGCGGCGCCGGCCCGCGGGTCACGGCAGGCGCGTGACGGTCGTGCGCTGTGTCTGGCGCACCGGCACGGTGATGCCCGCCGAGAGCACGTTCACCGTGATGTTCGTGCTGTCGGTTTGCGTGGCGCCGAGGTAGACGCCCACGGCTGAGACGAACTGGTCCATCGTCGATGTTCCCGTGCCGCTCAGCTCGATCGGCTGGCCCTGGACGGAACCCGACCCGCTCATGGTGATGGCGGCGGTGGTCGCGATGTGGAGCGCGCGCACGCTGTCGCGCGTCTCCCACCCGAGGATCCGGTGCTGGCGCTGCGACTGCACGGTCGTGGTGCCCTCGCCGCCGGGATTCGGCACGGCCTGGCTGACCGTATCCGACCACGTCGCGCCGGCCGAGATCGGCCCGGGCGGCAACGCGGGCAGGAACTCGCGGAAACCGCGTGCAAGCTGCTCGAAGACCGCGTTGGTGCTGTCCGGCGACCTGACCGACACCGGCCGGCCTGCCGGGGTGAAGACCGCGCGGAAGGTGCGGCCGCGCGCGGCAGCGAAGGACTGGGCATCCGCGTTGGGCGCCGTGCCCGACACGGCGATCGAATCGATGGTGATCGCGAGGTTGAGGTTAGCCGCCTCCTCGCTCGCCACGGTCGAGACCAGCACGGTGGTGTTCAGATCGAAAGCCGTTGTGTTGCCCATCACCTCCTGCTCCGAGTGCGTCAGCCCTTCGACCCGGTAGCGGCCGGCACCGGTCGCGTAGCGCAGCGTCGTGGGTTCGGCGCTCGCGGCCCGGGGCCGGGTCGTCGGTGTGGTCGGGGCGGTCCCGCGGCCGGCGCAGGCGGCAGCGGTTGCGGCGGCGGCGGCGGCGAGCAAGGTCAGGCGGCGCATCGGGGTTCATCCCTCGTGGTGTCGGACGCCCGAATGTAACGGAAGCAACCGCGCCGCGCAGCGGATGTCCCGTGCGCGGCGCGGAAGGCGGAGCCGTAAGCCGAGTTCTGTTCGGCCCGAGGGCCGGATGGTCATCTATCTGGGATGGCGGTCGCCCGCCACCTCGTGCGGCCTACCCGCGGCTCACTCCGAGGAGTGTGGTCGGTCCGGGCCGGACCTCGCCGCCTATTTGGCCTTGCTCCGACTGGGGGTTGCCGTGCCGCTCGCCGTTACCGGGAGCGCGGTGGGCTCTTACCCCACCGTTTCACCCTTACCACACCTCGCGGTGTGGCGGTCTGTTCTCTGTGGCCCTGTCCGTCGCCTCGCGGCGCCCAGGCGTTACCTGGCAGTCTGCCCTGTGGAGCTCGGACTTTCCTCGAGCCCCGAAGGGCCCGCGACCATCGCGCTCCGCGGGGGAAAGATAGTCCTAGATCCTGAGCCAGCACCACTCCCTGGTCAACGGCGTGCGGTTCATCTGCTGCCCGCGGGAGGCCGTGATCAGCAGGTTGTTGCCGTGGTTGTAGCCGTAGCCGCCCTCCGGGTTGTAGAGCCCCGGCTCGTTTGAGAACATCATCCCTTCCTGCATGATCGTCGCGTCGCCGAGGGAGACGTACGGCGCCTGGTGGCCCTCCATCCCCGCACCGTGCGCCGGCCGGTGGTAGACGTATTGCTGGACGCCCGCGCGCCGCGCGATCTCCAGCACGCGGCTCGCGACCTCGCGGCACTCGACGCCGGCGTGCGAGTACTCCTGCTGCGCGAGCGTCATCTCGGTGTGCACCTCCCAGAGCCGCTGCTGCTCGGCGGTCATAGGGAGGACGTGGCAGGCGCGATATCCTTCTCCGCCGTACCCGCCCACGCGCACCATGACGCCGCTGAACTGGATCGCACGCCCCCGCTGGATGCGCGTCATGAAGAACTGGTTGGGATGTGGGTAGGCGGTGCCGACGCCGGTGCGGCAACCCACGCCGATCGAAATGCCGACCGCGCTGTGCGGCAGGCCGGTGTGCGGGATGTCGCCGAGCACGAGCTCCGTGGCGAAGCGCTCGGCCTCGTGGCGCACGGCGAAGTCGGTTGCGTCGGTCCCGTGACGCAGGACGTAGTCGCGGCAGAACTCGAGCACGCGGTCGTGGTAGTCGATGGCGCGCTGCGTGAGCGCGATCTCCTCCGGCGTCTTGATGATCCGCATCCCGAGCACCAGCTGCGGCGCGGGCCGGAACTGCGCGCGGGGGAGCGCCTCGCGGAACGCGCGATCCTGTGAGGGCGGCGGCTCCCAGTCGAGGCCGATCGCGCCGCCGCCCGAGCCGCGCCGATCGACGCCGCGGAGCATCCAGGTCCACAGGTTCGCCGTGCCCTGCGGCCCCGCCACGCTCGCGGCGCGCGGATCGCCATTCGTCTCGGCGTGCGGGTAGTCGAAGTAGAACTCGGCGTCGCGCACCCACCATCCCGCGACGAGGTCGCGGTCGAGCCCCGGCACGAACAGCGTCGGCTCGCCTTCGCGCGGCACAAACAGCGCCTCCGGACGCTCGGTCGTCGAATGGAAGTAGCCCGCGGCGTAAACGATGTTCCATTGGTCGCGCAGCAGGATGCCGTCGAGGCCCTGCTCTCCCAGCTTCTGCTGGATGCGCGCGATGCAGGCGCGGTACCAGGCGACCGGCAGCCGGTCGGGGCGGTCCTGCACGCCGGTGGCGGGGTCGGTGGCCGGTGCTCGCCACCAGGGGGGCACGGCGCCGACGGCGCCCTGCAGTGGGAACGCCGTCGCGGCGGCGCCCAGGGTGGCGGTGGCGAGGAACTCTCGGCGGGTCGTGGTCATGGGCACTCCGGGTCGCAGCGGGTGAGTGCGTGACGTCAGGGCTTCAGGCGCGGCAGCACTTCGGCGTAGCCGTCGCGGAACGTGGGGTATCGCAGCCGCCATCCGAGCTGCCGCTTGATGCGATCGTTCCGGCAACGCAGGGACGAGCCGTACGCGCTCGCCATCTCGTGTCCGAGGGTGAGGCGCGCGAGGAACACCGGCAGGTGCAACGGTGCCGGCGCGCCGCTCGCGCGGGCCAGCCACGTCAAGTACTGGCCGATCTGCACCGGCTCGTCGTCCGTCACGAAATACGTGTCCCCGGGGATCGTCGCTTCGGCCGCGGCGGCGAAGGCTTCCGCCGCGTCGGCGGCGTGCACGAAGCACTGGTAGTTGTCACCGTGGCCGATGATCGGCGCCGTCCGGTGCCGCAGGCGGTGCAGGATCTCCCGGGTGTGGTACGCCACGGCCGCGTAGAATCCCGAGGCGCGCAGGATATCCACGGCGAAGCCGAAGTGCGCGGCGGCCTCGCGCGCCATCGCCTCGGCGTCTACCGCGGAGCGCGCGACCGCGGTGGGACGCAGCGTGGCCTCCTCGTCGATCCAGGCGTCCTGCTGGTCGCCGTGGACCCAGATGATGCTCTGGAGCACGAAGCGGCGAACGCCGGCGGCGGCCGCGGCATCGAGCAGGTTGCGGGTCCCGTCGCGCCGGACGCGGTCGTTGGGGGCGAAATCGGCGGGCCTGCCGGGGAACACGCGAGGGATGCGCGTCGCGCCGTGGATGACGACCTCGGCGCCCTCGGCGGCGCGTGCCAGCGAGGCGCGGTCGAGCATGTCGCCCGGGACGGCCGTCGCGCCCATGGCCGCGACCTGCGCGGCCTTCGCGTCCGAGCGCGCAAGCACCGTGACCGCGTGGCCGCGCTCGACGAGCCGCGGCACGAGGTACGCGCCCAGCACGCCGGTGCCGCCGCACACGAAGATGCGCGCCAGCGATCAGCGTCCTTCCTGCGCGCGCGCGCGTTCCTCGGCGCGGCGCTGGAGGCGCGCCGCGCGCTGCGCCGTGCGGGCGTCGCCGCGGGCGGTCGCGTCGCGTTCGATCGCTGCTGCCGCCTCGCTGGCCGCCGCCCACTCGGCCGCGGCATAGCGGTGCTCCGCGTAGGCGAGATCGCGCGCTGTCGCGCCACGGCGCGCCAGCACCGCCGCCGCGGTGCGGTGCATCCGGCGCCGCTCGCTCCCGGCCAGCATCTCCGCTTCGAGGAAGGCGCGCACCAGCTCGGCCGTGAAATGGTAGACGCCGCCCTCGTCCCGCAAGAACCCCGTGCGTTCCAGCTCCGCGAGGGCGGCCTCGTGCCCGGCCGGCAGCGGTGCCAGCTCGGCGGTGAGCGCCTCGTCCACGCGCGCGCCCGTGATCGCCGCGGCGAGCAGGGTCGCCCGCGCGGGCTCGCTCAGCGCCTGCACGCGCAGCGTGAGCGCAGCCACGGCGGCGCCGGGAATCGGGAACGGGAGCGGCTGCGCGGTCGTCTGGCCGGGGAGCGGCCAGAGTGCGGCGGCGTCGGGCCGGGCGCCGGCGAGGGCGCGCATGATCTCCACGGCGAACAGCGGCACGCCGCCGGTCTCCGTGCTGAGCCGGCGCGCGAGCCGCGCGCGGTGCTCCGCGCCGTACGAGGGGAGCATCGCGGCCGCGAGCTGCTCGAGCGCAGGATCATCCAGCGGCTCGGCGCGCACCTCGGCACCGGGGAGGTCGTGGCCGATGCGCGAGCGCAGCGCGCTCAGCGGGTCCGGGGGCTGCTCCTCGAGCCGCGCGGCGAGCAGCAGCAGGACGCTCGAATGCTCCGCCGCGCGCAACGCCGCCGGCAAGGCCGCGAGCGTCTGGTCGTCGGCGAAGTGCGCGTCGTCGATTGCCACGACCAGCGGCTCCTCGTCGGCGACGGCCGCGAGCGCCTCGCCCAAGGCGCGCCCGAGCGCGGCCACGCCGGCGGCTTCCCGCGGCGCGACGCCCGCGTAGCGTTGCGCGAGTGAAGGCTCGACCGAGGCGAGGAGCTGCAGGGCGTGCGGCGGCGCGGCGGCGAGCCCCGGCGCGCCCGCCAGACCGCGCGCGAGGAGTGCTGCGAGCGCCGACCACGGCACGTCGCCGTCGGCGGCGACGCACGTTGTGCCGACCACCCGCGCCCCCTCAAGCCGCGCCCGCTCGGCGACCTCGCGCAACAGGCGGCTCTTGCCGCATCCCGGCCCGCCGGCGATGAGCACGGCAGCGGGGCGCGCGCGCTCGCGGCGCGGGAGGTGGGGAGCGAGCGCCGCGAGCGCGTCGGCGCGTCCGGTGAGCGGCGGCAGCGCGGCGTCGCCGGGGACCGGCGCCTCCGCCCGCCCGCGCTGGCCGCTCCGGATGCGGTCGGCGAGGCGCGCGAGCTCGACCGATGACGCGGCCCCCTGTTCCTCGCGCAGCCGCGCGACGTAGCCCTCGAACCGCGCGAGCGCCGCCGGCGCCGCCCCCGCGAGCGCCTCCGCTGCCATCGCCACCTGGAGCGCGCCCTCGGCCGTCGGCTCGGCGCGCAGCACCCGTTCGGCGAGCGTCAGTGCCTCGCGGTGCCGGCCCGCGGCGCTCAGCCGCTGTGCCGCGCCGGTGAGCGCGTCGCGGAACCGGCGGAGCCACGCCAGGCGCTCGCTGGCGAGCCAGTCCTCGAACGGCGTCGCGTCCGGGATCCCGAACCCTTCGAGGAAGTCGCCCTGCCACACGGCGAGGATCTGCGCAGCGTCGTCCGCCTCGAGCGCGCGCTCGCCGTCCGACCAGTCGGCCTCGAGCGCAGCGAGCTGCAGCGTCACCATGTCGCCACGCGTCTCGAGGGCCGCGTCGACGAGGGTGCGGCGGATCGCGCGGCACGCCTCGTTGAGGCTGTGCCGGGCGCGCGCCTCGTCCTTGTCGGGCCACAGCAGCCCCACGAGGTGATCGCGGCGCCGCGCGCCCGCCGGCGAGCGGGCGAGGTAGACCAGGAGCGCGAAGTGCTTGCGCCAGGTGAGCTCGGCCGGCGCCGGCTGACCGCCGAGGCTCAGCGCCGGAGCACCGAAGGCGCGCAGACGCAGCGTCACGGCTGCGCGACGCTCCCGAGCGCGGCCCCGGTGTTGAGGGCAAGATGACCCGGGGGTGACGGCGCGCGCGTAACGTGGCGGCCGAACAAAGGACCGGAGGTGCACCTGATGCCTGCCCGAAGCGCCACCGTCGCCGCTGTGCTGCTGCCGGCGGAGCGCACCCGCGTCGAGGCTGCGGGCCAGGGCTGCTTCGAGCTGGTCCATGGCGAGTCGATCGAGGAGGCGGCGCAGGTCGCGCGGCGCCGCCCGGTGGATGCCGTGTTCCTCTCGGTCCACCGCTGCGGCGAGGCGGAGCTGCCGCGCGTCGCACGATTCGTGAGCGAGTTCCCGCACGTACCGGCGATCGCGCTCATCTCCTGCGCCGATGGCCACACGGCGGACCGGGTGCTGCGGCTGGGCGCGTCGGGCGTGCGGGCCGTGGTGGACGTCGGCGCGCCCACCGGCTGGCACCGCCTGCGCGAGCTGCTGCGCGAGCCGACCTCGCCGGTCGTCGCCGCGGTGATGGCCGCGCTGGACGCCGCCTAGTTCGGCGTCCCGCCCGACTG
>CAYHQJ010000002.1:16912-41146 GCA_964358595.1 uncultured Gemmatimonadales bacterium
TGGTGATCCGGCGCGCGCCGGAGCTCGCCACCGTCACCGCGCTCGCGGCGGCGCTGCGCGTCGTGCCCAGCTCGCTCATGTCGCGGTTCTTCCGCGCCGGCCTGCCGTCGCCCAAGATCTACCTCGCGCACGCGCGGCTGCTGCACGCCGCGCACCTGTTCCGTGGCGACGGCCTCAGCATCGCGGACGTCGCCCACCGCCTCGAGTACTCGTCGCCGCAGAGCTTCGGCCGCCACCTGCGCACTCTGCTCGGCATCACCGCCGGCGAGTTCCGCCGGCGCCTGCCGTTCGACGCCGCCGTCGCGCGGTTCCGCTCGCGCCTGATCACCCCGTTCCGGGCCCGGCTGCTCGCGTTCCATCCACTCGGAACGACGCCCGGGGACCACGGACAAACCGCGGCGTGAGCCGTCGGCCCGGCGGGGTGCGGTGCGTTATCCTTCGCCGATGGCGACGTATTCGGCCGTGTCGTGCCGGCGGCCGAGGACGGAGAAGCGCACGATCGCCCCGCGCAGCCGCTCGGCGACGTCCGCGAGCTGCTGCGACGTCGTGGCGAGCCGTTGGAGGGCGACGTGCTGCTCGGTGACCGCGCCCGCCGCCTCGGCGGCGCCGTCGGCCGAGGCACCGGAGAGCGCTTCGACGCGGCCCATGGCGGACAGCAGCGCGCCCATCGCGTCGGCCTGCTCGTGCTGCGTCGCGGCGGTCTGGTCCACCAGCGCGGACAGCCCCGCGATCCCCGCGAGCACTTCGCGCAGCGCCTGGTCCGCCTCGGCGGCCACGCCGCCCACGTCGCGCACCCTGGCCTCGCCCGCGCGGATTGCGCCCACGGCGGCGCCGACGCCCTCGCGGATCTCGTCGATCGAGCCGCCCACGTCCTTCGCGGCGCGCGCCGCCTCCTCGGCGAGCTTGCGCACCTCGAGCGCCACGACCGCGAAGCCCTTGCCGTGCTCGCCGGCGCGCGCCGCCTCGATCGCGGCGTTGAGCGCGAGCAGGTTGGTCTGCCGCGCGATGCGGGAGATGCTCTTGGCCAGCCCGCCGATCCGCTCCGACGACGGCGCGAGGGCGGAGACTGCGGCGACGCTGTGCCGCACCTCGTCGCCGATCGAGAGCAGTGTCGAGCCCGCGCGGCCGATGCGCTCGCGGCTCGCCTCCGCAGCCTCCACCAGGGCGCGCGCCTGCGCCGCCATCATCCCCGCGCGTTCGCCCAGGGCCGAGGCGTCCGCCGTCGTGCGCTCGGCGCGCTCGCCACTCTGCCGCGCGATGCTGCGCTGCTCGACGAGCTGGGCCGCGAGCCGCGCCGCGCTCCCGCCCACGCTCGCGCTGGTGCGTCGCAGATCGTCGGTCGAGCCCGCGAGCCGCTCGGCGTAGGCGGCCACCTCGTCCGCCTCGCGCTGCACCGTCGAGACCGTGCCGGCGATCGCCTCGAGCATCCGGTTGCACGAGCGCTCCAGGATGCCGAGCTCGTCTGCGGCGGTCCCCGGAGCCCGGACGGCGAGGTCGCCCTGCTCCGCCTCTTCCATCACCTGTCGCATCCGGCGGAGGCGCTCGACGAGCCCGATCTGGCCGCGAAACACCGCCAGCCCCACCAGCCACAGCAGCGCCGCGTCCAGATAGACCCCGGCCGGCAGGTCGAACGGCGTGGCGATTCCGAGGCGCGGCTCGTACCAGCGCCCGTGCAGGAAGCGCGCCCCCACGTAGCACGCCGCGCTGGCGAGCGCGAGGTAGCGCCCGGCCTGGCGGCTCCACGTGAAGGCGTACGGCGCAATCGCCAACGGGTACAGGAGGATGAACCCCCAGTGGCCGGCGCCGGCGATCACGACCGAGGCGAGCACGACGTCGGTCAGCGCACCGACGTGCAGCAGTGGCCGGTGCAACCACGCCTGCCTGCTCAAGGTCACGAAGCACAGATTGACGAGCAGCGCGGCGCCGGCGGCGACGGCGAGCGCGCGGGGTGGGAGGTCGGCGGTGTTCGTCAGCGCGCCGGCGGCGAGGACGAGCGCCCCGGCGGGGATCGTCCACCAGCGCCGGCGGATGCTGCGGGCGAGGGCACTCTGCTCGGGCAAGGACGCCGCGGCGTCGCGACCGGCCGGGAGCTTCACGCGGCGCCCAGCAGCTCGCGTACGGCGATGAGGGCGTGCACGGGCAACCCCTCCTGCGTGAGCACCTCGCGGCCGCCCTCCTCGCGGTCCACCACGGCGAGGACCCCGACGACCTCGCCGCGCTCCGCGCGGACCGCTCGCACGGCCTCGAGGGCGGAGCCGCCGGTGGTGATCACGTCCTCGACGACGACGACCCGCGCGCCCGGCACGAAGCACCCCTCGATCAGCCGGCCCCCGCCGTGCGTCTTGGCCGCCTTCCGCACGGTGAACGCGTGGACCTGCGGCGGCGCGTCCACCGACGCGCGCGCCATCGCGTACGCCACGGGGTCGGCGCCGAGGGTCAGGCCGCCCACGGCGTCCGGCGCCCAGCCGAGGCGGCGGATCCCATCGAGCCCCAGTGCGCCGATGAGCGCGAGCCCCTCGGCGTGCATCGTGGTACGGCGGCAATCGATGTAGTAGGACGAGCGGCGACCCGAGGCGAGCACGAAGTCGCCGGTCTGCAGCGAGCGTTCGCGCAGCAGCTGGATGAGGCGATCGCGCGTCGGCACGCGGTCCCTTCCGGGGGCGCCCCGGCTAGCGGCTCCCGCCGAACATCCCCTTGAGCGACCCGAGCAACCCGCCGCGCGCCCCTGCCACCTGCTGTGTCGCACCGGCGCCGAACTCAGCTGCGAACTCGAGCACCGTCTTCTGGCGCTTCGACGGCTCGCGGCTGAGCCCGCGCATCACCGAGCCCTCGAGCGCCTTCGGAAAGGCAAGGTCGCGCCGCGATTGGCCGAGCGCCACCGGCGGTTGCGTCAGGAGCTGGTGGAACAGTTCGCGCGGTGACTTCGCCTGGTAGGGCAGCTGCGTCGTGAGCAGGAAGTAGGCGATCGTTGCCAGCGAGTAGATGTCGGCCGGCTCGCCCACCAGTTCCCCGGACAGCGCCTCCGGTGCGACGTACTGCAGCGTGCCCACGAAGAACCCCGTGCGCGTCAGCCGCTCCTCGGGCTTCGCCTCCGCGTCCCGGGCGATGCCGAAGTCCAGCAGCCGCGCCCGCTGCGTCCGCGGGTCGTAGATGACGTTCTCCGGTTTGAGGTCGCGGTGGATGATCCCCGACGCGTGCGCGGCGGCCAGCGCGTCCGCTATCTGCTGCACGATCGTCGCCGCGAGCGACGGCGCCAGTGCGCCCGAGCGGCGCACGAACTTGGCGAGGATTTCGCCGTCCGCCCACTCGAGCGCGAGGTAGTGCAGCCCGTCCGCCTCACCGTAGTCGTAGGTTTCCACGACGCTGGTGTGCCTGACCCGGGCCCCGTACGCGGCCTCGCGCAGGAAGCGCTGTACGGCGGTTCGGTCGCTGCGCAGCTTCGCGCGCAGGACCTTGACCGCGCACAGGCCGCGCCCCGGATGCTGGGCGCGATACACCGTCGCGGTGCCGCCCTCGCCGACGCGCTCCAGGAGCTGGTAGCCGGCGACCGAGGCGCCGGTGAGATCTTCGGATTGCATGTAAACGCGGCAATGTATCGCCCTGCGATGCCGACGGGCAAGTGAAGGCGTGGCCGCGCCTTGACGCAAGGCGCCGCCCGTCCGTAGCTTGCGCCCGGAACGCAACGTCACCCGTCGCCGAGGCTCCCACGCACCGCCCGCCCCCGCGTCGCTGGCTCATCCCACTGCTGATGCTCCCGCTTGCCGCCTGCGGCTCGTGGCAGCGCGTCGGCACGCCCGAGCCGACCGCGACGCCTCCCGAGCGCGTACCACAGCTCTTCGACCCGACGTCGGTCTACCGTAACATGGGGCTGATCGCCGAGCAGGGCGCGATCCCGTTTATCGGCACGATCCGGGTGCTGGCTGGCCCCGCGCCGGACTCGCTGATCGTCGTCGTTGGGCTCTCGCTGCGCAACCGCGGGCTGGCGTTCCGGCGCGAGGGGAACCAGTTCATCGCCGAGTACCGTGTCGAGCTCACCTTCCGCCAGGAGGCCGGCGTCGCGCAGCAGGCGGCGCGCGACGAACGGGTGCGCGTCGGCACCTTCCGCGAGACGCAGCGCTCCGACGAGAGCGTGATCTTCCAGCAGTTTGTGCCCCTGGCGGCCGGGCAGTACGTGCTCTCCATCGTCCTGCGCGACCGCAACAGCCCAAACTCGACCCGCTACGAGCAGCTGGTCGTCGTGCCGCGGCTCACGCCCCCCTCGGTGGCGCAGCCGATCGCGATCTACCAGGGCCAGCCCCGGACGGACGTCCGGGCCGCGCCGGAGATCGTCCTCAACCCGCGCAGCTCGGTGGAATACGGCACCGACACGCTGCGCTTCTACACCGAGGCCTACGGCCTGCGGCGCGGCGGCCGGCTGGTCGCGACCGCGATCGACCAGAACGGCCGGCTCGCCTGGGCCGACACCGTCCGTGCCGATACCGATGCGCCGCTGCGCCCGATCGTACTGGTGCTGCCGCCGGACCGGCTCTCCCTCGGCCGCTACGAGCTGCGCGTCGCTGTCGACGACACCGCTGCGGTCGCGACGCCATTCCTGGTCGCGTTCTCGGACCAGTACGCAGTGGCCAATCTCGACGACATCGTGGCGCTACTGCGGTATTTCCCGGGCGTCGACTCGCTGCGGACGCTGCTCCTGGCATCGCCCGGGGAGCGCTCCATGGCCTGGCAGCGGTTCTGGCGCCAGAGCGACCCCAACCCTGCCACGCCGGAGAACGAGGCGCTCGACCAGTACTTCGCGCGGCTACAGCTGGCCAACGAGCAGTTCCGCGAGGAAGGGATCCCCGGCTGGCTCACCGACCGCGGCGAAGTGCTCATCACCCTGGGCGAGCCGGACGACGTGATCGACCGCCGACCCGACATCCAGGGCCGCGGCCGCGTGATCTACTGGTCATACAACGAGCACCGGCTCACGCTTGCCTTCATCGACGACTCGGGCTTCGGGCGGTTCCGGCTCGACCTCCGGTCGCGCTCCGAATTCCTCCAGGTCGTCAACCGCATCCGCCGCACGACGTGAGCGGGCCCGCGCCGCACGAGGCTCGTCGGCGTGCGCTGCACCTCGCCTCGGGGTCCCTCGCGCTGGCCGTCTTGCTTCCGCCGCGCACCGTGGTCCCGGCGTTGCTCGTGCTCGTCGCGCTGGCGTGCGGGCTTGAGGCTTGGCGGAGTCGCGCGGCGCGCGCCGGGCGCTCACCGTTCGGCGCGGGCGTCGAGGCGCTGTTCCGCGCCACGGAGCGGGGGGCGGTGAGCGGCGCGACGCTGCTCGCGGTCGGCTACCTCGCGGCATGGCTGGTTGCGCCGGGCGCCACGGCCGGCCGCGCGATGCTCGTGGCGGCCACGGCCGACCCGGCGGGCGCCGCCGTGGGCACCCGGTTCGCGCGCACGGCGGGCCGAAAGACGTGGGCCGGCACGCTCGGCGCGTTCCTCGTGGCGGCAGCCGTGCTGCTCGCGACCAACCTGCCGGCCCTGCATGCCCTCGCGGGCGCCGCCGCGGCCGCGGCGGCCGAGCGGCTCCCCTGGCGGGGCGTCGACAACGTCGCCGTCCCCGTCATCACGGCCGCGGTGTTGCGCCTCCTCGGCTGACAGGGCAGGTTCGGCGCGATGGGCGAGACGCGGCGGCTGTTCCTCGTCGATGGCTACGCGCTGATCTACCGCGCGTTCTTCGCGATGCTCTCGCGCCCGCTGACCACCAGCCGGGGCGAGAACACCTCCGTGCCGTGGGGGATCGTGAACTTCCTCCTCCGGCTGCGCGGCAAGCACCACCCGGACTTCGTGGCGTGGGTGCACGACGCGGGGACGAGCTTCCGGCACACCACCTACCCCGAATACAAGGCGACGCGCGAGAAGCTCGACGAGGAGCTGCAGCAGGACTTCAACCGCTCGCTGACGCGCGTCGAGACGCTGCTCGGCGCGTTCCGGGTTCCGCTGGTGGCGATCGACGGATGGGAGGCCGACGACGTGATCGCCACGCTCGCCGCTCGCGCGGCCGCCGCGGGGCTCGACGTCGTGATCGTCTCGGGCGACAAGGACTTCTACCAGCTCATCGGCCCGCACATTGCGCTGCTCAACCCCGGCCGCGGCGGCCCGGCGGCGGTCGAAGAGCAGTTCGTCACCACCGAGAACGCAGCGGAGCGCCTCGGGGTGCCTCCCGGGCAGACGGTGGATTTCCTCGCGCTGGTCGGCGACAGCGCCGACAACGTCCCTGGCGTGACGGGCGTGGGGGAGAAGACCGCGCAGAAGCTGCTCGCCGAGTACGGGAGCCTCGACACGATCCTCGCCCGTGCGGGCGACGTATCGGCCAAGCGGGCGCGGGAAGCGCTCCAGGCGGAGGCGGATCGCGCACGCCTCTCGCGGGAGCTGGTCACGCTGCGCCGCGACGCCCCGGTGGAGCTCGACCTCGGCGCCTTCGCCCTGCGGGAGCCAGACTGGAACACGCTGCTCGACGTGCTGCGCGAGCTGGAGTTCCATTCGCTGGTGCGCTCGCTCACCGAGCGGCTCGGTGCGCCACCGCCCGCGCCGGTCGCGGCTGCGGCTGGTTCGCGCGCCCGCATCGCCGACACCCCGGTGCTGGTCCGCGAGGCGGTCGCCGCGGCTCGTCGCGCGGGCCTCTTCGGGCTCGGCGTGCAGGCTTCGTCGCCGGAACCGATGCGCGCCGCGCTCGTCGGGCTGGCGTTGGCCACGGGCGATGGCGCGCCGTGGTACCTGCCCTTCGCGCACCGGGCGTCGGGCGAAATGTTCGAGCGGGGCGCCGTGCGCAACCTCCCCCCGGCGACCGACCCGCGGCTCGCGCCGCTCGCCGAGCTGCTGGCCGACGCTGCGGTCGCCAAAGTCGGCCACAACCTCAAGGACGACGGACTGGTTCTGCGGCGCGCGGGTCTCGCGCTGCGCGGGGTCGTCTTCGATACGATGATCGCGAGCTTCATGATCGACCCCGGCAAACGCTCGCACGAGCTCGACGTGGTCGTCGGTGACGAGTTCGGCGAGCGGCTCCGCAGCCGGGAGGACCTCGTCGGCAAGGGGAAGGCGGAGCGGCCGTTCACCGAGGTGCCTGTGGCCGAGGCCGCGGACTACGGCGGCACACGCGCCGAGTACGCGCTGCGCCTCAAGGCGCGGCTCGAGCTGACGCTCGAGGAGCACGCGCTCGCTCCGCTGTTTCGCGACGTCGAGCTGCCCTTGATCGCGGTGCTCGCCGACATGGAGTGGGAGGGTATCGCGATCGATGCGGACCAGTTCGCGAGGTTGACGCAGGAATTCCGCCGCGAGCTGGCCGAGCTCGAACAGGCGATCCACCGCGCGGCGCTGACCGACTTCAACATCCTCTCGACGCCGCAGCTGCGGCACGTGCTGTTCGAGAAGCTGCAGCTGCCCGTGCTCAAGAAGACCAAGACCGGGGCGTCCACCGACTTCGAGGTGCTCGAAGAGCTGGCAGCGATGGGCCACGAGGTGCCGAAGCTGCTGATCGAGTACCGCGAGGTCTCGAAGCTGCTCTCGACCTACCTCGAGGCGCTCCCCGCGCAGGTGAACCCCGAGACGGGGCGGATCCACACGTCGTTCAACCCGATCGGCGCGGCGACCGGGCGCCTCAGCTCGACGAATCCCAACCTCCAGAACATCCCGGTTCGCACGGCGCGGGGCGAGTCGATCCGCCGGGGCTTCGTGCCGCGCCCGGGCGCGAAGCTGGTCGTCGCCGACTACTCGCAGATCGAGCTGCGGCTGCTGGCGCACCTCTCGGGCGATCCCGCCTTCGTGGCAGCGTTCCGGGCGGGGGGCGACATCCACCGGCAGACCGCGGCCGTCATCTTCGGCGTGGACGCCGCTGCCGTGACGGCCGACCAGCGCTCCCGCGCGAAGACGATCAATTTCGCCACCATCTACGGGCAGGGGCCGCACGCGCTCGCGCGCCAGCTCGGCATCGCGCACGAGGAGGCCAAGCGGTTCATCGCGGGCTACTTCGCGCGCTTCGCCGGGGTGCGCCGCTACCTCGACGAGGCGGTGGCGAGCGCCCGGGAGAAGGGCTACGCGGAAACCATTCTCGGGCGGCGCCGCTACATCCCCGAGCTCAAGGACAAGAACCACAACGTCCGGTCCTTCGGCGAGCGGGTCGCCACCAACGCGCCCATCCAAGGCTCCGCCGCAGACCTCATCAAGATCGCGATGGTGCGCGTCGCGGCGGCGCTGCGGGAACGGTTCAGCGCCCGACTCCTCCTCCAGGTGCACGACGAGCTCGTGGTCGAGGCCCCGGCGCGGGAGGCCGACGAAGTGGCCGGGATCCTCCTGCGCCACATGGAAGGAGTGGCGGACCTCACCGTCCCCCTGGTGGCCGACGTGGGGATCGGCGCCAACTGGCTCGACGCCAAAGCAGGCTAACCCCCAGTCGCGGGAAAGCTTGCCGCCCCTAGCCCTAGTCCGTAGGTTGTCAGGTACCCGCTGCAGTCGGCACCCGATCAGCCCGGGAGGGCTTGGGCGTGAGGCGCGTAGGCGGTTTCACCCTGATCGAGCTGATGATGGTGGTGGTGATCATCGGGCTCCTCGCCTCGGTGCTGATTCCCCGATTCGCGCATACCCGGGAGAAGGCGTTCATGGCCTCGATGAAGGCCGACCTGCGCAACCTGGCGACCGCCGAAGAGAGCTACTTCTACGATTACACGAGCTACACGACCAACCTGGGCGGCCTGACCTCGTTTCGCCCGTCCACCGGCATCACGATCACCGTCAACGAGGCCACGATGGGCGGCTGGTCCGCCACCGCTTCGCATTCCAATACGCCGCGCTTGTGCTATCTCTTCGTCGGCAACGCCTCTCCGGTGGGTGCGGCGACCGTGGAGGGCCAGGTCGCCTGCAGCTGACGTGGCGTGGCGCGAGTTTCGGCTGCTGCGCGACGGCGTGGTGCACGCGCTCGAGGGAGGGCTGTGGCTGCACCGCTTCACGTTGGGCGGTCGCGCGATGGCGCACCTCGTGAGCGGCGACCGCGAGGCGCTCCTCGCGTGGGGCCGGGCGGCGGGCCTCGATGGCCGCTGGATCCAGTACAAGCCGCTGCGCGATCCGCGCACGGGCGAACGGGTGCCGGCCTGGCACTGGGACCTCTCGGGCGACCGCATCCCGCCGCGTCGCGACGAAGGAGCCTGACGTGAAGCTGCCCCGACTCGGTGCCGTCATCGCCTGCGCAGCGCTGGTTCCCGCCGCCGCAGCAGCGCAGCGCGCGGTTGCGCCCCTCAGCCAGGTCCCGGCCGCCGCGCGCATCGCGATGCCAGACCTGGTCGCGGTCCGCCCCGACTCGACCTACCAGCTCGTCGTTCCCTCGCTGTTCGAGCGCAAGGCGGTCTATCGCCAGGCAGCGGGTGAGTGGACGCTTGTCGAGACCATGTTTCGCCGCGACAGCACGCGCGCCGCGTCGCTCGTGGGCAAAGCCGCCGAGTTCTACATCGACGGCCAGCCGGTGGGCTCCGGCCACGTGCGCAGCATCCAGCCCGGCTTCTGCGGCGACCCACCTGCGTGGTGCCCCACGCGCGCGAACATCGCCATCGTGGGCTCCCTGATGCGCGACGCGCCACCGATAGTTGTGGTGAGCCCGCCGCCCGTGCACACGGCCGAGACCGTCGAGCCCAGCGAGGACGAAGTGGCGGCGGTGTCGCTCGCGCTGCTGGGGCTGCTGCGCACCGCCGCCGGGCCGCGCCAGCGGGTGAGCGAGGACCAGCTTGGGGCGCCGACCGTGTACACCATCAACGACATCGACAGCGAGCGGCGGATCGTGGTCGCCGCCGGCGCGCTCGACCTCGGCGCGACGGGCAGCGTCAGCGGGCTGGTCGTGGGGATCGCCGCCGACACGCTGCTGCGCTCGACCGTGGGTCGCGCCACGCGGCGCCCGCCCGGCTCGACCGAGGAGCTGCGCCTCGTGACGGCCATGGACCTGAACGGCGACGGCCGCGACGAGCTGCTCCTCGGTTGGGTGAGCGCTGGCGACTGGACGTTCGAGATCCTCTCGCCCGACCGGCTCGGCCGCTACACGCTGCACTTCCGCGGACCCGACCGGTCGATGCCGGCGACCGGGGCCCGGCGGACCCGATAGGCCGAAGGCTCAAAGCCGAAGTCACACGATCCCGACGGGCCCTGCGCCGGTGCTTGCGCTGGTCACTCCGTGCCCTTCAGCCTGGTGGCTGGCCCGCCGTCGTCGCTCGCGCGGCGGTAGTGCCCGCCCGCCCCGCGCCGCCGGTAGCCGGGCCACCAGTTGAACCGCCCGGCGAGGTGCATCAGCGCCGGCACCATCACCATCCGGATCAGCGTAGCGTCGAGGAGCACGGCCACGGCGAGGCCGAAGCCCACCATCTTCACGGCGAGCACCCGCGCGAACGCGAAGGCGCCGAAGACCAGGATCATGATCAGCGCGGCGCTCGTGATCGTGGCTCCGGTCGCGGCGAGCCCCGCCACCGTCGCCGCGTCGTTGTCGTGCGTCTGGTCGAACTCCTCCTTGATGCGCGCCAGCAGGAACACCTCGTAGTCCATCGACAGCCCGAACACGATCGCGAATACCAGCACGGGGCCGAGGATGAAGATCGCCTCCGTCGGGCCGTCGAGGCCGATCACCGAGCCGCCGTAGCCAAGCTGGAAGACGACCACCGTCATCCCGAACGCCGCCGCGACCGAGAGGCTGTTCATGATCACGGCCTTGACCGGCACGAGCACCGAGCGGAAAACGATCCCCAGCATGAGCCCAGTCACGCCGAGCACAACGGCGACGAGGAGCGGGAAGCGCCGCAGGAGCTCGTCCCGGAAGTCGAGGGCCGAAGCGGAGAAGCCGCCCACGAGCAGCTCGGCGCGCTCCAGCGTCGGGAACCCCGCGGCGGCGATCGCGCGGATCCGGCGCACCGCCGCGAGTCCGCCGTCGAGCGTGACGCTGTCGGCGAGGAACACGTCGTAGGACGCTGCGGAGCGGTCGCGGCTCACGTAGTTGCGCAGCAGCTCCGGGGAGCGCGCGAAGGCGGCCGCGGTGTCTGAGTAGAGCCGCACGTACTGCCAGAGCGGCACGCCCGGCCGCAGGTCCACGAGACCGCGCACGTCGCGCACCCGCGGATCGGTGCGGATGCTGTCGGAGATCATCTTCAGCGCGCGCAGCCGGTCGAGTTCCAGCACGTTGCCGCCGCCCGGGAGGTTCAGCACGACCTTGATCGGCGTGAGCGCGCCGCCCTGGTTCATCTCGAGGAGCACCGACAGGCCGTGGCCGGCCTCGGTGTCCTTCGGGAACCAGCCCGACACCGGCAGTCCGATGCGGATCCACCCCGCGGGAGCGGCGAGCAGGAGGATGGCCGCGCCGGAGATCACCAGGGAGCGCAGCGGGTTGCGGGAGATCTGGAGCGCGTACTTGTTCCAGCCCACCTCGCGCCGGAACCGCGCCGCCTGCGCCTGGAAGTGCTTCGGCCAGTCCACCGTGCGCCCGAGGATCGCGAGCAGCGCGGGGAGGAACGAGATCGACATGGCGACGGCAGCGCCGACCACCACCAGCCCGCCGATGCCCACCGAGCGCGTGTCCGACATCGGCACGATCAGCAGCCCCAGCAGCCCCACCATCACCGTCGCGCCGGAGGTGATGACGGCCGACGACGCGGTGCGGATCGTCATCTCCGCCGCCTCGAGCGGCGGGTGGCCCGCGTCCAGCTCCTCGCGGAACCGGGTCACGACTAGCAACGAGTAGTCGATCCCGACGCCGAGGCCCATCATCGTCGTGATGTTCAGCACGAAGATGGACATCGGCATCAACCCGGCGAGCAGGGCGATGACGCCGAGCGTGAGCTCGATGGCGATGAACCCGACGATGACCGGGACCGCCGCCGCAACCAGCGTGCCGAAGGCGATGATCAGCAGCAGCAGCGACAGCGGGATGATCGCGCGCTCGAGCCGCGCCGAGTCGTCGGCGGCCACAGTGCGGGTGTCGTAGTCGAAGGCGGGACCGCCCGTGAGGTAGGTGGCGAACCCCGCGCCGAGTTGCGCCTGCGTGGCGCGCAGCGCTTCCCGGAGGCGCGGGACGGAGCTCGTCGGGTCGCCGTCCTTCTCCTCCCGCAGTCCGACGAGCACGAGGGTGACGTGCCCGTCGACGCTGCGCAGGTCGTCGCCGCCGCGCCGCCAGTTCAGGGTCTGGAGCACGAACGGCAGGCGCGCGAGGGCGATGGTGAGCGAATCCGCGTAGGCGGCGTAGCGCCGGTCGCCGAGCGTGAGGGTGTCGTGCCTGACCACGACCACGACGAACGCGCCGAACGGCGCACCGAATCGGTCCCGAACGATGTTCTCGGCGCGGGTGGACTCCGAGTTCGGCAGGTTCTGGCCGCCCACCTGGAGCCGGTGGTGGACCCCGCGTGCGACCGGCACGACGAAAGCGCCGAGCAGCAGCCACGCGGCCACGATCGGCCAGCGCCATCGCACGACGAACTTGGCCGGCAGGGGAATCAACGATCGGTCCCGGGAGACTCGCGGTGAGAGGACGACGCCCTACGGCGCAAACCGGCAAGCATTCTCGCGCTTGCGCGCCCGATGCGCAATCGTGGGTTTGCCCGGCGCGCGGCCGGCGGCGAGATTGGGGCGATGGCGAAACCCGAACGCCCCGGCTTGCTGTTTCCCGCGCTGATCCTGGTTCTCGTCGGCGCCGTCGTCACGGACGTCGCCCGGCGGGTGCTGGCGCGACCGCCGGCCGCGGAGGCCCCGGCCGCGGTCACGGCACCAGCGTCCTCGCGCTCTGCCGGTCCGACACCGGTCGACGTGCCGCCGGCCGCGCCGGCCACCCGCGCCCTCGGCGCGACCACCCCGGATGAGGCGGCGCGCCGCGCCGCCCTGCGCGATCGGCTCCGCCAGGAGAGCGGCGGCACCTACCTCGTCGAGACCATCGAGCAGGCCGACTCCACCGTGCGGCGCTGGCCCGATGAGCGACTGCCACGCCCCCTGCGTCTGGCCGTTGCCCGCTCGAACGTGGCGGGGTTCCGGGAGGACTACATCGCGAACGTGACGTGGGCTGTGGGGCGCTGGAACGCCGCACTCCTCCCCGTGCAGCTCGACATGGGGTCCGATACCGCCGGCGCCGACATCGTCCTGACCTGGATGGCCGGGCTCGACGGCAATCGCACCGGGCGCGCCGACCTCACTTGGGACAACCGCGGCCGCATCGGCCGGGTCGCGATCGTCCTCGCGACCCATACACCGGCGGGTCGCCAGCTCGACGGCCGGGAGATGGTCGCCTTGGCGCTGCACGAGATCGGCCACGCCCTCGGCTTGGGCCACTCCCCCGTGCAGCAGGACGTGCTGTACGCGGTGACCCGGGCCTCCGACTTGACGGAGCGCGACCGGAAAACCGCCAGGCTGCTCTACTCGTTGCCGCCGGGAAGTCTCCGGTAGCCCGCTACCTGATCATCGTCGGCCTGGCTCCGGCACCGACGCTCATTCCGAGCTGGTAGGCATAGTCCGCAAACCGCAGCAGCCCCGAGAACGGGAAATCGGCGAACCAGCCGTCTCCCGCCTGGTGGTAACGGTCCCAGCGCCGGAACAGCGCCCGGGACGCCTCGGTCGTCATCCCCTCGTAGGCGCCCGGCCCCGGCACGAGAGACACCGCCGGCACGCCGAGGCGCAGGAACGGGAAGTAGTCCGAGTTCGGTGACGCCGGCGTGCTCGTCGCCTCCCACCCATTGCGTCGCGCCACCTCGATCGCGGCCCGGCCGAGCGTCGAGAAGTCGCCGCCATTGATGTGCCACTGGACGCTCGGCGCCGGCGGCGCGCCGGCGTCGAGGTTGATCATCGCAGCGAGGCGCGCCAGCGCGATCACCGCGTGGGCCGCGAAGTAGTCGGAGCCCAGCAACCCGCGCTCCTCGCCGGTGAACCAGAGGAACAGCGCCGAGCGAGCCGGCCGAGGCCCGCGCGCCATCGCCTCGGCGATCGCGAGCAGCATCGCGCTGCCCGCGGCGTTGTCGGAGAACCCGTTGTAGATCGAATCGCCGTGCTCGTCGGGCGTCGAGATGCCGAGGTGGTCGTGGTGCGCCGTGTAGACGACGAACTCGCCCTGTAGCGCCGCATCGGCGCCGGGGAGCCACGCCGCCACGTTGCGCGCCGTGATCGCCCGGGCCCGGACACCGATCGCGACCTCCACGCGCCGGCCCGCGAGCACCAGCGGTACCGCTGCGTCGGGCTCGGCGATCCCCGCGAGGATCTGCCGCTCGAGCTCCGGACTCGCGATCACCGCCGGGATCGCGGGAATGAACGAGGACGGCGCGTCGCCCTCGAGGTACATGCGCGAGGGCCCGCGGTCGCGCACGAAGAGCGCGTACGCCTCCGGGCCGCCAACCAGGTGCACGACACCGGTCGCACCACGGGCGCGCACCGTGTCGGTCGCCGCGGCCTCGCCACCGAACATCCCACGGATCACCGCGACCCGGCCGCTCATGGGTGGCACGCGGTCGGGGTGCGCGAGGACGTCGCGCGCGCTCCCGAGGTAGACCAGCTCGCCGGCGAACGCGACGAGCGTGCGGGCCGTCCCGACGTTCGGGATGAAGCCGGAGCGGTAGGGCACGTGCCAGGAGCCGCCGGCTGCGCCCGCGCTCGGGTCGATGGTCAGTCGCAGCGACGTGCGCACCGAGTCGATCTGCGCCTCGAGGAGCGGGACCGGCAGCAGGTAGCCACCGCCGTCCCCGGCGCCCCGCAGACCGATCCGTTCCGCCTGCGCGGCGATGTACAGCGCGGCAACGTCATCGCCGCGCCGTCCCGTCCCGCGTCCCTCGAGCAGGTCGTCCGCGAGGAAATAAGTGTGGGTGCGGATCACCGTCGTGTCGATCGGGGAGACGCGCGCGGGCGCCTGCGCGCCGGCGCGGTGCGGTGTGGCGACTGCGAGCGCAACCGCAAGCCACGCAACGAGTTTGCGGAGCATGGCGGGATGGTAAGCGGACCCCTGGCGCGGCGGCAAGCGTCTGACCACAATTGACACATGGCCACGGGCCGTCCGCGCCAGGTCGTGAGCCTCCTCGGAGGCCGCGAGGCGGCGGAGGCGACGCTCCAGGACGTGCTGGATCTTCGCTCCGCCCCTGGCGAGCTCTGGCAGCCGGACGAGGGCGGCTCGGTGCGCTGCTACGCGTGCGGCCACCGCTGCCTGATCCGACCGGGACGCCGCGGCATCTGCAAGGTGCGTTTCAACCGTGACGGCACCCTGTTCGTCCCGCGCGAATACGTCGCCGCCCTCCAGTCCGATCCGATCGAGAAGAAGCCGTTCTTCCACATGCTGCCGGGCAGCGACTGCCTGACCTTCGGGATGCTCGGCTGCGACTTCCACTGCAGCTACTGCCAGAACTGGCTCACCTCGCAGGCGCTGCGCGACCCTTCGGCCGGCGTCGCGCCGACGCCCGTGACGGCCGAAGCGCTGGTGCGCCGCGGCCGCGAACGCGGCGCGCGGGCCGTGGCCTCGTCCTACAACGAGCCGCTCATCACGGCCGAATGGGCGGTCGAGGTCTTCAGGCTCGCCCGGCCCGAGGGGATGCGGACCTGTTTCGTGTCCAACGGGAACGCGACGCCCGAGGTGCTCGACTACCTGCGCCCCTGGACCGACGGCTACAAGATCGACTTCAAGGCGATGCAGACCAAAGCCTACCGCCAGCTCGGCGGCGTCCTCGAGCATGTGATCGACGCGATGAAGATGGTCCACGAGCGGGGCATGTGGCTCGAGGTGGTCACGCTCGTCATCCCCGGCTTCAACGACGACCAAGCCGACCTGCGCCGCATGGCCGAGACGATCGCCGCCATCTCACCCACGATTCCGTGGCACGTGACGGCGTTCCACCAGGACTACCGGATGACCGATCCGCGAAACACGACGGTGGCCGATCTGATCCGCGCGTGTGAGATCGGCGCGGAGGTCGGTCTGAAGTTCGTGTATGCGGGCAACCTGCCCGGGCGGGTCGGTCGCTGGGAGCACACCTGGTGCCCCGCGTGCGGCGATCTGCTCATCGAGCGCTCCGGCTATCGGATCCTCCGCCAGCGCGTCACGCCGGAAGGCGCCTGCCCCTCGTGTGCGGCCAGGATCCCCGGGATCTGGTCGTGAACGCCCGCGGGTGCGGTGGACCGTTGATGTGGGCCCGGAGCAGCGGTACGTTGCGGCGGACCAACAGGAGCTGACGCGATGATCGTCGAAGAGGACGTCAGGACGGTGCTGCGCCGGGTGAAGGACCCGGAGCTGAACCTGAATATCATCGACCTCGGCCTCGTCTACGAGATCGAGGTCAGCGAGAGCAAGGACGTCCACGTCGAGATGACCCTCACCTCGCCGGGCTGCCCGGCGGGGCCCGAGATCATGTCGGACGCGCAGCGCGCCATCGAAGGGATGGAGGGCGTCGGGACCGTGGATATCGAGCTGGTGTGGACGCCCTACTGGACGTCCGAACGGATAGACCCACGGCTGCGGGCGTTCCTCGGCGGCTAGCTCGCCAGTGCCTTGAGGAAGTCCTCGCCGAGGGCTTCCACCTGCCACTTCCGCACCTCCGGAATCTCGCCCAGCGCGGCAGCCGACTGCGGTCGCGCACGCGCGAGAGCCTCGAGCGTCCCCTTGGGACAGAGCACGCCGGGATCCAGCCCCAGCCGCTCAGCCGCCGCGTTGCGCACGCTCTTCAGACGCTCGACCCGCACGTCGAACTCCGCATCGGGCCGGCGCCGCTCACTGCGCGGGAAGCGCGGCAGATCCTTCTCCGGGACGGCGAGGCCGCGCTCGATGGCGGCGAGGAACGCGTCGCCGCGCTGCTCGACCAGCCGGCCCGATATGCCGGCGATCCCCTTCAGGTCCTCGGCTGTACGCGGCACCGCCACGGCGACGGCGAGCAGCGTCTCGTTCCCCACCACGCGGAAGCTCGCGCGATCCAGCTCGGCCGCGATTGCGTCGCGCCAGTGCACCAGCTCCTGCAGCAGGGCGAGGCCGCGCCGCGACAGGAGCCGCGCACCCTTGATCCGGAGGTAGGAGTCACCGTTCGCCTGGGGCGGCGCCCAGCGCAGGTGCTCGAGCCGCGCGAACTCCTCCTCGGCCCAGCGCAGCCGGTGCTTGTCTTCGAGCGCGGCGCGCAGCTTGTCGCGCAGTGCCGGGAGGTGTCGGGTGTCGGTCGCCGCGTAGTCGAGCATCTCGGGCGGCAGCGGCCGCCGAGACCAGTCGGCTCGCTGGTACTTCTTGTCGAGCTTCACGGCGAGGTGCTTCTCGAGCAGCGCCGCCAACCCTATCGCGGGCTCGCCGAGGAACTGCGCCGCGACGCGCGTGTCGAACAGCCGCCGCGCGCGCACCCCATAGTCGCGGTCCAGGATCCGCAGGTCGTAGTCGGCGTCGTGGAAGACCACCTCGACCGCGGGATCGGAGAGGACCGCGCCGAGCGGCGCGATGTCACCGACGGTCAGCGGATCGATGATGGTGGTTTCGCGTCGGGTCGAGAGCTGGATGAGGTAGATGCGGTCGATGAAGCGGTGGAAGCTGGCGGCCTCGGTATCGACGGCGAGGAGCGGCTCGCCGGCCACCCTCTTGGCGAGGGTCTCCAGCTGGCGCGGTGTGCTCACATACCGATGCGGGGCTGGCTGCCTCGTGCCCGTGACCATGAGACGTGGAAGGTGGCCCGGGGGGGGCGATATCGCAACTGTGAGCGGACCTGCTTATCCACCTCTCCACGCACATGTTTGCACTTTTGCCAACAGTGACGTGTTGATGTGTAGAAGATGCCTGAAAAACCCGCCAAGCGACGCGAAAATATCATATCACCATCACGATGCTATCATGATGGCGAATTGACTCTGCGCCTCCGTCTCTGTAGGCTCTCCAGCCGGCCGGTTTGGCGGCGTGCCTGGTGTACTCACTGCGGGCCGGCACCGGTGTCTCCTTGCTTTCGGGGTCGGGCTGGTGCGGCGCTCGCCAAAGCTACCGTCGCGCGCGTACCTTTTGGGGCGCGCTTCCCCTTCGACCTTCAACATTCGACCGCCCCTTGAGCCGACTCGCGCCAGTCAGCGTCACCGTGTACCCGCACGAGTGCGATGCGTACGGGCACTTGAACGAAGCGGGGTTCCTCCAGCTCTTCGAGCGCGCCCGCTGGGAGACGCTCGCTCGCGGGCCGGGGATACCCGTCTTCCGCAAGCACGGGGTGTGGCCCGCCGTCCGCCGGGCGACGGTGGACTACTACCTGCCCGTTTTCCCCGGCGACGTGCTCGAGGTGCAGACCACGCTCGAGAAGCTCGGCCGCACCTCCCTCGAGCTGCGGCACCGTGCCGTGCGTCCATCCGACGGCGCGCTGGTCGCCGAGGCGCATCTGGTCTTCGTGATGATCGACGGCACGGGCAGCCCGACCCCCGTGCCCGAGGCGGTCGCCGAGCTGTTTGGCAGTCGCGTCTCGGCGCTCTCGGGCGAGGTGGTGCGCTACCTCGTCGGCGAGGTGACGCTCGCCGTGGACGTGCGTGGCGACGGGCCGGCGCTCCTGCTCCTGCATGGCTTCCCGCTCGACCGCTCGATCTGGAAGCACCAGGTCGCGACGCTCTCCGGGTGGCGGCGCATCGCGCCCGACTTCAGGGGCCTCGGCTTGTCGGACGCGCCGAAGGGCGCGTACACGATGGCCGCCTACGCCGACGACCTGATTAAGCTCCTCGACCGGTTGCGCGTGCAGAAGGCAGTGATCGCAGGGATGTCGATGGGCGGCTACGTCGCCTTCGAGCTCCTGCGCCGCTACAGGGATCGCGTCGCGGGGCTGATCCTCTGCGATACCAAGGCCGAGGCGGACACCGAGGATGGCAAGAAGGGGCGCGACGAGATGGCCGCGCTCGCCGAGTCCAAGGGGAACGAGGCGGTGGCCGAGCGGATGCTGCCGCGGCTCCTGGGCAGGACGACGCAGCAGACCCAGCCGCAGCTGGTCCGCCAGGTGAAGGACATGATCGTCCGGGCCGCGGTGCCCGGCGTCGCCGGGGCGCTGCGCGCGATGCGCGACCGCCCCGACTCCACGCCGCTGCTCGCGACGATCGACGTGCCGACGCTGGTGGTGGTGGGTCAGGAGGACGAGCTGACCCCGCCGGCTGTCGCCAAGGTGATGACGAAGGCGATCCCCTCCGCCGCGATGACGACCATCGCTGGCGCTGGGCACGTCACGCCGCTCGAGGCCCCGACGGCGGTGAGCCGGGTGTTCGCGGAGTTCCTGGAGGCGGTGCGGGAGGGCTAGGCCTTCTTCTGCGGCTTCCCCGGCGGCGTGTCGCTGGTGAAGATGTCCTTGTTGATCGCGATGTACTCCTTCCACTGCGGCGGCGTGTCCTCCTCGGGGAAGATCGCCGTCACCGGGCACTCGGGCTCGCAGGCGCCGCAGTCGATGCACTCGTCCGGGTGGATATACAGCATTCTCTCGCCCTCGTAGATGCAGTCCACGGGGCAGACGTCGACGCACGCCCGATCTTTGACGTCGATACAGGGTTCGGCGATGATGTACGCCACGCTATTCGCTCCCGCCTTGCGGCGCGTGTGGGCCCAGTGGGGTGAGACCTCCGCGAAAATCGTGGGGCGCGCGCGGCGGTGTCAAGTGCGGCAGGTCACAGCCCGTGAAGCCCCCTTCATCTAGGCTGGTTCTTGCGGCCGCCCGCCGCGAGGCTCATAGTACGACCATCTCCCCGGACGCCCTTGGAGTGCCCATGCGTAGCGTGCCCCGCATCCTGCGTATCGCCTGCGCTGCCGTAGCGCTGCCGGTCGTCGTCAACGGCTGCTCCGGTGGTGGGACCGAGCCCGCGCGCGTCGCGACGACCGTGGTGATCACGCCGGGCACGGCCTCGTTCACGGCGATCGGCCAGACGCAGCAGTTCGCGGCGGTGGTGAAGGACCAGAACGGCAACGACATGGCGAATGCCACGGTGTCGTGGTTGTCCAGCAACACGGCGGCGGTCTCCGTCAACAGCTCGTCGGGACTCGCCATGGCGGTGGCGAGTGGGACGGCGCAGGTCACCGCGACCTCGGGCACGGCGAGGCAGAACGTGAACGTCACCGTCACGCAGGTCGCGGCGTCGATCCTTAAGGTGTCGGGCGATGCGCAGACAGGCACGGTCGGCCAGGCCCTGGCGCAGCCGCTCGTGGTGCAGGTCAACGACGCCAACGCGAACGCCATCGCGGGCATCACGGTGAACTTCACGATGGTGGCGGGCGCGGGCGCGCTCGGCAGCGCGTCCGCGACCACGGGCGCGAATGGCCAGGCGCAGACGACGTGGACGCTGGGGCAGCTTGCGGGCACGAACCACCAGGTGTCGGCGGCGCCTGCCTCGGGCACGGCGGGCTCGGTCAGCTTCGCCGCCACCGCGAACGCCGCAACGGTCGCCGCTATGGTGGCGGTTTCGGGCAACGGGCAGAGCGGTCAGGTCGCGACGGCGCTGGGCAACGCGATCATCGTCCGGGTTGCCGACCAGTTCAACAACCCTGTAGCGGGCACGACGGTCACGTTCGCCGCGGCGGCGGGCAGTGGCTCGGTGAGCCCGACCTCCGCTGCGTCGGTGGCCAACGGCCAGGCGCAGACCACCTGGACGCTCGGCCAGGCGGCCGGTGCGCAGACGATGACGGCCAGTGCCACGGGCCTGACCGGCTCGCCGGTGCAGTTCAGTGCGTTCGCCGCGGCCGGCCCGCCGGCGAGCGTGGCGATCCAAGCGGGAGACAACCAGACGGGCACCGCCGGCGCGTTAGTAGCCACGGCGCCGACCGTCATCGTGAAGGACGCGTTCAACAACCCCAAGCCGGGTGCGATCGTCACCTTCGCCGTCGCCTCGGGGGGCGGCAGCCCGGTCAAGCCTATTGACACGACCGACGCGAGCGGCCTCGCCTCGGTGGGGAGCTGGACGCTCGGCAGTGCCGGGACCAACACGCTGACGGCGACAGTGACGGGCACCGGCATCGCGGGCAACCCGGCGACCTTCACGGCCACGGCGACGGTCTCGAGCGTGACGATCGCGTCGGTCACGCCCGATACGCTGGTGGAGGGGCAGTCTGCGACGATCACGGGCACCGGCTTCAGCAGCACGCCCGCGAGCAACACGGTCACGATCGGAGGTGTCAATGCCACGGTGAGCGTCGCGTCCTCGACGTCGCTGACGGTCACGGTCCCGTCTTCCAACTGCCTCCCGGCCCGGGACGCGGGGGTCACCGTGACGGTTTCGTCGAACGTGTCCAACACCGTCACGAAGCGCTTGCACCCGGCGTCCCTGCTGAACCTCGCCGTCGGCGAGCAGGTCATTCTGACCGACCCGACGCAGTTCTGCTTGCAGGTCCGGCCGTCGGCGACAGGAAACGATGCCTACATCATCGGCGTGGGCGCCTCCGCGGAGAGTCCGACAGGTACGCTGCCGTACGTTCTCACGGGCGTGGTAGGGGCCGCCACTGCGCCGCCGAGCGGTCTCGGGGTGCGTCCGCTTCCGGCTCCTACCGTCCCTTCCGGCGCCCCGATGCCGCAGAGTGTCGCCGGCGACGTGCTCGCGCTTCGTCGCTCGCACGCGCGGGCCGAGCTGGCTCTGCGCGAGTGGGAGCGGCGCAACCTGCTCGATCGCCCGAACGCGAGGCAGCAGATCGCGGCGCGGCGCGCGGGCGATATCTCAGCCGCTCCACCGAACGTCGGGGACACGATCCGCTTCCGGATTACGAGCTTCTCGAACCCGTGCAACAGCTTCACCGAGGCCCTGACGCGCGTGAAGGTCGTCGGCCAGCGGGGCATCTGGGTGACGGACATCAACAACCCTGCAACGGACTCGCTGACCACGGCTGAGATCCAGGGCTATAGCGACACCCTGGACACGCACGTGTACGCTCGCGACACGACGTATTTCGGAGCCCCCAGCGACCTCGATAACAACCAGCGGATCATCATCGTGCTGAGCATAGAGGTGAACAAGATCCCGCTGGGGGTGGCGGGCTTTGTGTTCGGCGGCGACTTGTTCAGCAGGTCTTCGTGCGCGTCAAGCAACCTTGGCGAGGTGTTCTACAGCCATGTCCCGGACCCCGGGAACGTGGCCGGAACGGGAGCGCGCTCGAAGAGCAGCATCCTGTTCCAGATGCCATCGCTGATCGCGCACGAGTTCACGCACAACATCCAGCAGTCGCGGCGGCTGGTGCTGGCAAATGGTCAAACCATGACGTCTTGGGAGGCTGAAGGCCAGGCATCGCTCGCCGAGGAGGTCGTTGGCCACAGCGTGCTCGGCAACACAACCGGCCAGAACTACGGGGCGAGCGTGGCGTTTGCCAGCGGCCTTGGCGCGCGCTGGTACGGGGGGCGCTTCCAGGACCTGGCCATGTACTACGGGTGGCTGCCCCCTGGCACGTCCAACAAGGCCGCCGACGCACCGGAGATGTGCACGCTTTTCGGGAGCACGAGCCTCACGACATCGTGCGACCCGTTCGCGTTCTACGGCGCGTCGTGGTCGTTCCAGCGCTACGTGTCCGATCGTTTTGGGCCGTCTTACCCCGGCGGCGAGGCGGCGCTGCACCGCGATTGGATCAGCAAGAACGTCGGGCTGCGCGGTGTGCCGAACGTCGCGGCGCTGCTGGGTGTCAACGTGGACAGCCTGTTCGCGCAGTGGGCGGCCACGCTGTACGTCGACGGGCGCGTCGCTTCCCCACCGTCACCCGTCAGCATGTCGAGCTGGGACTTGTTCAACGTATTCGGCGCTTTCGGCAACGACAATCTCCGGCTCGTGCCCCCGAACCGCACGTTCGTGGACTTCAGCGACTCCCGGAGCATGCGGGGCGGTAGCACGGCGTACACGCGGCTGAGCGCGGCCGGCGCGCGACCCGCGATGGCGCTCCGCGTGCGCGACGGCAGCGATAACCCGCTGGCTACCACCTTGAAGCCCCAACTGTGGATCGTGAGACTCCAGTAGTGCTGGCCCTCACTCGCGCCGCGCTGCCGCTAGGGCTGTGCGTGATGGCGGCCTGTGCGGCGCGGGGACAGGGCTCCGGCACGCCTGCCGGTGGCATGGCCCCGCAACGCGGCGATACCACGGTTGAGGGCACGGTGACCTCGGTGGGCGCGGATCCGTTTGCGCAGGTCGTGCTGGCCACCGCGAGCGGCGATGTCGGCGTGCAGGGCGCGCTGGCTGGCGAGATCGCCGCACTCCAGGGTGCCGTCGTCCGGATCTGGGGGCCGGCGGCGGCGAATCAGCCGCCTGTACCCGCGCGTGCCGTGGACGTGCGCGGCTACGACGTCGTCAGCGTCGGCGGTGAGCCCGTGTATGTGGGCGAGTTGGTGCGCCGTGGCGAGGAGGTGTGGCTTGTGGGACGGGACCGCATGCAGCTCGCCGCGGTGCCGACGGCGCTTGCGAGTCGCGTGGGCGCCAAGGTCTGGCTGGGCGGCATGCGCCGCGGCAACACCTTCGAGATTCGGCTCTTCGGGATCATCCGGGAGGCGTCCACCCGCTGACTATCCGTGCGCTGGAACGTCCCTGGGGACACGAAGCCCCTCCATGCCGGAGGGGCCTCGTTTCGCTCCGCCTCGCTCGTGCACCCGACCCGGGGTCGAGTGTACCGCGAACCTAGCCGGCGCCCATCACCACCATGTCACCACGCCCTGCGGCCTGTACCTAGTCGTCCCCCACCGCCGCCGGCTGCCTCGGCTCCGTGCTCTCCGCCGCGAGCTGCGCGATCCCCTCCTCGATCTGCCGCGTCACGTGCATCGAGCAGAACTTCGGCCCGCACATCGAGCAGAACTCGGCGCTCTTGAAGTACTCGGCCGGGAGCGTCTCGTCGTGGTAGGCGCGCGCCCGGTCGGGGTCGAGCGACAGCCGGAACTGCTCGTTCCAGTCGAACTTGAACCGCGCCCGGGAGAGCGCGTCGTCGCGGTCGCGCGCACCCTTCCTCCCCCGCGCGATGTCGGCCGCGTGGGCGGCGATCCTGTAGGCGATCACGCCCTCGCGCACGTCCTGGCAGTTGGGCAGGCCGAGGTGCTCCTTCGGTGTGACGTAGCACAGCATCGAGGCGCCGTACCAGCCGATCATCGCCGCGCCGATCGCGCTGGTGATGTGGTCGTAGCCCGGCGCGACGTCGGTCACCAGCGGGCCCAGCGTGTAGAACGGCGCCTCGTGGCACCACTGCTGCTCGAGCCGCACGTTCTCCTCGATCTGGTGCATCGGGATGTGGCCCGGGCCCTCGATCATCACCTGCACCTCGTGCTCCCAGGCCTTCAGCGTGAGATCGCCCAGCACCTTCAG
>CAYHQJ010000003.1:0-39070 GCA_964358595.1 uncultured Gemmatimonadales bacterium
GCACTGGCCGCAGCTCTCGTGCGCGTAGAAATCGGCCGTGTTCCTCGCGACCCGCCGCCCTCCGCCCGCCTGCCGGCGGTGCGGACCACGCTCTCGGGCGCTCTCTCGCCCCGGCCCGACGTCCTCACGGGCGGCCGGGGCGGCCGGCCGGCCGCCCCGTTCGTCTTTCCCGCCCCGCTAGAGCGTGCGGGCGGTCGGAACCTGGATCTCGGGCCCCTCCGGCTCCGGGGTGAAGTCCTCGCCCGGATTGATGAACCGGTCCAGCTCCAGCTTGTACTGCCGGTCGTAGAGCTGCCGGTAGCGGCCGTTCAGCGCGAGCAGCCCGGCGTGCGTGCCGCGCTCGACGATCTCGCCCGCCTCGAGCACCAGGATCTGGTCCGCGCTCACGATGGTCGAGAGCCGGTGCGCGATGACGAACGTCGTGCGCCCGCGCCGCAGGGAGCGCAGCCCGTCCTGGATCTGCGCCTCGCTCTCGCTGTCCAGGCTGCTCGTCGCCTCGTCGAGGATCAGGATCCGCGGATCGGCCAGGATCGCCCGCGCGATCGCGATCCGCTGGCGCTGGCCGCCCGAGAGCTTGATCCCCCGCTCGCCGACGACCGTGTCGTACCCGTCGGGGAACTGCTCGACGAACTCGTCGGCGTGCGCGACCCGCCCGACCGCGCGGATGTCCTCGCGCGTCGCGTGCGGCCGCGCGAACGCGATGTTCTCGGCCACCGTCCCATCAAACAGGAAGTTGTCCTGGAGCACCACGCCGAGGTGGGCGCGGTAGTCGCGCAGCCTGAGGCCCGCGAGGTCGCGGCCGTCCACCCTGATGAGCCCCTCCTTCGGCCGGTTGAACGCCATGACCAGGCTGATGAGCGTGCTCTTGCCCGAGCCGCTCGAGCCGACCAGTGCGGTGGTCGAGCCCGCGGGCGCGTGGAACGCGACGTCCTTCAGCACCGGCCGGCCCTCGTGGTACTCGAACCACACCCGCTCGAACGTCACGTCGCCCGAGAGGTCCGGGAGCGGCGCGCGGGCCCCGTCCTCCTGGTCCTCGGTGGCCATCTGGCGGATCTCGCGGATCCGGTCGAGGCCCGCGAACGCCTCGGTGATCTGGGTGCCGATCGAGGCGATCTGGATCAGCGGGAAGGCCATGTACATCGTGAACACGGCGTACATGCCGAGGTCGCCCGGCGTCATCGTGCGCGTCAGTACGGCCTGGCCGCCACGCCAGATCATCAGCACCGCGATCAACCCGACGATCGCGGTCGCGAATGCGCCGACCCCGGAGACCGCCGTCATGCTCTTCGCCACGTTGCGGAACAGGCGGTGCGCGCCCTTGGCGAAGACGTAACGCTCGCGCCGCTCGGCGGTGTAGGCCTTCACGATGCGTATGCCGCCCAACGTTTCGGCCAGCCGGCCCGTAACTTCGGCGTTGATCTTGCTGCGATCGCGGAACAGCGGGCGCAGCCTGGTGAAGAACACGGCCATGCCGCCGGCGAACGTGAGCAGGACGGCCACGGTGACCGAGGTCAGGCGCCAGTTGAGCCAGAGCAGGACGCCCAGCGCGATGACCGCGGTGACGAGGCCGCCGACGAGCTGGACCAGCCCGGTGCCGACGAGGTTCCGGATCCCTTCGGCGTCGGTCATGATGCGCGAGATGAGGATGCCGGTCTTGGTCGAGTCGTAGTAGCGGACCGGCAGTCGCGCGACGTGCTCCTGGACCTTCTTGCGCATCTCGGTGATCGCGCGCTGGGCGGCGATGCCGAGCACCTGGGAGAGGGCGAACCCCGTGATCGCCTGCACGATCGTCGCGGCGCCGACGGCGAGGGCGAGCGGCACGAGCAGCTTGCCCTCCCCGCGGCCGAGGACGCGGTCGATCAGGACCTTGGACGAGGCGGGGAGCACCAGAGCGGCGACGCGGCTGACGAGCATGAGGGCCATGCCGACGGCGAGCCGTCCGCGGTAGGCCCAGACGACCTCGCGCGCCTCGCGCCAGGCGTTGCGGTAGTCCGTCTTCTTTTTCGGGGCGGCTTCGGCCATCGGTATAAGGTAGCATGGCGGGCGGGGCGGTTGCTTGCCCACGCCGCCACGGGGAGGTAGGCTCCGGAGAATGAAGCTGTCCGACACCGCCATCCGGCGGCCGGTGTTCGCCTCGATGGCGAGCGTGGCGCTGGTCCTGTTCGGAGCCATCGGCTACACGCGGCTCCCGGTCCGCGAGTTTCCGGACGTGGACCCGCCGATCATCTCGGTCCGCACCACGCTCCGCGGTGCGAACCCGCGGGTGATGGAGGCGTCGGTGACGGACGTCCTCGAGGAGGAGCTGAGCACCGTCCCGGGCTTGCGCACGCTGACGTCCACGTCGTCCGAGCAATCGAGCAACATCGTGCTGGAGTTCACGCTCGACCGCCCGATCGAGGAGGCCGCGCAGGACGTGCGCGACAAGGTCTCCCGGGTGCGTGGGCGGTTGCCGGACGATGTCGAGGAGCCGGTGGTCGAGAAGCAGGACGCCGATGCGCAGCCGTTCATGAGCCTCGGCCTGACGGGCGCGAACTACTCGATGCTCCAGCTGTCGGACATCGCCGACCGCATCGTGAAGACCCGCCTCCAGACGGTTGCCGGGGTCGGCCGCATCCAGATTTACGGCGAGCGGCGCTATGCGATGCGCGTCTGGCTCTCGGCCCGCGAGCTGGCGGCGCGCGGGCTCACGGTGCAGGACGTCGAACAGGCGATCCGCGCGCGCAACGTCGAAGTGCCGGCCGGGCGCATCGAGTCCCAGCGGCGCGAGTTCAGCGTGCGGGCGCTCGGCGAGCTCCGGACCCCCGCGGAGTTCCTCGACCTCGTGGTGTCGAATGCCGGGGGCCAGCTCGTGAAGCTGCGCGACCTGGCGCGGGTCGAGCTCGGCCCCGAGAACGACCGCTCTCTGCTACGCCTCAACGGCATCGCCGGTGTCGGCCTCGGTATCGTGCGCCAGTCGCAGGCGAACGTCACCGACATCGCCGACCGCGTCCGTGCGGTCATCCCCGCGATCCAGGCGGAGCTGCCGCCGGGCACCGAGCTGACGGTGAGCTTCGATCAGTCGATCTTCGTCAAGCGCTCGATCAAGGAGGCGCAGGAGACGCTGGTCATCGCGGGCCTGCTCGTCGTCGTCATCATCTTCCTGTTCCTGCGCAACGTGCGGGCCACGATCATTCCGGGCCTCGCGATCCCGGCCTCGATCATCGCGACGTTCGCCGTGCTCGACGCTCTAGGCTTCTCGATCAACACCGTGACGTTGCTCGCGCTGATCCTGGCGATCGGTATCGTCGTGGACGACGCGATCATCGTGCTGGAGAACGCGTACCGGCACCAGGAGGAGCTCGGCGAGGACCCGGTGACCGCGGCGACGAACGGCACGCGCGAGATCGCGTTCGCGGTGATCGCCACCACGATGTCGCTGGTGGCGGTGTTCGTGCCGCTCACGTTCCTCACCGGCACGGCGGGGCGGCTGTTCACGGAATTCGCCATCGCGGTGGCGGGTTCCGTCGTGATCTCGGGCTTCGTAGCGCTCACGCTCACGCCGATGCTGAGCGCCAAGATCCTGCGCGTGCCCAGGCAGCACGGACCGCTCTTCCAGGCCTTCGAGCGCGGATTCGGGGGCCTGGCACATGGCTACGCCGGGAGCCTGGCCTGGGCGGCCCGGCACCGTGTGGTCGTGCTCGGGGCCGGCGCGGCCTCGGTCCTCGCGGCGGTGCTGCTGTTCAAGTCGCTGAAGCGGGAGTTCGTGCCGCCGGAGGACCGCGGCCAGTTCCAGGTGACGCTGACGGCGCCCGAGGGCGCCACCCTCCAGTACGTGAACGACTACCAGCTCCAGGTCGAGCGGATCCTGATGCGGGACGTGCCCGAGCTCAACAGCCTGTTCAGCGCCGTGGGCAGCGGCGGCGGGCGCGGCGGCTCGGGCCGGATGTTCGTGCGCCTCAAGGACTGGAACGACCGCGAGCGGAACGTCCCGGAGATCATCGAGGCCGTCCGCCCGCAGCTCGCCGCCGTGCCGGGGGTGCTCGCGTTCGCGAACAACCCGCCCGCCTTCGGCGGCTTCGGCCAGCCGGTGCAGTTCGTCGTGAAGAACCCGGACTTCGATGCGCTGGCGGCCGGCATGGACACGCTGGTCGCCCGCGCGCGCCTGATCCGCGGACTGATAAACGTGGACACGGACCTCCGGGTCAACAAGCCGGAGCTCACCGTGCGCTTCGACCGCGATCGCGCGGAGGACCTCGGCGTACCGGTGCGCGACATCGCCAGCACCCTCCAGACGATGCTCGGCGGCCGGCCGGTCTCGACGTTCACGCTCAACAACAAGCTCTACGACGTGATCGTCCAGCTCTCGCCCGAAGCGCGCGCCACGCCGTCCGACATGAGCAGCCTCTACATCCGCGGGCGCGACGGCGAGCTGATCAGGCTCGAGGCCGTGGCGGTGGTGCGTGAGGGCATCGGACCGCGGCAGCTCAACCACTACGACCGCGTGCGTGCGGCCACGCTCACCGCGAGCCTTGCGCCGGGTTTCACACTCGGTGAGGCGATCGACTCGCTGCGCGCGCTCGCGGCCGGGGTTCTGCCGCCCGGCTCGAGCGTCGCGCTGGCCGGCGAGTCGCGCGAGCTGGCCGAGAGCGGCTCGGCGCTCTACTTCGCCTTCCTGCTCGCGCTCGCCGTGGTGTTCATGGTGCTCGCCTCCCAGTTCGAGTCGCTCGTGCACCCGTTTATCGTGCTCCTCGCGGTGCCGCTCGCGGTGACGGGCGCGCTCGCGACGCTCCGGCTCGCGGGCTCGACGCTCAATCTCTACAGCCAGATCGGCATGATCCTGCTGATCGGCCTGGTGACCAAGAACTCGATCCTGCTGGTCGAGTATGCGAACCAGTTGAAGGCGAAGGGCATGGAAACGGTCCCGGCCGTGCTCGAGGCGGGCCGGATCCGCCTGCGCCCGATCCTGATGACCTCCGTGGCGACGATCATGAGCGCCATCCCCATCGCGCTCGGTCTCGGCGCGGGATCCATGAGCCGCCGGCCGCTCGGCTACGCGATCGTCGGTGGAGTGTTCTTCTCGACGACCCTGACGCTGTTCCTGGTGCCGATCGTGTACATCCTGTTCGACGCACTCCGCGCGCGGGCGCCCCGCCCCGTCGCGCTACCCGCCCCCGCCCCCGCCGGCGGTCCGGCCCTCGCCGACGCGACGGAGGCGCGGTGAGACGCCGCCTCCTGCTGGTCGCGCTCGCGGCGCTCGCCGCGGCGTGCGGCGAGAGCGCCCAGGGCGGGTCGGCCGGCAGGACACCGGGTGGCCGCGGGGGCGGCGGCCGCCGGGCGACGCCGGTCGAGGTGATGCCCGCGCAGGTGCAGCGCATCGAGGACGTCATCTCCGGCACGGGCCAGATCGAGGCGATCCAGTCCATCGAGCTGCGGCCGGAGGTCGAGGGGCGAATCGTCGAGATCCAGTTCCGCGAGGGCTCGCGCGTGCAGGCCGGCCAGCCGCTGTTCAAGGTGGACGACGCGGAGCTGCGCTCGCAGGTGGTCCGCGCCGAGGCGGACCGGGACCTCGCGGCGCAGGAACTCCAGCGGACGCGCCAGCTGATGGAGTCGCAGGGCGCCACCCAGAGCGACCTCGAGCGCGCGGAAGCGCAAGCCCGCGGCACCCAGGCGCAGCTCGACCTGCTGCAGCTCAGGCTGGAGCGGACCACGGTGCGTGCGCCGTTTGCCGGCGTCGTGGGCGCGCGGACGGTGAGCCTGGGCGACTTCGTCAACAACAGCACCCGGCTCGTCTCGCTCCAGACCGTGCACCCCACCCGCGCGACGTTGAACGTCCCGGAGCGATTCGCCGAGCAACTGCGGCTCGGCCAGCGGGTGGATTTCTCGGTGGCGGCGCTCCACGGCCGAACCGTGACGGGGGTCCTCGATTTCGTGGACCCGGTGGTGCGGCTCCCGGGCCGGACGATCCTCGTCAAGGCCGAAGTGCCCAACCCGCGCGGCGAGCTGCAGCCCGGCATGTTCGTCGAGGGGCGGCTGATCGCGGCGGTGCGCAGCGGCGCCGTCGTCGTTCCCGAGGACGCGGTGCTCCCGCTCCAGGGCGGGACCTACGTCTGGGTGGTGGCGGACGGCAAGGCGACGCGGCGCGAGGTGGAGCTCGGCGTGCGAACGCTCGGCCTGGTGGAGGTCCTGCGCGGCGTGACGGCGGGGGAGCAGGTGGTCGTCGGCGGAGGGGAGCGGCTCGCCGAGGGCGCGAGCGTCCGGCCGACCGCGGTGCGGCGTGGTGCACCGGCGCTGGGACCGACCGGCAGCGACTCCGCGCCAGCCGCCCGCTAACCGCCGAGCACCAGGATTCCCACCACTCCGTTGAAGTCGTCGCGCTCGGCGGCGAGACCGGCGGGAACCGACCAGGCGCCGCCGTCCACGCGCACGTTGAGCCGGTAGGTGCCCGGGCCGAGCGGCTCGGCAAGCGACCAGGTGCCGTGGGCATCGGCGACGAGGGGTACTGCCTGCCAGTCGGTGAAGTCCCCCGCCACCTCGACGAGGCGAGCGCCGAGCGCGCGCACGCGCAGCACGAAGCGGTCGCCGGCGCGCACGACCTCGAGGCGCGAGAGCGTCGCGGCGGCCGCTGCCGCCGGATGCGGGCGGGAGCGGGCGGGCGCGCTCAGCGCGAGCCGCATCGCCAGAGTCAGGTAGCGGCCGCCGGGGTGGGCCTGCGCGAGGTCGGGCGGGTAGCGGCCCGCCCCGGCGATCACGCCGATGCGCGGCGAGACCCACACCGTGCCGCTCACGTTCCACGCCGTCGCCTGGTAGTCGCGACGCCCGAAGCGCCGCGCCACGCTCGCCGCCAGCTCGAGGGACCCCGCCGACCACTCGACGCTCGTCGCAGCCTCCGTGTAGCCGCTCGTGACACTGCGGTAGAGCATGTCCCGCACCTGCACGACGGAGTCGAGCGCGACGGTGTCGAGGAAGAAGGCCCCAGACCGGAGCACGCTGTCGTGCACCACGGCGCGGGTGAGCGAGAGGGCGATGCGGCCCGGGCCGAGCCGGGCCCAGCCGCCGGCGTCGCCGCGCAGCACCGTCTCGTCCGCGCTGCCCCGCCAGGCGCGTCCCGCCGTTGCGCCGAGCCAGAAGCCGCGGCGCGCGCCGAGGAAGTGGGCACGGCCGATCGCCAGCGCTTGGCCCGTGCTCAGCCCGGAGGCACGCGCGCTCGCCTCGCCGCGGGCGGACACTTCGCCGCGCAGCGCCCGCCACGCGGGGGTGAAGAGCGAGCCGCCGGCGACGCCCTGGCCGCTCCATCCGCCGCGGTCGAACACGGAATAGGTGCCGGCCGCAGCGACGTGCGCGGTGGGCCGCAGGACCTGCAGCGACGGCGACAAGGTGAAGACGGTCGAGCCGGGGACGTTGTCGAACCGGGCGGCACCCGAGCCGACGTCCAGGTAGGCGCTGGTCTGCGCACGGGCCGCCGCGCTCGCCCCGCACCCCAGCGCAAGGGCGACAACGGCCGCGGCTCGGACCTGCGGGCGTTGCATCGCTACGGCCGCCGCCCCGGTGGCTGCTGCGTCGTCGTGCCCTTGTCGCCGGTCGCCGCCGCCGCGGTGCCCGGCGATGACGGGGGCAGCGTGGAGGGCATGCCGCGCGCCCGCACCGCGGCCGCGACGGCGGGCGGCGCACCCGCCAGGATGTCACGCTCGACGTTGCGCCCCAGCGCGACGAACTCGGCGTCGCTGGCGTGGCTGCGGGCGAGCGCGAGCACCGCACCCGTCGCGACGTCGGTCGGGACGCCGCGCGCGATGAGGTCCGCGAGCACGCCGAGCGGGACGGTGAGCACCTCGCCCTGGCGCGCCGCGCGCAGCCGGGTGAGGGTCGCGGGATCGGCGCCCGAGCGCAGGGCGCCCGCGCCCGCCGTCACTTCGCCGTCGCTCGCACCGGCGCCCCGGGGGTGGCGCGCCGCGGGGAGGTCCTGCGCCTGGGCGCGGACGGCGGCCACGATACGGGAGCCAGCCGCGCCCTTGCTCGCCCCCTCGAGCGCGCGGTCCACCAGCGGCTCGACCGGGAGCCCGGCGGTCCGCGCCGACGCCACGATCGCGCCGATCTCGGCCGCAGTCGCGGCGTCGAGCCGCGCCGTGAGCCTCGGGTCCTGGGCGGAGAGCGACGCAGCGCCGACGAGCAGCGCAAGGGCCACCAGGGTCGCCAATCGTGCGTTCATGTGCCCCGTCCCGCGACGGTGATGATGGAGTTCGGCCGGCCGAAGTCGTCCTCGACCGTGGTCGGGGCCGCAGGGTCGGCGATCCACCGGTTCCCGTTCACCACGAAGGTGTACCGGTAACGCCCCGGCGCCAGCGGCACTGTGACCGACCACACACCCTCCGCCGAAGCCTGCTGGAGCGGCTGGGCCCCGACGTTCCAGTCGTTGAAGTCGCCGACGAGGGCGACGCTCTCGGCTGACGGCATAATGAGGACGAACTGCACCGGTGTCAGACTGTCCGGCGCGAGCGCCCGCGCGAGCGACGCCGCCGGCACCCCCCGCCGGGCGGGCGAGAGGACCGCAGCCGCCAGCACCAGGCCCGCGATCCCGGCCGCCACGGCGAGAGCGGCGAGCGGCGAGACGTGCAGCTCGCGCGGCCGCCGCACCGCGGTCCACGCCGCGCGCCAGGTCCCGGGCACGCTCTCGCGGCGCACCCGCGCCATGATCCGGGCGTCCAGGTCCGGCGACAGCGCCGGCGCGCCGCGCAGCACGAGCGCCACCCGCCCGATCAGCTCGTCACGATCCTCGGACATCGCTCTCCTGCAGCAGCTCGCGCAGGCGCTCGCACGCCCGCTTGACCCGCATCTTCAGCGCCGACACGCCGGCGCCGGTGATCTCCGCCATCTCCCCGTAGTCCAGCTCCTCGACGTGCTTGAGGAGAAACGCCTCGCGCTGCTCGGGCGCCAGCCGCGCGAGCGCCACGGCAATCTCTTCGCGCCAGGCGCTGCGGTCCTCGGGGTGCGCCACCGCGGCCATGCCGACCGCCCCATCGTCCAGCAGGACGAGCCGCTCGCGCCGGGATCGGCTGGCCCGGGCGGTGCGGCAGCGGTTCGCCAGGATGCGCAGCAGCCACGCCCCGAACCGGTCCGGCTGCCGGCACCGCGGCAGCGCCCGGTAGGCCCGGACGAATGCCTCCTGCACCACCTCCTCCGCGTCGGACGCGTCGCCGAGCATGTGCACGGCGAAGCGCGCGCACCGCGGCCGGTACCGTTCCACCAGCGCCCCGTACGCCTCGACCTCTCCGGCCAGCACCCGCCGGACCAGTTCGGCGTCGTCTGGCGCCGTCACGTGTGGATGACCCCCGGCAGGGGCGTTGCGTCACGAGACCTGCCACGCCGAGCCATGACGGGAAGCTACGGCAGCCTCGGCCGGCCGCCACCCTCGGGGGTAGTGGGCCACCAACCTGCACCGCTGCTCCCTCGGGCGGCGTGCCGGGGTCGGGCCAGCCGTTATCTTCTGGGACGCAAGGAGGAGAACCGTGCGATGATGTCGCCCAACGACGCGACCCGAGAGGCCTCCAGCCGCCGCGTGACCGTGCGCTGCCAGTTCTGCGATAAGCTCAACCGGGTGGACCTGGCCCGCCTCCCCGACACCCAGCCCCGCTGCGGCGAGTGCCAGCGGCCCATTCTGCTGGACAGGCCCGTTCCGGTGACCGATGCCGAGTTCGACCGGGTGATTCAGGAGGCCGAGGTACCGGTAGTCGTGGATTTCTACGCCGACTGGTGCGGGCCCTGCAAGGTGATGGCGCCGATCTTCGACGAGCTGGCGCACGAGCGCATGGGTCACGTGCTCGTGGCGAAGCTGGACACCGACCGGAACCAGGCCACCACCATGCGGTTCGCCGTCCGCGGCATCCCCACGCTCATCCTGTTCCGCGGCGGGACCGAGGTGGCGAGGCAGGTAGGGGCGGTGCCGAAGGCGGCGCTGGAGGAGCTGCTGGATCGGGCAGGTCCATGAGAGCGAGGTTCCTGTGGCGCGCGTTGCGGGCTCGATTCCGGGACCAGCGCGCCGAGCTGCGCGCGATCCTGCGTGCCCTGACGCGGGGCGACACCGCGATTGACGTGGGAGCGAACAAGGGCAGCTACACCTACTGGCTGAGTCGCGCGGTGGGGACTGGGCGCGTGGTGGCGTTTGAGCCCCAGGAGGAGCTCGCCGCCTATCTCCGCCGCGCGGCGCGAGCGCTGGGCCTCCACAACGTCGTAGTCGAACCACGCGGCGTCTCGAGCTGCACAGGAACGCTGGTCCTCCACGTCCCCGGATCAGCCTCCTCGCCGGGAGCCTCGTTCGAGCGGGCCGTCGCCGCGCGGGAGCGGTGCCGGCAGGTGCAGGTTCCGGTGGTTGCGCTGGATGAGTATTTCCCGAAGGACGAGCGCATCGGCGTGATAAAGGTGGACGTGGAAGGACACGAGCTGGAGGTTTTCAAGGGAGCGGACCGGATTCTCCGTCGGCGGGGCCCGCTCCTGGTCTTCGAGTGCGAGCAGCGGCATATGTCGGACGGATCCGTGCGCGACGTGCTGGATCACCTCCACGCCCTCGGCTACGACGGCGACTTCGTCCACCGCGGCCGGCTGGTGCCGATCCGCGAGTTCCAGCCCAGCCTCCACCAGCGGGTGGGACCCGGCCCGTTCCGAAGGAACCGGGACTACAGCAACAACTTCATCCTTCGACGCAACTGATCGCGTCGTGAGCCGCAGCGCTCCCGCTCATGCGTCGAGCTGTGCCCTGCCCTCGGCTAGGGCCAGGTCGTAGCAGCGCTCGAGCGCGGCGTTGACCCCGCGGCAGCCCCCCACGACGGCCTCGGTCCAGTCCAGGTACTCGCGCCGCCGCTCGAGCGGCCAGTCGGCCGGCGGCGCGTGCGTGACGTCGCGTACGTTGCAGATCTTGTCGCCCAGCTTGATCAGCTTCGCGCGGTGGGACTTGTGCTGCGCGCGCTCGACCTGGAGCCGCTTGCGCTCGGCCTTGGGGAGGCGCTTGTCGTCCGTCATCTCCTCGACGAGCACCCGCACGTCACGGCCGAAGGCCTGCTCCAGCTGGGGCGCGGCCGTCTCGGTGTCCTCGATCGTGTCGTGCAGCACCGCGGCGACGAGCACGGTGATGTCGGTGACGCCGCCGACCGAAGCGAGCAGGTGCGCCACTTCGATCGGGTGGTTGATGTAGGGCGAGGCCTCGCGGTCCTTGCGACGCTGGTCGCGGTGTTTCTGCGCCGAGAACGCGAGGGCGCGCAGCAGCTGGGCGGTGTCGCTCATGGCATGAGAGCTAACGGCCGCGCGCCCTCGTTGACAAGGCGAAACGTCCCGTACATCGTGCGGGCTCGCGGGCGAGGAGCCCGCCAGGAGGACGTACCCGGCCGTGCAGTTGCGCGCTCTTGGTCCCGGGGCACCCGCCGTCTCCGCCGTCAGCTTCGGCGGCATGCCGCTCTCGATCCAGGGTCGTCCCGACGACGAGGCGGCCGCGGTCCGCGTCGTCCACGCCGCGCTCGAGGCGGGCATGACGCTGATCGACACCGCCGACGTCTACTGCCTCGACGACGCCGACCTCGGCCACAACGAGCGGCTGATCGCCACGGCGCTGCGCTCCTGGACGGGCAGGAAGGGCGGCGTGATGGTGGCGACGAAGGCCGGGCTCACCCGCCCGGGCGGGGGGTGGGAGCGCGACGCACGGCCCGGGAGCCTCAAGCGGGCGTGCGACCGCTCGCTCGCGGCGCTCGGCGTCGAGCGGATCGACCTCTACCAGCTGCACGCGCCGGACCCGCGGGTGCCGTTCGCCGAGAGCGTGGGAGCGCTCGCCGACCTGCAGCGCTCCGGCAAGATCCGGTGGATCGGGCTGTCCAACGTGTCGGTGCGGGAGATCGATGAGGCCCGCACGCAGGTCACGGTGGTCACCGTGCAGAACCGGCTCAACCCGTTCTTCCGCGAAGCGATCGACGCGGGGGTGGTCGCGCACTGTGCGGAGCACGGCATCGGGTTCCTGGCCTACAGCCCCGTGGGCGGCGGGCGGCTGAACCGCAAGCTCCCCGCGCATCCCACGCTCCAGCCGATTGCCGCGCGCCACGGCGTCTCGCCGCACGCGGTGGTGCTCGCGTGGGTGCTGGCGCAGGCGCCGGCCGTGATCGTGATCCCGGGCGCGCGCACGGTGGAGCACGCCCGCGACTCCGCGACTGCCGGCGGCGTCGTGCTGAGCGCGGACGAGCTCGTCGCCATCGACCGCGCCGAGTTCTCCCGTGCCTGAGCGACCGCCCATGCGCTGCACGGGACTGTTCGTCCTGCTCGTCGCCGCCACAGGGTGTTCCGGCGGGAAGTGGCGCGCGGTGGATGCCCGCCTCCTGTCCGCGTCGCAGGATGCGCGCCGCGCCGGGTTCCTGCCGCTGAGTGGGCCGTACAACACCTTCGGCAGCTACCGCGACGTCTTGGACCACACGTGGCGCGTGAGCCTCGACGCGCGCACCCCCTACGTCGTGGCGGCGGCGTGCACCAACGGCTGCGACTCCCTCGCCATTCGGATCGCGGCCCCGGGCGGCTCGCCGGTGACCGGCGCGCGCGCAGCAGGGGCCTGGCCGGTCGTCGCCTTCACCGCCGCCGACTCCGGGGCCTACGCGGTGTCGTTCCGCGGCCGCTGCGCCGCGCCGCGCTGCTGGTGGGTCGCGCAGGTCTACGCGCGCGGCGGAGCGGGCACGCTCAGGCCCGGCTTCGCCGGCGGCCGGCGATGACGGCACCCCTCCCGCAACCGGCCACGAGCGAGATCGCGCGGCTGTTCGAGCGCCAGCGCGCGCACGCGCCGCACATGGCCCGCACGAGCGCGGCCGAGCGGCGCGAGCGCCTCGGCCGTCTCAGCCGCGCGATCAAGTCGCGGCGCGCCGCGATCGCCGCGGCGATGCACGCCGACTTCCGCAAGCCCGCGTGGGAGTCCGAGTTCACCGAGATCCACATGGCCCTCGCGGAGCTCAACCTCGCGATGCGCCGCGTGGGCCGGTGGATGAAACCGGAGCGCGTCGGCACGCCGCTGCTGTTGTTCGGCACCTCGAGCCGCGTCGTCTACGAGCCACGCGGCGTGGTGCTGATCATGGGCCCGTCGAACTACCCCTTCAGCCTGATCGTGAACCCCCTCATCGCCGCGATCGCCGCCGGCAACTGCGCGATCCTGAAGCCCTCGGAGAAAACGCCCAACACGTCGCGCCTGCTGAAGGAGCTGGTCGCCGCGACGTTCGACGAGACGGAAGTCGCGCTCGTCGAGGGCGGGCCGGAGGTCGGCGCCGCGCTCCTCGACTTTCCGTTCGACCACATCTTCTTCACGGGCAGCGCGCAGATCGGCCGCATCGTCATGGCCGCCGCGGCGCGCCACCTCGCCTCGCTCACGCTGGAGCTGGGCGGGAAGTCGCCGGCGGTGGTGGACGCCACGGCCGACATCGAGGCCGCCGCGCAGCGGATCGTGTGGGGGAAGTTCGTCAATGCCGGCCAGACCTGCATCGCGCCGGACTACGTGTACGTGCACGAGTCGCGGGCGCCCGCATTCCTTGCGGCAGCGCGCGCGGCGCTCGAGCGGCTCTACGGCGGCACGGAAGAGGAGCGGGCGGCGACCCCCGACTTCGCCCGGATCGTGGACGAGTCCCACGTCCTGCGCCTCAAGGACCAGGTCGAGCGCAGCGTCGCCGCGGGGGCGCGCGTCGAGGTCGGCGGCCGGTTCGACGCCGAAACGCGCTACGTGGCGCCCACGATCGTCTCGGGCGTGACGACCGACGCGCCGCTGATGCAGTGCGAGATCTTCGGGCCGGTGTTGCCGGTGCTCGCCTACCGCGAGCTCGACGAGGTGGTGGCGTTCGTCCGTCGCTGCGGCAAACCCCTCGCCATGTACATCTTCACGCGTGACGACCGCGTGACACGGGAGCTGCTCGCGCGCACGTCGGCCGGCTCGACGGCGATCAACACCACGCTGCTCCAGTACGCCAACCCCGGCCTCCCGTTCGGCGGGGTGGGGGCGAGCGGGCTCGGCGCCTACCACGGGTTCCACGGATTCCGCGCCTTCTCGCACGCGCGGTCATTGCTGCGCCAGCGCGAGCCGGCGCTCGTGCGGCTCTTCTTCCCGCCCTACCGCGGGCGGCTCCACGAGCTGGCCCGCCGGGTGCTGCGGCTGCTCGAGTAGCGCCGGGAGGCGCCATGCCCAAGTTCACCCCCGACCGCTTCCCGCCCGGCTTCTTCGACCTGCCGACCGATGCCGGCGAGAAGCTCCCGGTCGCCGTCATCGAGCAGTGGACGACGAGCACGCAGGACCGCGACGCGGCACTCCGCATCCTCGAGCCGCACACGCTCCACGGCACCGTCGTCTCGTCCGATTCGGCGGGCCTGACGAAGCTGTCGCGCGCGCGGCCGCTGGTCGAGATTCTCGCGCTCGTGAGCCGCCCCAAGGAGCTGATCCACGCCTTCGGGCGCGCGATCGGCGGCCGCGCCGTCGGCGTGTGGGCGGCCGACAACACGCAGATGTTCTACGCCGGCGACGTCACGGCCGCGCGCGTGGTCGAGATGCTGCGCGGCGTGCAGGAGCGGATGGCCGAAGAGCGGACGATCGGGATCGGCCTGTGCGCGCACAAGGGCGCGTTTTTCGAGCTGTCGGGCGGACTTTACGGCCCCGACGCCGACCGGGTCGAGACCATCGCCGAGCAGCACACCGAAGGCGGCGAGCTGGTCATCACCGACACGCTCGCGCGGGATCTGCCGTCCGCGCACCGCTTCGCGCTCCGCGTGCGCGAGGACCTGGCCCCGGAGTTCGGCGAGCTGTTCCGCGTGACCGGCGGCCCGGCGCTTACCGGGCTCGAGGCGACGGACACCAAGTACCCGGTGCCGTTCAGCGAGGACTTTTACGCGGAGCTGCGGGCCTACACCGAGGGCGGGAGCCGGGCCGAGATGCCGCGGCCCGAGTACGTGGAATGCACCGTCGTGCTGGTCGAGCGCGAGCGCGACGTGCCCGACGTCCCCGAGGTCGCGGTCTTGAATGACCTCGCGCTCACCGCCGCGACCAAGCGCATCGGCAGGGCGCTGCTCAAGGAGCACGACGGCAGCGAGATCAAGAACAGCGGGGTGATCGGGATCTACACCTTCCCGGACCCGCGCGAGGCGGTCCGGTTCGCGCAGGACTTCCGGCAGGCGTTCGCCGAGCAGGGCGTGACGACGCGGATCGGAATCGACGTCGGGCCGGTGCTGATCTTCGACCTCGGCGGCGGGAGCCGCGACATCGCGGGCTCGCCGATCAACGTCGCCTCAAAGCTGGCGCAGGACTGCGGCGAGTTCGGGAAGATCTACCTCAGCGACGAGGCGACCCGCCGCGCGCGGATGGAGCGGCAGAGCCGCACCGTCACCTTCGAGGTGTCGGGCGTCACGCTGACCGCGCGGCACCTCTAGCGCCGGTGCCGGAACGGCCGTCAGAATGACGTGAACAACCGGCGATCCACCTTGGAGCTGTCGCCGATCACCACGAAGCGCATGTTGCGCAGATAGCGGCGCGCGACCCGCTGCACGTCGGCCGAGGTCACGGCGCGCACGCGGTCCGGGTAGGACCCGGCGCGACGCCACCCGCCGCCGACCAGCTCGTACACCCCGAGGGTCGCAGCCTGGTCCATGTTCGCCTCCTGCCCCATCTGGTAAGCCGTCAGGAACTCGTTGACGGTCTCCGCCAGCCGGTTGGGCGAGATCGGCTCAGCCGCGAGCCGCTCGACCTCGTGGCGCATCACCTTGAGCGTCGTGTCCGGCTCGACCGCGGTCACGTAGAGGAACCCGGCGTTCACGCGGTTGCCGATCAGGCCGGCGCCGACCGCGTAGCTCAGGTTGCGCTTGGTGCGCACCTCCTCGAAGAGACGGTCCGACAGGATGTTGATGCCCACGCGCACCGCCGCATAGTCGCCGTCCGCCCGACCCGGCGCGACGAACATGCCCTGGACGTAGTTGGTCGGCAGCTGCCGGGGCACGACCATCACATCCGCGGGCCGCGCGGAGTACGGGCCAGGCCGACGGGCGGCGCCGCCGCGCTCCGGCAGCGTGCCGAACGCCGCGGCGACCCGGGCCTCGATGTCCGCGCGCTCGACGTTTCCGACTACGACGAGCACCAGGTTCTCCTTCGTGAACCGCTCGCGGTGCCACTGGAGGAGATCGTCGCGGGTGAGGGCGCCGATTGCGGCCTCCGTGCCCTCCGGCTCCAGCGCGTACGAATGGCCGGCGTAGAAGACGCTGTCGGCCAGATGGTCGAGCTGCGCGTCCGGGTCGTCCGCGCGCTGACGCAGGCCGTTGAGCAGCTGGTCGCGCACCAGCGCGAGCTGGTCGTCGGGGAAGGTCGGGTGGAGCGCCGCCTGCGTGAACAGGTCCCAGGCGTCGTTCCAATAGTCGCGCACGGCCCGCAGCGTGAAGACCGTGAAGTCGTGCCCGGCCGCCGCGCCGATCACGGTCCCGGTCCGCGCGGCGAGCGCCGCGAACGCATCCTGCGAGTACCGCTCCGTGCCGTGCCGCGCCAGCTCGCCGACGAACCGCTCGATGCCGGCACGCTGCGGCGTCAGATTGGCGCTGCCGCCCCGCAGGTACAACCGGACCGCGATGACCTCGTTGGCGGGCACCGGCTTGAAGATCACGCGGACGCCCGCGGCGGTGAACTCCGTCACCGCGGACTGCTGCGCCTCGGGCGGGCGCGCGACGGCCAGCAGCGCCGCGGAGAGGACCAGCGCGCGGGCCGTCATGGCACCGCCTCCCGGCCCAGCAGCGCCCCGGGCGTGAGACCGAGGCGCGTGCGAGCCTCCGGGCTGATGAGCACCCCCGTCACGCGCGGCTGCCCGACCAGGTATCGCCGAGCGTAGGCGGCGATGTCGGCCCGCGTCACGGCCTGCATGCGCGGCCGGTAGGTCAGGTAGTAGTCGAGACCGGCCACTGACCACCAGAATCCCAGCATGCTAGCGAAGCTGCTCGGCCGCTCGCGCTCGTAGAGCCCTTCGACCATCACCTGATTGCGCGCGGCGTCGAGCTGCGCCTGGCTGACGTAGTCGGAGTCGGCGAAGTGCTCGACCTCCTCGAGGATGGCGCGCTGCAGGGCCATGAGCTTGTCGGGCGTCGTCTGCGCGAAGATCTGGATCGGGCCGGTGTGGTTCAGCGTGTAGTACGAGATGCTCGCGCCGAAGGCCAGCCCGCTCTCGACCAGGCGCTGATGGAACCGGCCCGTCTCGGTGTTGACGATCGCGGAGAACACATCGGCTGCATAGGTCGAAGCCGGGTCAGCGCCGACGCTCGGGCCCTGCCAGGCCAGGTTGAGGGTGACCGAATTCACCCGCTGTTCGACGATCACCGCCCGGGACTCGGTGAGCGGCGGCGGGTTCGGCACCGGCGTCGCGAACGGGTCCTCGCCGCGCGGCCAGTCGCCGAAGATCTGTTCGGCGACCTGGAAGCCGCGATCCGGGGTAATGTCCCCGGCCAGCAGGAGCGCGGTGTTGTTCGGGACGTAGTAGCGCCGCTGGATGGTCAGCATCTTCTCCTGCGTCGCGGTCGCGATCATCGTGCGGTCGCCGATCACGTTCTTGCGGCTGAAGTACCCGGGCGACCACAGCTCGCGGCTCACCGCTTGGTCCAGGTGGAAGGAGGGGCTGGCCTCGTTGCGGTCGAACTCGCCCAGGACCACTGGCCGCTCGCGCTCCAGCTCCGCCTGCTGGAACAGGGGGAACCGGACCGCGTCCTCCATGAACTGGAGCGCGGGCAGGAGGCTGTCCACGCCGATCGTGAAGTAGTAGTTGACCCGCTCCTCGGACGTCGTGCCGTTCCAGATGGCGCCGAGCTGGCGGAGGCGCTCGAGGTACCGCTCCTGGTCGGAGATCGTGCGGTTCGCCTTGAAGAACATGTGCTCGTAAAGATGCGAGAGCCCGTTGAACTCCGGCGGCTCGGTCATCGAGCCGTTCCGGACGTCGAGCTCCACCGTCACGAGCGGGACCGCGTGGTTCTCGACCACGATCACGTCCAGCCCGTTGGCCAGCACGCGATGGTGGATCGGCAGGTTGCTCTGAGCGACGAGCGGAACGGCCCACAGCCAAGCGGCAAGTCCCAAGGGGCGAAGACGCATACCGTCTCCCTGCGCGGAGTAGAGGGGACTGCAACAGTGCAGGCGGCCCGGGCACGCGTCAAGGTGGCGAACCCAGGGGCGCGACGAGCGGTGCGGCGCTAGCCGTCCTCGTCCCGGTGGATGACGTGCACACTGCGCTGCGCCGTGGGCAGCAGCACCAGGTCGAGCACGTTCACGTGCTCTGGCAGGTTGACGATGAACGCGATGACCTCCGCCACGTCGTCGGGTGAGAGCGGGCGGAATCCCTGGTAGAGCGTCTTGACGCGCTCTTCGTCGCCGTGGAAGCGCACCGCCGCGAACTCGGTGTGCACGTGGCCGGGGTCCACCGCCGACACGCGCACGTTCGTCCCCGCGACGTCGAGGTTCATACCCTCGCTGAGCGCCTTCACGGCGAACTTCGACGCGTTGTAGACGTTCCCCATCGGATAGACCTGGTGGCCCGCCGTGCTGCCGATGTTGACCACGTGACCGCTGTTCCGCTGCACCATGTGCGGCAGGATCGCGCGCGAGACGTTGAGCAGTCCCTTGACGTTGGTGTCGATCATCCGGTCCCAGTCGTCGGGATCGCCCTCGTGCAGCTTGCTGAGCCCGGCCGCGAGGCCGGCGTTGTTGAGGAGGATGTCGGGCACCGCCTCGGCGGCGACCAGCTCGCCGGCGGCGGCGTTCACCGCAGCCCGGTCACGCACGTCCACCTGGTTCGCGCGCACCGTGACACCGTGCCCCCACCTCAGCTCCGACGCGAGCTTGTGGAGTCGCTCGAGCCGGCGCGCCCAGAGGACGAGGTTCGCGCCGTCCGCGGCGAAGCGGCGGGCGCAGGACATCCCGATGCCGGAGCTGGCGCCGGTGATGAGCGCGAGCTTGCCGGTGATGCGGTTCACCGCCGGGCCTACGGCCAGATGCCCCGCAGCTCCGTCACGTGGGCCACCCGGTCCAGGGCCAGGACGTACGCGGCGGTGCGCGGATCGACCTTCTTCTCCGCCGCGATGTCGAACACCTTGTGGAAGGCGCTGACCACCTTCTTGCGCAGCTTGGTCTCCACCGTCGCTTCGTCCCACTGCTCGTCCTGGATGTTCTGCACCCACTCGAAGTACGACACCGTGACACCGCCGCCGTTGGCGAGGATGTCCGGCACGACCGGGATCCCGCGGCGGTGGAGGATCTCGTCGGCCGCGGGCGTCGTGGGGCCGTTCGCCGCCTCCGCGACGAGCTTCGCGCGAACGCGACCGGCGTTGTCCGCGGTGATCTGGTTCTCGAGCGCGGCGGGGATCAGGACTTCGCACTCCGTCTCCAGCAGCTCCGCGGGCGAGATGGGGGACGTGCCCGGGAACCCCGCCACGGTTCCGGTCTTCTCCTTGTGCGCGAGCAGCGCCGCCGGATCCACGCCGGAGGCACAGGAGATCGCGCCGCTGGAGTCGCTCACCGCGATGATCCTCGCGAGCGCCCGGTGGGCGAACATCGCGGCGTACGAGCCGGCGTTCCCGAACCCCTGCACCACGACCCGCGCGCCGGCGAGCGACCCGACGCCCTCGACGAGCCCGCGAGCGATCGCCTCCTCGACGCAGAAGATGCACCCCCGCGCGGTCGCGGTCGCCCGGCCGTGCGAGCCGCCCAGCTCGAGCGGCTTGCCGGTCACCACCGGCAGGTTGTTCTGCCCCTTGTGGGTCATGTCGTACGTGTCGAAGATCCACGCCATCGTCGTGGCGTCGGTGTAGACATCGGGGGCGGGGATGTCCACCATCGGCCCGATGGCGCCGCCGAGCTGTGAGATGAAGCGCCGCGTGATCCCGCGCTTCTCGTCCGTGGAGAGCTTCTTGGTATCGCACACGACCCCGCCCTTCGCCCCGCCGAACGGGACGTCCATGACGGCGGTCTTCCACGTCATCCATGCGGCGAGCGCCTTGACCTCGTCCTCGGTCACGTCGGGATGGTAGCGGATGCCCCCCTTGAACGGGCCCCGGGCGTTGTTGTGCTGGACGCGGTAGCCGGTGAACATCCGCATCGCGCCGTCGTCCATCTTGACCGGGAAGTCGATCCGGATCGTCCGCTCCGGGCGGGCCAGGTTCTCGAGCAGCCCGCTGCTCGCGCGCACGTGGCGCGCGGCGCGCGCGAACTGCGCCTGCGCGATGCGAAAGGGGTTCAGGTCTTCCATCGGCGCACCAGTAGTAGTGGAGGTGCCAGAGTTATCCCGCCTGCGTCGCGAGCGCCAGGGCTGCCCCCGGCCCAGGCGCCGGGAAACGCGACGGCGCCGGGAGACCGCGTCCCCCGGCGCCGTCGTTCAGGCAGCCGCTGCGCTCACGGCGTCAGGGCGAAATCCACACCCGTCACGTTCTGGGCGGTGCCGACGGTTGTGCTCTTGGTCTGAGTCTGAAACCCCGCGGCCACCGCCGCGACGGTGTACGACCCCGGCGGCAGGAACCAGAGCTTGTAGGCGCCCGTCGTCGAGTCGGCGAGCGCGCTGGTCACCGTGTCACCGCTCAAGATCCCGTAGATTCGCGCCTTCGACGAGGCGGGACTCACCGTGCCCGCGATCGAGCCGGCGATGTCCTGCACGGTCGCGTGGAGCACCGGCTTGAACAGCACGCCGGTCGGGTTGGCAGCCGGGCCGGTGAACACGAAGTTCCGCGCCACGTCGAAGTCCACGACGAGGATCGTCTGCCCCGGCGCAACGTGCACCGGACCGGAGAAGTTCACCTTGATCCCGGTGCGCTGGGCACTCGGGGTCTGAAGGGTCTTGCTGCTCGAGCCGTCGCTGAAGGTCTTGCCCGCCTTCAGGGTCACGCGCGCCGAGTCCACGACCAGCCGCATCTGCGTGTAGTCGCCGGTCGGGATCGTCGCCGTGCCGAGGGCGGCCGTCACGCCGTTCGTCAGGTCGAGCAGGTCGTACTGCTGCGGCGTGGTGGTGACGGTGTAGCGGTTGCCCGTCGTGTCGGCGCCGCCGATCAGATAGACGCTGGAGATCCAGACGACGGCGCTCTCGATGTTGTCCACCGGCGAGTCGGTGATCCGCACGACGATCTGGCCCGTCGTGCCGGAGTCACTCCCGGAGCAGGCCGCCGCGGCGCCGACCAGCAAGGCGCCGAACGTCGTCTTCCAGTGCAAGGTGCGCATCTCCCCCTCGGGTTCTCAGGTTCGCTCGCTGTACCCGGCTCCGGCCCGTAGGGTTCCGACACGCGAATCACGCGCAGCGTGACGCAGATCACACGGCAGCGCGCTCTCCTACGATTCGCCGGTCCCATGCGCGCGCCGTATATTTCATGTCTCGATGCGCTCCGCCCTCACTCGCGCAGGAGGAGCCCATGGCCTTCGCGCTCACCAGCACCGCCTTCAGCGATGGCACCGCGATCCCGGCCAAGCACACCTGCGACGGCGCCGATGTGTCGCCGCCGCTCGCCTGGACCGACCCGCCGACCCGCGCCACCGCGTTCGCCTTGATCGCCGACGACCCCGACGCGCCACGCGGCACCTGGGTGCATTGGGTGCTCTTCGACCTGCCCGCGAGCGCCACGCAGCTGCCGGAGAACGTGGCGAGGAGCGACACGCTGGCGGGCCTCGGCGACGCGCACCAGGGGCGGAACGACTTTCACAAGACCGGCTACGGCGGTCCATGCCCGCCGCCCGGGCCCGCGCATCGCTACTTCTTCAAGCTGTACGCGCTGGACGCGCCGCTCGGGCTGCGCGCCGGCGCGACGAAGCAGGACGTCGAGCGCGCGACGCAGGGCCACGTCCTCGGTACCGCGCAGCTCATGGGAACGTATGCGCGCCAACGCCGCTGAGCCGAAGCGCGACAGCAGATCGTCATCCGAAGCCGGAGATTTCCCGATGCGGATCCGCCATCTCGTGCACTCCCTGGCCCTGGTCGCCGTGCTGCCCTTCGCGGCCGCGGCCCAGCAGCCGACCCGCCACGCCATCACCCACGAGGACGTCTGGCTGATGAAGCGCGTCGGCGCGCCGGCGGTGAGCCCCGACGGCCGGTGGGCGGTGTTCTCCGTGACCGAGCCGTCGTACACCAACGCAGAAACCAGCAGCGACCTGTGGATCGTGCACACGGACGGCGGCGCCGAGCCGCGCCGGCTCACGGCCACCCGCGCCGGTGAAAGCGGCGCGGCGTGGAGCCCGGACTCGCGCCGCATCGCCTTCAGCGCGCGGCGCGAGGGCGACGATACCTCGCAGATATACGTGCTCGACATCGCCCAGGGGGGCGAAGCACAGCGCGTGACGAGCCTCTCGACCGGCGCCCGCGCGCCGAAATGGCGCCCCGACGGCCGGGCGATTCTGTTCGTCAGCACCATCTATCCCGGCGCGACCACGGACTCGGCGAATCGCGCGGAGGCGGCCGCGCGGCGCGGGCGGAAGTGGAACGCGCGGGTGTACGACGGCTTCCCGATCCGCAATTGGGACCGCTGGCTCGACGACCGACGCCCCAGCCTGTTCGTGCAGCCGCTCGAGCCCGGCGCCCAGGCGCGCGACCTGCTGGCGGGGACCCGGCTCGCCGCGCTGCCCGGATTCGGCGGGCAGCTCGGCGAGGGGAGCGAGACCATCGGCGCCGCGTGGACGCCGGACGGCGGCGGCGTCGTCTTTGCCGCAACGACGAACCGGAACGAGGCGGCGTTCGCCGAGGTGACGACATCGCTCTGGCTCGTCGGCGCGGACGGCGGCGAGCCGCAGCGCCTCACGACCGACGCCGACGACTACGGCGGCCCGCAGTTCCGCGCCGACGCCCGCGCGCTGTACGCGGCGTGGTCACCGAACAACGGCCGCGTGTACAACAACCGGCGGATCGTGATGTGGACCTGGCCCGGCATGGGCCAGCGGCAGGTCGTCGCGGGCGGTCCCGAGGTATCGCCGCAGGCATGGCAGCCCGCCCCCGACGGCCGCGGGGGCTGGTTCCTCGCGGAGAGCACGGGGCTCGTGCCGCTGTACCGCGTGGCCCCGAACGGCGCGGCGCAGGCGCTGCCGCAGCCCGGCGCCGGGGCGTTCAGCGGACTGGACGGCGGCGGCACCGCGGCGGCGCCGGTGCTCGTCGCCGGATGGCAGAGCGCGGTGAGCCCTCCGGAGATCGTGCGCGTCGACCCGGCGACCGGCCGGACGGCGCCGCTCACGCGGTTCAACGTCGAGCGCGCCGCGCGCCTCGACTGGCAGCCGGTGCGGCACTTCTGGTTCACCTCGGGCCGCGGCGCGCGCATCCACAACCTGCTGGTCGTGCCGCCGGCCTTCGACTCGACACGGCAGTATCCGCTGTTCGTGGTGATCCACGGCGGCGCCGCGAACATGTGGACCGACCAGTTCGTGATCCGGTGGAACTACCATCTGCTGGGCTCGCCGGGATACGTCGTCCTCCTGACCGACTACACGGGCTCGACCGGCTACGGCGAGGCGTTCGCCCAGGCCATCCAGGGCGACCCGCTCAACGGACCCGGCCGCGACCTCCTCGAGGCGGTGGACCACGCGCTGCGCCGGTTTTCGTTCCTCGACAGCACGCGGATGGTGGCGGGCGGCGCGAGCTACGGCGGGCACCTCACCAACTGGCTCGCCGTCAACACCACGCGCTTCCGGGCCCTGGTGAGTCACGCGGGCCTGTGGGACCTCGAGAGCCAGTGGGGCACGAGCGACTACATGTACGGGCGCGAGGTGGCGATGGGCGGCCTGCCGTGGGTGAACGGTGAGCGCTGGCGTGCGCAGAGCCCGCTCCAGAAGGCGGCCAACCTGCACACGCCGGTGCTGGTGTCAGTGGGCGAGCGCGATTTCCGGGTGCCGATGAACAACGCGATGGAGTTCTGGGCCGCACTCCAGCGGATGCGCGTGGCGAGCCGGCTGCTGGTCTGGCCCGAGGAGAACCACTGGATCATGCGGGGCGAGGACAGCCGGTACTTCTACCGCGAGGTCCACGGCTGGATCGCGCGGTGGCTGAACGAAGGGGGAACGCCGGCGGGCCGCTAGGCGCGCTCGAGCAGCACAAAGCCCGACATCCGGCGGGCGGCCTGCTGCCGCTCCTTCGAGGGGGCGTCACGACGCCGCTTTCCACGTCCGGATCGCGTGTGTGTTTCCCTCGCTGTCCTGGAAGAACGCCATCCACAGCTCCCGGCCCTGGGCCGGATCGCGGTGGATGAGGTGCGGCTGGTCGCGGAACACGACGCCCCGGCCCGTCAGCGCGGCGTGCGCCGCGGCGATGTCGGGCACGTCGAAGTAGAGGATCGAGGACGGGTGGTCGAACTCCGGCTCCGACGGAGGGCTCAGCATCAGCCACGTCGCGCCGCACTGGAAGAACCCCAGGCCCGGCGCCTGGAAGAGGAACGGCAGCTTCAGCACGTCGCGGTAGAAGGCCACCGCGCGGTCCACGTCCTTCGCGTTCACCGCGATCTGCCCGATCCTGGAAAGCGCGAAGTCCCCCTGCCCGGCCGTCATGCGACCTCCTGCAGCTGGAGCTCACTGTCGTGCGCTGGAAGCGTGAATGACTAGCCTGGGACTGCGCGGGTCCGCAACCGGGGGTGCGGCCGCCGCACGTCGAGCCGCGTCAGCCCCACCTCGCGCGCGATCCGCCGTGCCGCGAGCAACTCCTCCGACGCCACCCGGCGGTTGATCTCGGGGTAGCTGGCGCCGCCCACCCTGCCCGCCGGGTAGTACTGGTCCATGAGGTTGACGTAGGCGTCGGGCCCCAGCGTCTCTGCGATCCAGGACAGGATGGCGCGGGTCTCATCGAGCATTCCGGGCATCACCAGGTGCCTCAGCAGCACGCCGCGCTTGGCCAGCCCCTGCGCGTCCGTCACCAGTGGCCCCACCTGCCGGTGCATCTCCGCGATCGCCGCACGCGCCACGCCGGGATAGTCCTCCGCCTTGAGGTAGGTGCGGGCCTTCTCCGGCGACCACAGCTTGAAGTCCGGCATGTAGATGTCCACGACGCCAGCGAGGAGTTGGATGCTCTCGAGCGCGTCGTAGGCGCCGGTGTTGTACACGACCGGCAGGCGCAGGCCCTCTTCCACGGCGAGCGCCAGCGCCTCGAGCACCTGCGGCACCACGTGCTCGGGAGTCACGAAGTTGATGTTGTGACAACCGAGCGCCTGTAGCTCGAGCATGAGATCGGCGACTTGGTGCGGCGGCTGGCCGCGCGCCGCGGGACCCGGCCGGATCGCCTGACTGATGGCGAAGTTCTGGCAGAATACGCAGCGCAGGTTGCAGTGGCCGAAGAAGATGGTCCCCGAGCCGTTCCAGCCCCGGAGGCAGTCCTCCTCGCCGAAGTGGGGGAAGGCGCTGGTGACCACCGCGTACCGCCCGGTCTTGCATGCCGCCCACTTGTCCTCGAGGCGGTTGACGCGGCAGTCGCGCGGGCAGGCGCGGCACTCGGCGAGCGCGGCCACCGCGCGCTCGGCGCGCGCGTGCAGCTCGCCGCGCGGGAGGTACGCGTAGGCGGGCCGGAACCCCGCGGGGGCGCCCGGGGCGGTAATCGTTCGGTCATCGAGCGAGTGCGTGTGTCTCCTCCGGGCAGCCGGCCACTGCCACGGCAGAGTAACCGCGCGGCCCGGCCCGGCGCCAGATCGCGGCGCGCTGGGTCCCGAAGCTGCGCGAGGCTTGCCGAATCGCCGCCCGGACTTCAGGATGCCTGCGTGGAGCCGTTCGACGCCGCCGAGCGCCGCGCTGATCGCCGTGGTCGTCGTCCTGCTGCTGGGCGGGCTGGTGATGAGCCAATTCGGCGGCACCCGCGGCCGCCAGAAGGTGTGGAACCAGTCCGGGGCGGCGCTGCCGTACGTGATGGACGTGGAGCGGGCGCTTATCGAGGAACTGAAGATCTACCCGGTGTTCACCGGCGACCCCAAGCCCGACTCGCCCTAGCAGCGCCGGCGATCCGCGCCCATTGCGATATCCTACTTCTTATACTACCTTTGGTAGCATGGACGACTACCGCGTGCCGCCCAGCCGCCTCAGGCGGGTGAGCGAGCTGCTCCACACGCCCGGCAAGAAGGCGAAAGCGTCCGTCACCATCGCTCGGGGGCTGCTCGAGGCGGCCGACGACATCGCCGGCCAGACGGGTCGCTCGGCGCTGGTCGAGAGGGCGGTGCGCCACTACTTGCGGCGCCTGGTGCGCCGGGCGCGTCACGAGCGCGAGCTGGCGCTGCTGAACGCCCACGCGGCCCGGCTCAATCGCGAGGCCGGGCGGGCCGTCGCCGACCAGGTCGAGCTCGAGGCCGTGTGACCCGCGGCGAGATCTACCGCCTCGCACCGCCTCCCGGCGGCGACCCCAAGCGCTCGCGCTGCTACGTCCTGGTCAGCCGGCAGACGTTGCTGGACTCGAAGGCGGACCGGGTGATCTGCGCGCCGGTCAACACCACGTTCGTGGGATTGGAGACGCAGGTCGCGGTCGGCGTCGACGAGGGCCTGAAGCACCAATCCTGCGTCAACTGCGACCAGCTGGTGCTCATCGAGAAGGGCCGGCTGACGAACTACGTGGGGAGCCTCGCGCCCGCCAGGCTGCGGGCGCTGCGGCGCGCGCTGCGCGTCGCGCTGGACGTCGAGTAGGCCCTAGCCCAGCAGCTTCCGCCCGACCGCGCGAGCGATGAACCGCAGCCGGTCCGGCCACGGGAGCCGGCCGAGGTTCGTCTTCACCACGCCGCGCGTGAAGTAGGTCTTTGTCGCGTAGTCGATCGCGGTATCAAGGACGATCGGCCGGTTTTCAGCGGTGACCGTCGCGACGTGCTTGAGGACGGCCGGCACCTGCTCGTCGTTGTCGAGCGCGAGGCACTCGACGCCGAGCCCGCGGCACAGTGCGCCGAGGTCGTAATCGGGGAGCTCGCTGCACGTCTTGCGGTTGAGCGCGACGCTCTGGAACTGGGCGATCTGCGCCAGCTCCCGGTCGCGCAGCACGAACACCGCCACGCCGACGCCGAGGTGCGCCGCGGTCAGCAGCTCGAAGCCGGTCATCAGGAACGCGCCGTCGCCGGCCAGCGCCACAACCGGGCAATCGGGCCGCGCGAGCTTGGCGCCGATCGCGGCGGGCACGGCGTAGCCCATGCACGAGTAGTCCACCGGCGCGAGGAACTTGCCGGGCAGATCGAGCCGCAGCATCTCCATCGCCAGGAACGTCCCGTTGCCGCTGTCGGTCGTGAACACCGTCTCCCGGCCGAACTGGTCCTGGAGCGCGCGCAGCAGCCGGTACGGCGAGACCCGCTTCCCGCCCGGCGTCGGCGTGAACTCGCGCCACGCCTCCTCGCGCCCGGCCAGGATGCGCGCGCGCAGGTCGGCATCCTGGGTGCGCGGCGGGAGGATCTCGAGCAGTGCGTTCACCACCTGCGCCGCGTCGCCGGTGACGGTGACGTCGGCCGGGTAGTTGCGCCCGAAGACGTCCGGGTCGATGTCGACGTGGATCAGGGGCCGCGGCGGCTCGATGCCGTAGCTCGCGGTCGCGACCTCGCCGAACCGGCAGCCGATGGCCAGCGTCGCGTCGCACTCCCGGGCGAGCCGCCGCGCGAACGCCGGCGCCGCGGCGCCGAAGCCGGGCCACAGCGCCAAGTGGTGGTGCTCCGGGAAGACGCCCTTGCCCTGGAACGTCGTCGCCACCGGCGCCTCGAGCCGTTCGGCCAGCTTGACCAGCGCCTCGCCCGCGCCGGCCGCGCCGAGGCCGAGGTAGAGGAGCGGCCGGTCGGCCGCGTGCAGCGCGACGGCGGCCTGGCGGATCTCCTGCTCCGCCGGCGCGGCGGCGGCATGAGCGGGCGGGGCTTCGAACGTCGCGTCGTGCGTGAACAGGTAGAGGTCCGCCGGGACCTCGACGAACACGGGGCCCGGCGCGCCCGCGCGCGCGATCGCGCACGCCCGGCGGATCGTGGCGTAGAGCTGCGCGCCGTTGGGCGGCAGGAGCTGCGCCTTGGTGACCGGCCGCACCATCGCGAGCTGGTCCACGTCGTGGAGCTGGTACGCCTTCCCGGTGTCGCGCCGGATGCCGCAGCCGAGGACGAGCATCGGCACGTTGTCCAGGAACGCCTCGCCGATCCCCGACATGGCGTGCGTCAGCCCCGCACCGGGGACGACGTTGGCGCACGCCATCTTGCCCGAGGCGCGCCACACCCCGTCGGCACAGAAGGACGCGCTCTGCTCGTCGGTCACCAGCACGGCGCGCACCGTCTCCGACTCGGCAAGCGCGTCGTACAGCTCGATGTTGTGCGTCCCCGGAATGCCGAAGGCGAACGGGATCCCCTCGTCCTCGAGGGCACGCACGACGATCCTCCCGCCGGTCATGCCCATCTCACGCGGCTCCGAGCAGCGCCGGCGCTTCGTCGCGCAGCTTCTCGGCCACGTGGTCGGCGAGCGCCATGATGGTCAGGTAGGGATTGATCTCGAGCGAGTCGGGGAACAGGCTCGCGTCCGCCACGCGCAGCCACGGCACGCCGTGCACGCGGCCAGCCGGCGAGGAACTGCGCGCGATGCCTGGCGCGCTCGTCCAGGCTCGAGGCCTCGGGGACGAACGTCTGCGCCAGGGCGCGTTTCTTCACCGGGGCCGGCATAGGGTGGCGCATCACCCGCCGGAGGCGCCGCGATGCCTTCGTCCTGCTGATCCCGGCGATCGGCGTGGCGGCGGCCGCGAACTGAAGGCGGCGCCGGCTGGGACGACGAGGATGGCGAGCAGGACGAGCGAGGCGGCGCGCACGGGAAAGCTCCTTCCCATCGCCTAGCTTGCGGCGCCCCCGGTCTGGTTCGTCAGGTAGCTGCCCAGGCCCATCTGGTCGATCTGGTCCCGTTGCGTCTCCGCCCAGTCGACGTGGCCCTCTTCCATCTTGAGGATCTTGGTCAGCAGGTCGGCCGTGCTCTGGTCGTCCACCTCACGTGCGAGGCGGATGCCGGCGTTGTAGGCGCGCACGGCCGCCAGTTCGGCGTCCTGGTCGGTCCCGATGATCTCCACCACGTCCTTGCCGATGCGTATCGGGTTGAGCTTGGAAACGACCGGCACGCCCTCGAGGAAGAGAATGCGCTGAATGAGCCACTCGGCGTGGTGCATTTCGTCTTTGGCCTGCGCCTCGATGGCTCCGTGGAGTCTGCCGTAGCCCCAGCTCTCGCACATTTCCGAGTGCACCATGTACTGGCTGATAGCCGTGAGTTCGTCCGCCAGAAGCTGATTCAACACCGTGAGCAGCTTGTCGTTGCCTTTCATGTTCCCCCCCCCGCCCGACCGCCAGCCGGTCAGCTAAACGCCGGACCGAGTCTCGGCAGGCTGTGATGTGGTCCAGAACCCGTGCCGAACGCCCAGGATCTTCCCCAATCCAACCGCGCTTCCGTGAGCGAACCGTGAAGCCGACATGATGGTTTCTTGGGGCGAGCTTGGCATCGGGGGTCTCCGCCGCGCGTTACGACTCAGGGCCGGCTACCGACGACCCGCAGCGCCCCCGGACCCACCAGCTCGATCGCCGCGTTCTGCACGACCACCCGAAGGGCGCCGGCCTCGGTCAGCAGCCGTGCCTCGTCGATCCCCGCGCGCTCAAGCGAGCCCTGCGCGTCGCCCTGGACGTGGAGTAGCGCCCTCGGGTTCCAGCGCGCGGTCGCGCGCGGGCGCCGCCCCGGCTAGACTGTGTGGATGCCGTTCTTGAGGTGGCTGCGAACGCTGCGCGAGGAGCGCCGCGCGCTCGGGTGGAAGGGACTGCTGAAGAAGCGCGGCTGGACGCTGGTCGCCGTCGTGATCGTGTTCTACCTGATCCGTGACCTCGTCCTCTACGTGCTCATCCCCGCCGGGCTCATGGCCTGGCTGCTGACCTGAGCGGCTTCCCGCTCAGCACGTCCTAGAGCTGAACCCTCAGCCCCGCGTTCGCGACGCGCGTAGTAGGCCGTGGCGGCGATCGGGTGCCCTTCGTACACCACGAACATCTCGCCCCCCGCCGCGCGCGCCGGCCCCGGGGCGTTGACCAGCTCGAGCGGCGGCGTGCCAAGCGCGGTGGCCGCGGAGGCGCGTACGGTGGCGGGGTGTCGAATCGCGCTCGCGAACAGCGTCAGCGTGACTTCCACTTTCTCGGCGATGTCACCGCTCGCGTCCAGCGAGACGTTGCGTCCCCGCTCCGCGACGAGGCCCGACACGGGGCGCAGCAGCGTCAAACCCGTGACCTCGGTCTGCTCGTTGAACGGTGTCGGCGCGAAGAACCCGGTACCGCCCGACAGGCGCACGCGCCACTCCCCCGGCGGCCGCAGCAGCAGCGAGACGCGCGGGCTGCTCATCGTGCCGTACACGTTGTGGGCATCGCACCGCCCGCTCGCCGAGGCGGCCAGCCAGTGCACCGGCGCGTAGGTCGCCTGGCCGAAGACCGAGGGAGTCATGAAGGTGAAGTCGTGCTGCGGCAGCTGGTCGGCGCGATAGCTGTCGCGCTGCCATGCCAGGCCGATCAGGCCGTCGAGCGGCGCGCGAGCGGCCGACAGCGTCGCTTCGCCGAACAGCGTTCCGAGGCGTCCACTCTCGCGCGCGGCGCCGAAGCGCTGGATCTGGCGGCGCAGCGACCCGGCGGCCCGCACGCCGAGCGCGACCGTGCCGCGCAGCGGTAATCGGCCGGTGGCTCCGCCGTCCACACGACGCGTGTCCACGCCGTCGTCGAACGGCCGGCCGTCGGGTGCTGTTCGCCTGCTCACCGTGCCCCCGTCGCGGTTCACGATCATCACGCCGAGCGTGCCGAAGAGACTGGCGCCGCGCTCGCCGTTCCAGAACAGCCGGGGCCGGACGCCGACGCGCCGGTAGCCGGGCAGGTCCATCCATCCGTCGCCGTCCACGTCGCGCGCAGCCTGATCGTGCGCATCGGCGATCAGCGTGTAGCCGACGCGATCGGAGAACAGCCTGGAGGTCCACAGGAACACATCCCCGCCGGCGGGCGCGCGTCCGCTGACGAGCACCTCGGTGAGGTCATCGGGCCGCCGGGAGACGAGGTTCATCACGCCGCCCAACGCCGCCGGCCCGTAGAGTGCCGTCGCCGCGCCCTTGATGACCTCGACCTGCGTCAGGTCCAGCGGCGGCATCTGGAGCAGGATGAGTCCCGGGCTCACCGACCCGGCGAGCGGCAGCCCGTCGGAGAGGACCTGTGTACTGGCCGCGCAGGCCCTGGATGCGGATCGCGGCGCCGCCGCGGCCCTGCGCGGAGGCGCAGCACTGCCACACCCTCCGGGTTCGTGAGGGTCGCGACGCGGCCGGCGCGCACTTGCGCGAAGGAGACCGCGCCCTCGGTCGAGCGCAGGTGCACGGTGAGGACGGCGGTGGAGTCCGCGGTCTGCGCCCAGGCGTCCGCGCCGCCCGAGCGGAGGACCGCGACGGCAGCGGCGATCGTGAGCGAGCGGATGGAGGACGCGAAGGACGCGAACGCAGCGGCGTGTGCCCGGGGCGGGGCCATCTTCCTCATTCCAGCCGGAACCTGCGCCTCGGCCGCCAGCGAATCAAGAGCCCCGCCTGGCCTCAGAGCGCGCTGGCCAACCGGTGCGCCGGCCTGTACTGTAGTGGCAGGTCGCGGCAGGCTCGCGACAGTCTCCCCAACATCCGGAGTCCCATGGTGAGCCGCTCGCTGGTCCTGTCCCTGCCGGGGCTGCTGCTCCTCTTCCCGGTGCGTTCGCTGGTTGCGCAGGGCGCCGGTGCCGCGGACCTGGCTCGACCGCTGCCGATGGACTCGCTGTACACGGTCGGGACGCTGGACAACGGTCTGCGTTACTACATCCGGGTCAACCAGAGGCCGGAGAAGCGCGCGGAGCTGCGCCTGGTGGTGAACGCCGGGTCGGTGCTCGAGGCCGACGACCAGCGCGGGCTGGCGCACATGGTGGAGCACATGGCGTTCAACGGCACGGAGCGCTTCCCCAAACAGGCCCTGGTCCACTACCTCCAGTCCATCGGCATGCGTTTCGGGGCCGACGTGAGCGCCTACACCAGCTTCGACGAAACCGTTTACACGCTCACCGTGCCCACCGACACGGGGAATTTCCTCGAGCAGGGGATCGAGATCCTGGGCGACTGGGCGCACGGGCAGGTGTTCGATTCGTCGGAGGTCGAAAGCGAGCGTGGTGTCGTCATCGAGGAGTGGCGGCTCGGGCGCGGCGCGGGGGCGCGGATGCGGGACCGGCAACTCCCCATCCTGTTGCGCGGATCGCGTTACGCCGAGCGGCTCCCCATTGGCGACGTGGCCTACCTGCGGACGTTTCCGCAGGAGCCGCTGCGCCGCTTCTATCGCGAGTGGTACCGGCCGGACCTCATGGCCGTGGTCGCGGTGGGAGACTTCGACAAGGCCGTGGTCGAGCGGTTGATCCGTGACCGCTTCTCCCGCTTGCCGAGGCCCGCCTCGCCCCCGGCCCGCACGGTCTTCCCCGTTCCCCCCCACGACTCGACGTATGTCGCGATCGCCACGGACCGGGAAGCGACCAACTCCAGCGTGACCGTCTATAACCTGCTGCCGGTGCGCGACCAGTCCACGGTCGGCGCCTACCGGCAAGACATCGTCGAGAACCTGTTCAGCGGCATGCTCAACGCGCGCTTCTCGGAGATCGTGCAGCGGCCCGACGCGCCGTTCACCTTCGCCGGCTCGGGACGTGGCTACTTCGTCCGGTCCGCCGACGCGTACACCTCGGTCGCCGGGGTGAGGAGTGGCGGCGTCCTGCGCGGACTGGAGGCGGCGCTCACCGAGACGGAACGCGTGGCGCGGTACGGCTTCACCGCCACGGAGCTGGAGCGGCAGAAGACCAATGTGCTGCGCGGTTACGAGCAGATCTACGCCGAGCGCGAGCGGCGTCAGTCGGCCTCCCACGCCGCCGAGTGCATCCGTCATATTCTCCAGGGCGAGAGCATGACCGGCGCCGAAGTCGAGTACCGCCTGAACCAGCGATTCCTGCCGGAGATCACGCTCGACGAGGTGAACGGGCTGGCCCGCGAGCGGTTGTCGCCACGGAATCGCGTCGTCCTCGTCAACGCACCCGAGCAGCAGGGCGACTCGGTCCCGACGGAGGCCCAACTCCTGGCGGTGTTCGACACCGTGCGAGCGAGGACGATCACGCCCTATCAGGACATGACCTCGTCGGCCCCGCTCGTGGCGCACCTGCCGGAGCCAGCGGCGATCGTCTCCGAGCGCCGCATCCCCGAGATCGGCGTGACCGAGTGGAGGCTGGCGAACGGCGTGCGGGTGGTGCTCAAGCCGACCGACTTCCAGGCCGACCAGATCCTGCTCTCCGCCACCAGTCCCGGCGGGACGTCGCTGGTCCCCGACTCGATGTATCTGGCGGCGTCCTGGGCGACGACGGCCGGCGGCGCCGGCGGTGTCGGGGAGTTCAGCGCCATCGACCTGCGCCGGATCCTCACCGGCAAGATCGCTGGAGCCAACCCCTACATCGGGAGCCGGACGGAGGGCATGAACGGCAGCGCGTCTCCGAGGGACGTCGAGACGATGCTCCAGCTCGTCTATCTCCGCTTCGCGGCCCCGCGGCGCGACAGCGCGGCGTTCGTCGCCTTTCGCCAGACCTTCCAGGCCGAGCTCGCAAACCGGGGAGCCAATCCCCAGGCGGCGTTCCGGGACACCATTAGCGTCACGATGAGTCAGCACCACTTCCGGGCCCGGCCGCTTAACGCGGCCGTGCTGGACGAGATCGACCTGGACCGCGCGATGGCGTTCTACCGAGAGCGGTACGCCGACGCGAGCGACTTCACGTTTTTCATCGTGGGGAACTTCTCGGTTGATTCGCTGCGGCCTCTGGTGCAGCGCTACCTGGGCGGGCTACCCTCGCTCAACCGGCACGAAACGGGTCGGGACGTCGGCATGCGGCCGCCGACCGGCGTCGTGGACAGGGTGGTGCGCCGCGGCGTCGAGCCGCAGAGCCAGACGTTCCTCTCCTTCACGGGACCGTTTGAGTGGAGCAGGGTGAACCAGTACGTGCTGGGGTCGTTAGGTGAAGTGCTGCAGCTGCGCCTGCTCGATCGCCTGCGGGAGGCGCTCGGCGGCACCTACAGCGTCAGCGCGGGCGCCGGCGGCGGCCGGGACGCGCCGCAGCGGTATTCGGTGACGGTCCAGTTCGACAGCGCGCCCGAACGGGTCGAGGAGCTGACCCGGGCGGTGTTCGCGGAAATCCAGGCGATCAGCGACTCCGGACCGAGCGCGGCCGAGCTCGAGAGGGTGAAGGAGACGCAGCGGCGCCAGCGCGAGACCGGCTTGCGTCAGAACGCCTTCTGGTTGAGCGTGCTGGGCAGCGCCTATCAGTATGGCGACGACCCGCGCATCGTGTTGACCTTCGACACCCTGGTGAACGGACTCACCGCAGCGGCGATCCGCGACGCGGCCCAGCGCTATATCAGGATGGACAACTACGTCCACGTGACGCTGCTCCCGGAGGCCCCCCACCAGTAAGCGGAGGCGATCGCCCCCTCGAACCTGATGTGGAGCACCTCGGACTCCACCATCGCGGTCGTCGAAGCGGGCGGCCTCCTGAGGGGCCGAGCGATGGGACCGGTCGCCGTGACCGTCCGGCTGGATCCGCTGGTCAACCTTCGCGTCAAAGCGCGGAATCCGCCGGCGATGGGCGCGGTAGCGGGCCGGCCGCCCACGGACGCACGGCCTCCGCGACGGCGCGGATCGTTGCCGAGTCGCGGACGATCGTCCAGTCTACCGCCTGATAGGTGACGGTCTGATCGCCCAGAACATGGAAGAAGAGCAGCGCTCGCACGGCGGGATGCCGCGCCGGGAGATTCGCGAGCGCGTCCCGGTACCACGCCGCACGGTCGCCGCCCACCGCGAGCGAGCCGAGCTCGGCGATCACGATCGGCTTCTGAAAGGCGGCGAGCCGCGGGTAGTGCTTGGTGAAGATTTCGCTGAAGCTCCACCACCGCGACCACTGCGCGATGGGTCCGAAGTTCAGCACTCCGGTCGCCACCCAGTCCACGTACGCGTCGCCCGGGTAGTAGAGCTCCCAGTACGGGTACGCCACGTGCGGCGACCACACCCAGATCACGTTGGTCGCCCCCGCGCGCCGGAAGCGCCCGACCACGTGCCGCCACGCGGCGATGTACTCCTCCTTGGTATTGTTCTGCGGTCCCCACGGGTAGCGGTACGGGTCATTCATCTCGTGGGCGAAGCGGATGAAGATCGGCTTGCCGAACGCGACCGCACCGGTGGCCCACGCGTCGACGTAGAAGTCGTAGTCACCCCTGGCGATCCCCGCGAGCCCGTGGTTCTCGCGAGCATCGCGGACCGGGAGATCCGGATGGCGTGCGTTCTCGAAATCGGTGAGCCACGGCTCCCAGGTGACCAACGGAACCGAGCCGAAATCCCAGATCGCCGTCACGGCCCGGAGCGGAAACTGCTGGTCCGGCTTGTCGCCCCAGGCGGCGTAGAACTGCACCAGCGGCAAGGTGACGCCGATGCTGCGCTCCAGTTGCTCGACGCCGCCGAGCGTCCGCGGGAAGCCGCCGTCGTACGCCCCCAAGAGCACGGTGTCGGGGCGGCGCAACAGCTCGGGATCGCGCCGGTAGCGCTCGAACCATGCGAGCTCGCCAGCACGTCCCGGCCCGGACACACGGCGGCGCACCCTGTGCTCGAGGGTGCCGACGGCGGTCCCGAGGCGCTCGAGTACGGCCGCGATGGGCCCCTCCGACCCGCTGCTGAGAGAGGTGAGCACGGCGAAGCCGCCGACGCAGCCCGCGATCACTGCCGCGGAGACCAGGAGCCGGTGGCGCCGTCTCACGCCTCCCCTCCCATGCGATCGACGTCCACGAAGTCCCAGGGAGCGCCGGGCGGCGGCCGTCGTGCCTGCCAGGCGGCGTAGAGCACCCCCAGCGACATCAGGACCGGTAGCGTCGCGAAGCCCACCATCCCCCAGACCGCCTGGCTGCTCAGCTCGAGCGCGCCTTCCGACGTGATGAACAGCCGCACGCGCAGCACGTGCGCCACCGTCGCCAGGTACAGGGCGAAGAGGATGAGCTGCGGCCAGGCCAGACGAAGGAATCGACCGCGCACCGCCTCCTTGGCGGTTGGGATGTAGGGGATCTCAGCGCGTACGATGGCGAGCAGTGTCCCGAGGAGGAATACCGGCCAGCACGCCACTTTCAGGACCAGGCCGCGCCAGTGGGTTCCGCGTTCGGTCGCGGGGTGGCAGAGCCAGCGCTGGACGCAAAGGTACATCACGACCCCCATGGCCCCGACCGGCACCGCTGCGGCGAGGAATTCCTCGAAGCGCATGGCCGCCGGCTGCACGCCGGTCCATAGATACAGGTATGGGAAGATCAGGTAGAGCGGGGTCGTCATGCCGAAGAGATAGTAGGTACCGATGGCGAAATAGGATAAACGCTGCCACCAGCTCAGCCGTCGGAAGAGGCGCGGCAGCTCCGTGAACGCCACCTCGTACACGCCGCGCGCCCACTTGAGCTGCTGCTTGTAGAACGAGCCGAGGTCCTCGGGCACGAGCCCGCGGCTCAGCACTTCCGGGACATAGACCGACCGCCATCCCGCGCCGTGCAGCCGGATCGAGGTCACGAGATCCTCGGCGAGTCCGATGCCGTGCCCGCCGATGGAGGCGAGCGCGGCGCGGCGAAAAGTGCAGTTCGCCCCGATGGCTACCGCGCCACCGAAGCCGTACAGCCCCATCTGCACGGGTCCGTAGAACGCGTACGTCTGCTCGGCCGCCCCACGCGCGGTGAAGGAGCGCCCCTGATTGTAGTACGCCTGCGCGACCTGCACGAACCCAACCCGCTCGTCGTTCAGGTGGCCGAGTACGCGATCCAGGAACTCGGGGAAGGGCACGTGGTCGGGATCGAGCACGAGGATGAAGTCCTCATGCGTGAGCCCGAGCGCCCGGTTGATCTTCCCCGCCTTGGCGCCGGGGATGCCGACCAGCTCGAGCCACACCGCCCCATGGCGCTCCGCGATCTCACGGAAGCGCGGGTCGCGCGTGTCGTCGAGCAGGTAGGTGGTGTGCGGATAGCGGATCCTGGCGCACGCGGCGAGCGTCGTCTCGAACATCCCCGGCGGCTCGCCCGGCGAGCTCGTGGTGAAGATCGCGACCCGCCGCTCCGCGGGCGCCGGCCGATGCTCGGGACGCGCGATTCGGGCGTAGTTGATCCAGCCGAGCACGATGCGGCTGATGCCGTACCAGAACGCGAGCGACAGCGCCGCGAAGAGCGCCGGCTGCGCGACGTGATCGCGCCGGAACCACCAATCGACGAGCCGGAGGACGGTGACGGCCCCGAAGCCGGCGAGCAGCGCCAGCGCGATGCGGTCCCGCAGGCCGACGGCCGCCGCTTGGCGGTGACGCCAGAGGTCGCGCCGCGACGCTGTCGCTCCGAGCTGCGGGGGCCCGGCCGCGGGAGCAGTGACTATCGCTCGACGCGCCGCACGGCGGCGCCCGTGAACCGGTAGCCGACCTGCACGCCCGCGCTGGCGGCCGTGTAGAAGGCGGTCCGCATGATCTCGCCGGTGGCCGCGAGCGTGAGCGCGCCCGTTGGTGCGAGCTCGAGGGCCGCCCGACCGATCCACGGCGAGAAGGTCCGGCGGTTCGATGACCGGACGACAACCGTCTGTCCCGGCGTCGGCCCGGCGCTCGTCACCAGCACCGGTTTGTCGTCCGTGGCGCGCACGGCGTACGATCCATTCAGCCGCAGCGTGATCGACGGCGCGAGACGGGCTGTCGCGGCGGCGAGCGCCGAGTGCGTCACGAGGTTCGCGGGCGTGTAGTAAGGCACGTAGCGGCCGTCCAGGCTGAAACGCGGATCCGTTGGCGGGTACGGCTGCTGCGGGCTCGCCAGCACAAAACGGCTCTCGTCAGCATTCTGCGCCGAGGCGCCGTAGCCGATCTGGAGCTGGCTGCCGCCACCACGGGCGACCGGCGCCAGCACCCAAACGTACGCCGTGCTGATGGCATTCTTGTCCGGGTACCACTGCCGCTGCACGGCGGCCTCGCCCAGCCAGCCGCGCGGGTGGTTCCAGGCGAGGAGGGCGGTCCCCGTCGAGGTCATCACCGGCGTGGTGAGGCTCGCGAGGGTGTAGAGGTACACCTCGCGCTCGCCGCGCGCACGGAGCGCGAAGTGCCGCGGCAGCCGCACTCCGATCCCGAGTCGGCCGGTCCAATCGGTAGCGCCCCCCGCAGTGCGCTGCAGCGCGCCCACCGCAGCCTCCAGCTCCGTGCGGATCCCTGCTGCATAGTGCGTGAGCCGCACCACGGCGGCGCTGACGGTGATCGCGAGGGAGTCGCCGGACCGCAGCCAGCTCGACGTCGGGTGCGCGGTGAGCACGGTGAGTGGGGTCAGGAACCACCCCGCATCCGCCCCGACCCCGAGCCGCTCCAGAGGTTGGTCGTCGTGGCGGAGATCCGATGCCACGCGCACCCATGGCGCGGTGAGCGCGGCGATCTCCCGGAGCTGGCCCCGAACGTCCGCTTGCGTGGAGCCGGCGCGCAGTGCGGCGGAGAGCAAGCGCTTGGCGGCGGAGAGGTCGCCCTGCCAGTACGCGCTCGTGCCGAGGAGCGCCTGCGCCTGTCCGCGGGCGGCAGGGACGTCGAGGAGCGGAGTCACCACCTCGCCCAGGCGAGCGGCGTCAACCGTCTCGAGCAGCATCCGCCCGTACTGGAGTCTCAGCGGCACATCGTTCGGGTGCAGGGCGAGCGTCTCTTCGTAGAGCTGGCGCGCGCCGGGAAAGTCCTTGATCCAGTAGAGGATCTGCGCGAGGAGTCGAGCTGCCTCGAGCTCCTCGGGATGCCGGCGCACATACGGGCGCAGGAGCTCCGCCGCTCCGGGGAGGTCACCCGCGTCACGGCGGCGCGTCGCCTCGGTCACCCGCGAGCCGTCATCCCGGTCCTGGGCGCGCGCGGAGCGTGGAAGAGCGAGGAGAATCGCGACGCCGAGGATGCTGGTTCTGATGTTCGAGTAGACTATCCGGTGCGGAGCGTGGAGCATGTGGGCAATCTAGTCACACTGGCTCGGACGAGCCCTCGTTGGAGCCTCAAGGTTGGAGCCTCAGGCGGGGCGCCCACATCGTCGCGATTGGCTACAGGAACAGGCGCGCCGCCAGAATGGCGAGGACGTTGCCGGTCCAG
>CAYHQJ010000004.1:0-37765 GCA_964358595.1 uncultured Gemmatimonadales bacterium
TCGACGAGATCGAGAAGGCGCACCCGGACGTCTTCAACATCCTCCTCCAGGTGCTGGACGAGGGGCGGCTGACCGACAACTACGGCCGCGTGATCGACTTCAAGAACACCGTGGTCATCATGACGTCGAACGTCGGCGCCCGGGACATCACCAAGAGCTCGGCGCTCGGGTTCGTGCAGCAGTCCTCCGAGCACGCGTTCGAGCGGATCGCCGAGAAGGTGAAAGAAGAGATCAACAAGACGTTCAACCCGGAGTTCCTGAACCGGCTGGACGACGTGATCGTCTTCCACCCGCTCTCGCGCGAGCACATCGCACAGATCGTCGCCATCGTGCTCAGGGAGCTGATGGTGCGGCTCTCGGACGAGGAGCTGACGCTGAAGCTCACGGAGAGCGCGTCCGCGTTCCTCGTGAACCACGGCTACGACGAGCACTACGGCGCGCGGCCGCTGAAGCGCGCGATCCAGCGGTACATCGAGGACCCGCTCTCGGAGAAGATCCTGCTGGCCGAGTTCAGCCGCGGTGACGAGATCGAAGTCGACATGGCGCCGGACGGTGAGCGGCTGCAGTTCCGGGCCCTCCAGAGCTCCAAGGCCTAGCCAAACCGGCGGGATGCGCGCAGAGACCCTCGCCGCCCTGCTGGCGGCCGCACTTGTCTTCTGCCCGCCTCCGGCGCGGCTCCTCGCGCAGGAGCCGACCGAGGGCGGCGCGCTGATCGATTCGCTCGAGGTCGTCGGCAACCGCCGCGTCACGCGCGAGACGATCGTGAACGCCGCCGGCATCCCGCTCCGCACCCCCGTCACCTACCGCGACATCCAACGCGCCATCCGCAGCCTCGTCGCCCTCGGCCAGTTCGACGACATCCAGGTCTCCCGCCGCTCCGGCGACGCCGGCGAGGAGATCGTGACGTTCATCCTGCGCGAGCGGCCGCTGCTGGTCCGCGCGGGGGTGCGCGGGGTGGACAAGCTCTCCGAGCGCGCGGTGCGCGAGAGGATCGAGATCCCCAACGGGCGGCCGCTCGACCCGGCGCTCGTCGAGCGGGCGCGGTTGCGGATCGACTCGCTCTACGAGGCCGAGGGCTACTACCTCGCCGAGGTTCGGCCGGTCCTCGCGCCGCAGGACAGCGACGCGGTCCGGCTGGTCTTCGATATCACCGAGGGCCGGCGGGTGGCGATCGCCGCCGTGCGGATCGAGGGGAACAGCGACTTCACCGACGGCCAGGTGGTCAAGCGGATGAAGACGCGCCCCGAGGGCTTCTGGTGGTTCCAGCAGGGCGAGTACTCCGAGGACCGCCTGCGCCAGGACCTCGACGAGCGAATCCCTGGCTTCTACGGCAGCCACGGCTACATCGACTTCCGCATCCTGCGCGACACCCTGCTGGTGGATGAGACCAGTGGCAAGGCCACGCTCGTGGTCGAGGTGAGCGAGGGACGGCCCTACCGCGTGGGCACCGTGACGGTGGACGGGAACCGCTACTTCTCCACCGACCAGGTGCTCTCGCTCAACCCGTTCGACGTCCGCCCGGGCGCCGGGCTGCGCTGTCTGCTGCGCGGCTGCGGCGCGGCGCGGGTGAACTGGTTCGACCAGACGGCGTGGGATGACGCGACCGCGAAGCTGCGCACCCAGTACGCCAACGCGGGCTATATCTACGCGGAGGTGCGGCCGCGGATCGAGCACGTCGAGTCGGCCGACACGACCGAGCCCCCGACCGTGAACCTCAGCTGGGCGGTCAACGAGCAGCACCCGGCGATCGTCAACCGCATCGAGATCCTCGGCAACGAGGTCACCCACGAGCGCGTGATCCGCGAGGCGCTGGTCATCCTGCCGGGCGACGTCTTCGCGCAGGACCGGGTGCTGCGCTCCTACCAGAACATCAGCAACCTCGGCTTCTTCAACCAGCCGCTGCCGTTCCCCGACACGCGGCCCGCCAACGATCAGGGCGACATCGATCTCGTGTTCCGGGTCGAGGAGAAGCACACCGGGAACGTCAACTTCGGCGCGTCGGTCGGGCAGGGGACCGGCGTCGGCGGGTTCCTCGGGCTCGACGAGCCGAACCTGTTCGGCCAGGGCAGGCGCGGCCGCCTCCAGTGGCAGTTCGGGAGCAACATCAACGACTTCGACATCAGCTACACCGACCCGTCGTTGTGGGGCAGCCGCGTCTCGGGCACCGCGGCGCTGCACAACACGCGGATCCGCTACACGATTGCAGACCTCGGCCGGATCACGACACGGGGCGGCTCGCTGCAGCTCGGGCTGCCGCTCCCGCGCAGCCGCTACAGCCGCGTGTTCCTCTCCTACGGTCTCGAGGTTGAGAAGTACTCCGGTGCGGCGCAGAACCTCACCGGATCGTTCCGCTGCGCCGACTGCCTGCGCTCGACGGTGGGGCTCACCTTCCTGCGAGACACCCGCATCGACCTCCCGTTCGCCACCGGCGGCTCCATGCACAACCTGAGCGCGAACTTCACCGGCGGCGTCCTGGGCGGCTCGGCCACGTTCCAGCGCTACGACCTCGAGGGGCGGTGGTACGCGCCCGCCGGCCGGCTCGGCGGGGGCCCCGTGCCGGGCAGCGGGATCCGGCTCGTGCTGGGGCTGACCACCAAGGCGGGGTTCGTCTTCGGGGACCCGGGGCCGTTCTTCCGCCAGCTGTTCGCGATGGGCGGGACGCAGTTCGGGATCCCGCTGCGCGGCTACGACGAGTTCGCGATCACGCCGCAGGGCTTCAACCCCGACGCCACGCTGGGCGGCGTGCCGCGCACGGCCTTCGGCCGGTCGTACTACGCGACGACCGTGGAGTTCGGTGCCCGGTTCAGCCAGCAGATCTACGTGTCGGCCTTCTACGACGCCGGCAACGTGTGGGCGAGCGCGGCGGGGTTCAACCCGACGCGGCTGTTCCGCGGCGCGGGCGTCGGGGTGGCGCTGATCACGCCGCTGGGCCCGCTGGGCGTGGACTACGCCTACGGGTTTGACCGGACCGACAGTTCGGGCCGGCCGGCGCCCGGCTGGAAACTTCACTTCAAGATCGGCAACTTCTTCTAGCGAACGGACCAACGAATGGAGAGGACCATGGCTCGCGTGACCGGCGTAGCGGCCGCCCTTGCGCTGCTGGCGACCTGGACCGCCGCCGCCCAGGCCCAGCAGCCCGGCGCGCCGGTGGTGCCGTTGCGGATCGCGTACATCAACTCGCAGGTCATCCTGGCGAACACGCCGGGTCGGGCCGCGGCGGAGTCGCTGTTCGCGCGCGAGATGGTGCAGTGGCGCGCGGAGGTGCAGCGCCTCCAGCAGCAGCTCGACTCCGTTGTGGCGGAGTACAGCCGCACCTCGGTGGTGATGAGTCCCACCGCAAAGACGGCGAAGGAGGCCGAGCTGCGCCAGATGGAGCAGCGGGCCCGGCAGCGGGCCGTGGAGCTGGACCAGCAGTCCCAGACTCGCGAGCAGGAGCTGACGGCGCCGATCATGCAGCGTGTCAACGCGGTGATCGAGGGGATCCGCGCGGAGTTCAACTACGCGCTGATCTTCGACGCCGCGGCGCAGAGCGGCGCTCTGGTCACGGCGGACCGCGTGCTCGACATCTCGCCGCTGGTGATCCAGCGGCTCCAGGCGGGCGCGGGCGCGCCGCCGCAGGGCACGGTGCAGCCGGGGGTGCAGCCGCCGCTCGCAGCGCCGCCAGCCGCCGCCGATTCGACCCGGCCGCGCCCGGCGGCCGACACGGCGGGGGCGCGCCCGGCGACGCCGCTCCGGCCGCGCCGACCGTAGGCGGGTCGCGCCGGGCCGCCGGGTGAGCGCCTCGCTGTCGGCCGCCGAGATCGCCGCTCTGGTCGAGGGCACGCTCGTCGGCGACGGCGGCGTGCGGATCGGCGCGGTGGCGGCGCTCGACCGCGCGGGCCCCGGCGACCTGACGTTTCTTGCCGCGGCCCGCTACCTGCCCTACTTTCACGCCTCCCGCGCCGGCGCCGTGCTCTGTACCGGGGAGCACCGGGCGGTCCAGCCGGGCCCCGCGACCCGCATCATCGTCCCGGACCCGCACCGTGCCATGGTGCGCGTGGTGCGGGTTCTGTATCCGGAACCGCCGCGCCGCGCCGGCGTGGACGCCAGCGCCGTGATCGGCGAGGGCGCCGTGCTCGGGGGCGACGTGGTCCTCGGGCCGCACGTGGTCGTCGGGCCCCGCGCGCGCCTCGGCGAGCGCGTGGAGGTGATGGCGGGTGCGGTGATCGGCGCGGGAGTCGCGGTCGGTGACGACGCCACGATCTACCCGCACGTGGTCTGCTACCCGGGCACCGTCGTGGGCGCGCGGGTCATCCTCCACGCGGGGGCGCGGCTGGGGGTGGACGGCTTCGGCTACGTGCTGGGGCCCGCGGGCCACGAGAAGATCCCGCACGTGGGGCGGTGCATCATCGGCGACGACGTCGAGATCGGCGCCAACACGACCATCGACCGCGGCAGCGTGGACGACACGGTGATCGGCGCGGGGACCAAGATCGACAACCTGGTGCACATCGCGCACAACTGCCGCGTCGGGACGCGGTGCCTGATCATGGCGCAGGTCGGGCTCGCGGGCTCGGTGCGCGTGGAGGACGGCGCGATCCTCGCCGGGCAGGTGGGCGTGGGTGGGCACCTCACGGTGGGCGCCAGGGCGCAGGTGGGCGGGCAGGGTGGAGTGATCGGCGACATCCCGGCGGGCGCCATCGTGTCCGGCTATCCGGCGCGGCCGCACCGCGAGGCCATGCGCGCGACCGCCGCGTTGTACCGCCTGGCGGAGATCGTGGACGAGCTGGAGGTTCTGGTCGAGCGTGGCGGGAAGCAAGCCGGCTGACGCGCCGCGGCGCACCGTGCGCCGCGAGACCTCGCTCGAGGGCGTCGGGATGCACACCGGCGCGACCTCGCGCGTCACGTTCCGGCCCGCGGCGCCCGGCACCGGCGTGGTGTTCCGGCGGGTGGACCTCGACGGGGCCCCGGCGATCACCGCCCGACTGACCAGCGTGAGCGCGGTGGAGCGGCGCACCACGCTGAGCCAGAACGGGGCCGAGGTGCACACCGTCGAGCACCTGCTCGCGGCCGTGTCGGTGCTCCAGCTGGACGACCTCGAGATCACGATCACCGGCCCCGAGCCGCCGATCCTCGACGGCTCGTTCACGCCGTTCTTCGACGCTCTCGTCGCGGCCGAGCCGACGGAGCACGACGGGCAGGCCGACGAGTTCGTCGTCCGCGAGGCCTTCGCGGTGACGGAAGGCGACTCGTCCTACCTCGTCGGCCCGCATGGCGGGCTGCGGCTCACGACGACGATCGAGTTCCCCCACCCGGTGATCGGGCGGCAGTCGGGGACCTACGACGTCACGGCCGACGGGTTCGCGCGCGAGCTCGCGCCGGCGCGCACCTTCGGCTTCGTGCACGAGGTCGAGGCGCTGCGGGCGAAGGGGCTCATCTCGGGCGGTACCGTGCAGAACGCCATCGTGCTCGACGCGACGTCGGTCGTCGGCACGACGCTGCGCTGGCCCGACGAGTTCGTGCGCCACAAGACGGCGGACATCCTCGGCGACTTGGCGTTGCTCGGCGGGCGCCTCCGCGCGCACGTCGTCGCCACCCGGCCGAGCCACCGCGGCAACGTCGCCCTCGGGCGGGCCATCCGCCTGCGGGCCGCGCGTTCGGGAGGCGCCATGATGGACATCCGCGACATCCTCGCCGTCATCCCCCACCGCTACCCGATGCTGCTCGTCGACCGGATCCTCGAGGTCGAGGAGAAGAAGCGCATCGTCGGGATCAAGAACGTCACGTACAACGAGCCGTTCTTCCAGGGGCACTTCCCCGGCCACCCCGTGATGCCGGGCGTGCTGATCATCGAAGCGATGGCGCAGGTCGGCGGGATGCTGCTGATGTCGTTCGTGCCCCGCGAGGACCACCAGAGCAAGGTGGTCTACTTCATGTCGCTCGACAACGTGAAGTTCCGCCGGCCGGTGGTGCCGGGAGACCAGCTCCGCTGCGAGCTCGAGATGGTCCAGTTCCGCGGCAAGACGTGCCGCATGAAGGGGATCGCGTACGTGGACGGCAACGTCGTGTGCGAGGCCGACATGATGGCGGCGCTGGTGGACAAGTAGCGTGACCCGGCGCATCCACCCCACCGCGATCGTCGCCCCCGATGCCCAGCTGGCTGACGACGTCGAGGTCGGCCCGCACGCGATCGTCGGGCCGCAGGTCACCGTGGGGCCGGGGTGCGTGCTCGGCCCCGGCGTCATGCTCGAGCGCAACGTGATGCTCGGCGCGCGGGTCAGGGTGGGCGCGGGCAGCATCCTGGGCGGCGACCCGCAGGACCTCAAGTACCAGGGCGAAGAGACCTGGGTCGAGGTCGGCGACGACACCATCGTCCGCGAATACTGCACGGTGAACCGGGGGACGACGCAGTCGTTCCGTACGACCATTGGCCGGCGCTGCCTGGTGATGACGTACGCGCACGTCGCGCACGACTGCCACATCGGCGACGGGGTGATCCTCTCCAACGGCGTCGGGTTGGCGGGTCACGTCACGATCGACGCGAAGGCCACCCTGGGCGGGATGACGGGCGTGCACCAGTTCGTGCGCATCGGGGCCTTCGCGTTCATCGGCGGGATGGCGAAGGTGACCAAGGACATCCCGCCGTACGTGAGGGCCGACGGCAACCCGGCACGGCTCTTCGGCCTCAACGTCATCGGGCTGCAGCGCAACGGGTTCACGCGCGAGACGCTGGACGAGCTCAAGAAGGCGTACCGGCTGTTCTTCCGGTCGAACCTCATCATCAAGCAGGCGATCGCCCGCGCGCGGTCGGAGCTGGCCGCGCTCCCCGAGGTCGAGGTCTTCGTAGGGTTCATCGAGGCGAGCGAACGCGGGGTGGCGGTGTGACCACGGCGCCGCTCGCCGTCGGCGTGGCCGGGGTGGGCAGCCTGGGGTTCCATCACGCACGGCACTACGCGGCGCTTCCCGGCGTGCGGCTCGCCGGCGTGTTCGACGCGCGGCCGGAGCGCGCGGCCGAGGTGGCGGCGCAGCTGGGCACCAGGGCCTGTCCGTCGCTCGACGCGCTGCTCGAGGACGTCGCGGCGATCTCGGTGGTCGTGCCGACCCCGGCGCACCACGACGTCGCGCTCGCGGCGCTCGCGCGCGGCCGCCACGTGCTGGTGGAGAAACCGCTGGCCGCCACGATCGCGGAGGCCGAGGCGCTGGTGGCGGCGGCGGAACGCGCGGGCGTCGTGCTCCAGACGGGGCACATCGAGCGGTTCAACCGCGCCGTGCGCGCGGCGGCCCCGCACCTCGCGCGGCCGCGGTTCATCGAGTCCGACCGGGTAGCGCCGTTCGTCGCGCGCGGCAGCGACGTCGCGGTGATCCTCGACCTCATGATCCACGACATCGACCTTGTGCTCGCGCTGGTGCGCGAGCCCGTCACGGACGTGCGTGCCTCGGGAATCGCCGTGGTGACGCGCAGCATCGACATCGCGACGGCGCGGCTCGAGTTTGCGAGCGGCGCGGTCGCCAACCTCACGGCGAGCCGCCTCGCGCGCGAGCGGGTGCGCAAGCTGCGCATCTTCCAGCCGAACGGCTACTTCTCGCTCGACCTCGCCGCGGGGACGGCGGAGTACCTGCGGCTGAGGAAAGACGCCGCCGCGGTGCTGGCCGGCGCCGCGCCGGGCCTGGCGGCGGCGATCGAGCGCGTTCCGCTCGAGGCGCCGGAGGCGGACGCCCTCCAGCTTGAGCTCGCGAGCTTCGTCCGCGCGGTCCGCGGCGAGGAGCCGCCTGCGGTGACGGGGCGTGACGGGCTCGAGGCGCTGCGCCTCGCCTTCCGGGTGCTGGAGGCGATGGGTCCGGCGGCCGCCGGGCAGCTGTCGTGAGCACGGTGTTCGTCTCGTGCGGGGAGCCGTCCGGGGACGCGCACGCGGCCGCCCTCGTGACCGCGCTGCGCGGACTTGCGCCGGACGTCGCGGTCGAGGGCGTGGGGGGACCGAAGCTGGCCGCGGCCGGCGCGCAGCTGATGGCGCGCATCGAGGAGCTCACGGTGATCGGCTTCGTCGAGGTCGCGAAGAAGATCCCGGCCCACCTGCGCCTGCTGCGCGCGATCGAGCGGCGGCTCGCACGCGGCGACGTGAAGCTGATCGTGCTGGTGGACTACCCGGGCTTCCACCTGCGGGTCGCGGCCGCCGCGCACCGGCTCGGCGTCCCGGTCTTCTACTACATCGCGCCGCAGCTCTGGGCGTGGCGCGAGGGGCGGGTGCGCCAGATGGCGCGCACCGTCTCGCGGCTCGCGGTGATCCTCCCGTTCGAGGAGGAGTTCTTCCGGCAGCGCGGCGTGCCGGCCACGTTCGTCGGCCACCCGCTGATGGACCGCCCGCCGCTGCAGGGCGACCGCGGGACCTTGAAGGCGGCGCTGGGGCTCGACCCCGGCCGCCCGCTGCTCGGCCTCTTCCCTGGCAGCCGGACGCAGGAGACGGCGCGCCTGTGGCCCATCTTCCGGGACACGGCGCGGCAGGTGCTGCGCTCGCGGCCCGACGTCCAGAGCCTCGTGGCGGCCACCGGGGGGGGCGACTACCCCGACGCGGCCGGCGTGCGTATCGTGCCGGGGCGAGCGGCGGAGTGCTTCGCCGCCGCGGACGCCGCGCTGTGCAAGTCGGGGACGACGACGCTCGAGGCGGCGCTGGCGCTCACCCCGCAGGTGGTCGCGTACCGCCTGAATGCGCTCTCCTACCGGCTCGCGCGCCGGCTCGTGAAAGTGCCGTGGATCGGGCTCGTCAACCTGGTTGCCGGGCGGCAAATCGCCCCCGAGTTCGTGCAGGCCGATGCCCGGCCCGACCGCCTGGCGCAGGCGGTGTTGCCATTGCTCGACCCGGCCTCCCCCGAGCGCCGCTCGCAACTCGAGGGCCTCGCCGAGGTGCGGCGCCGGCTCGGCGGCCCCGGGGCGGCGGGCCGGGCCGCGGCGCTGGCGCGTGAGCTGCTGGTCGCGTGAGCGGTGTGGACTGGGGACGCGTGGCATCCTGGGTATGGCGGTCGCGCTCGCCGGGCGCCGTGGCGACCCGCCTGGCGCTGATCCCGGCGGCGGCGCTCTACCGCGTGGGCGTGGGGGCCCGCAACGCCGCGTACGATATGGGCCTGCGGCGCTCGCGGGCGTTGCCGCTGCCGTCGGTCGGCGTGGGCAACCTGGCGGTGGGCGGGACGGGGAAGACCCCGGTGACGGGATACCTCGCCCGCGAGCTGGTGCGGCGCGGCCTCAGGCCCGGCATCGTGCTGCGCGGGTACGGCGGCGACGAGGAGCGCGAGCACGCCGCGGCGGTGCCGGAGGCGATCGTGGTCGCCGACCCGGACCGCCAGGCGGCCGCGGTGCGCGCGGCGGCCGCCGGTGCCGAGGTGCTCGTGCTCGACGACTGCCTCCAGCGGCGCGACGTCGCGGCGGACGTGATGGTGGCGGTTGTCGCGGCCGAGACGTGGAGCGGCTGGCGGCTCCCGCTGCCGGCCGGAGCGTGGCGTGAAGGCGCGGGCGCACTGGGGCGGGCCGACGCCGTGCTCGTGACGTGCAAGACCGCCGCCACCGCGGAGGGGGAGGCGCTGGCGACGCGGCTCGCGCCGCGCACGCGCGGCGGGCTGGGGATCGTGGTGCGGCTCGCGCCAGCGGGCTTCCGCCCGCTGGGTGCGCGTGAGCCGGTCGGACCGGAGGTCGTGCGGGGTCGCGACGTCGTCGCGCTCTGCGCGATCGGCGAGCCGGAGCTGTTCGCGGCCCAGCTTGAGCGGCTGGATGCGCGGGTCACGCTCGCGGCCTTCGGCGACCACCACGCCTTCATGGCGGCCGACGTCGCCGGTGCGCGGGCGCGCTCCGGCACCGGCGGCCTCGTTGTGACGACCGCGAAGGACGCGGTGAAGCTGGAGCCGCTGTGGCCTGCGGGCGACCCGCAGTGCCTGGTGATGCAGCTGGACGTGCAGCCCGCGGGAAGCGCCGCGGCGCTGGACGCTCTGCTGGATCGCGTTGCCGTTGCGGCACGCGGAACCATCAACCGAAGGGCGGCAGGTCCGCCTGCGAGACCATCATGACCGAGAGGACGAGCGTTGTCCGGCCCGAGAGGCAATTCCTGGGCGACGAGCACCCGTTCGAGGCGATGATGTCGCGGTTCGACTATGCCGCGCAGCTGCTCAACCTCGACCGCGGGCTGTACAAGGTGCTGCGGAACCCCGACCGCCAGATCATCGTCTCGATCCCCGTACTCATGGACAACGGCGAGGTCGAGGTGTTCACCGGCTACCGTGTGCTCTACAACAACTCGCGCGGCCCGGGCAAGGGCGGCATCCGGTTCGACAAGAACGTCACGCTCGAGGAGGTCACGGCGCTCGCCGCATGGATGACGTGGAAGTGCGCCGTCGTGAACATCCCGTTCGGTGGGGCCAAGGGCGGCGTCGTCTGTGACCCGAACGCCCTGTCGATCGGCGAGCTGGAGCGACTGACCCGGCGCTACACGGCGGGCATCATCGAGCTGCTCGGCCCCGACACGGACGTCCCGGCGCCCGACGTCAACACCAACGAGCAGATCATGGCGTGGATGATGGACACGTACTCCATGCACCACCGCCACACGGTCACCGCCGTGGTCACCGGCAAACCGGTCGAGATGGGCGGCTCCCTCGGGCGACGCGAGGCGACGGGGCGCGGATGCATGATCGTGACGAAGGAGGCGCTCAAGCACCTCGGCATGCCGATCGAGGGGACGCGGGTCGCCGTCCAGGGATTCGGCAACGTGGGCTCGGTCTCGGCCGACCTGCTTCAGAAAGAGGGGTTCACGATCGTCGCCGTGAGCGACGTCTCGGGCGGCGTGTACAACCCGAAGGGCCTCGACGTGCGGGACCTCATGACCTGGCGGGAGACGAACCGGTACCTCCCGGGGTACCCGAAGGCCGAGGCGATCACGAACGAGCAGCTGCTGTCCCTTGATTGCGAGGTTCTGCTCCCCGCGGCGCTCGAGAACGTGATCACCGCGCGCAACGCCGGCGCCATCGCGGCGAAGGTGATCGTCGAGGGTGCGAACGGCCCGACGGCGGCCGGGGCCGACGAGATCCTCGACCGCAAGGGGACGTTCGTGGTGCCCGACATCCTGGCCAACGCCGGTGGCGTCACGGTCAGCTACTTCGAGTGGGTCCAAGACCGCAGCGGGTACTTCTGGGACGAGGAGACGGTCAACCGCCGCCTGACCCGCATCATGGTCCACTCGTTCCAGCACGTGCTCGAGGTTTCCAAGCGCTACAATGTCAACATGCGGATCGCCGCCTATACCCTGGCGATCGACCGGGTGGCCGCGGTGCACCGCTTGCGGGGTATGTACGCCTGACCGAGTTCCTGCCGCCTGAGCACGCCGCGCGGCTGCACGCGCTGGCGCACGCGAGCGTCGTCGCGTGGGTGCGGGGGGAGCGCGCGCCCGCGCTCCCGGAGCTTCCCGGCGACGTGCGGGCGGGGGTGTTCGTGACGCTCTACCATCGTGGCGACCTGCGCGGCTGCCTCGGCCATCTCGAGGGGGACCGGCCGGTGCGCGAGCTGGTGCTGCAGATGGCGATGGCCTCGGCGCGCGACGACCCGCGGTTCCCGCCCGTTGGCCCCGCTGAGCTGGACGACCTCACGGTCGAGGTCTCGCTGCTCACGCCTCCGGTGCCGGCGCGGGCGGAAGGGGTCGAGCCCGGCCGCCACGGCGTCATCGTCCGGCGGGGGCGGCAGCAGGGCGTGCTGCTGCCGAAGGTGGCCACCGAGATGGGGTGGGGCCGCGAGCAGCTGCTCGCGGGCGTGTGCCGGAAGGCGGGGTTGCCGCGCGACGCGTGGCGCGAGAGCGGCACGCAGCTCCTCGTGTTCGAGGCCCAGGTCATCGGCGCCCCGGCTGACCCGTGAGCGAGTGGTTCGAGCGCTGGTTCGGCGAGGAGTACCTCAGCCTCTACTCGCACCGCGACGAACAGGAAGCCGAGCGCCTGGTGGCACTGCTGGAGGCGCGCGGGATCGTGCGGGTGGGGCTGCGCATCCTCGACCTCGCCTGCGGGGCCGGCCGGCATGCGGCGGCACTGGAGCGGCGCGGTGCCGCGGTGGTCGGCCTCGACCTGTCCATGCCGCTGCTGGTCTCGGCGCGGCACCGCGCCGCGGGCGCGCTCGCGCGCGGCGACATGCGCGCGCTCCCGTTCCGGGCCGCCACCTTCGACGCGGTGCTCAACCTCTTCACCAGCTTCGGGTACTTCGAGGATGACCGCGAGCACGAGCAGGTCCTGCGCGACGTGGCGCGCGTGCTGCGGCCGCGGGGACGGTTCGTGCTCGACTTCCTGAACGCGCCGGCCGTGCGCGCGCAGTTGGTGCCGCTGGACGAGCGCACCGTGGGCGGCCGCGTGGTCGTGCAGGAGCGCACGCTCTCCGAGGACGGCCGGTTCGTCGTCAAGCGCATCCACCTCCGCGGCGACGGGCGCAGCTTTCTGGAGCGCGTCCGGCTCTACGAGCGCCCGGAGCTGGAGCGGATGCTCGGCGCCTGCGGCCTCGCGCCGCTGGAGACGCTGGGCGACTACGACGGCGGCGTGCACGGCGCGGCCAGCCCGCGACTCCTGATCCTGGCGGCACGCTCGTGACCATCCGCTTCGCGGCGACGCCGCTCGGCGCCCTGCGCGTGGGCGGCCTCGAGGGAGTGGTGCGTGCCCAGCGGGGCCGGGCGCTACCCGCCGCCGCCGCGCCGGCGCTGCTCGCCACCGAGCGCGCCGCGGAGGGGCTGCACGCGCTGCGGGGTGGCGCGGCGCTGGCCGTCACGACGGGCCAGCAGGCGGGACTGTTCACCGGACCGCTCTACGCGTTTCAGAAGGCGCTCGGCACCGCGGCGCTCGCGGAGGCGCTCACTCAGCGGCACGGCACGCCGGTGGTGCCGGTCTTCTGGGTCGCCGGCGACGACCACGACTTCGCCGAGATCAACCACTGCGACGTCCTCGGCGCCGACGGCCGGCTGGCGCGCATCGTCCTGCGGGAGCGGACCGCCGACGCGCCGATGCTGCCCGCCTACCGCGAGGCGGTGGGGGCGCAGGGCGTGGCGGCGCTCGCGCAGCTCGAGCAGGCCCTGCCGCCCAGCGAGTTCCGCGGCGAGACGCTCGCCTGGCTCGGCCGCGCCTACCGGCCCGACCACTCCCTCGCCGAGGCCTTCGCACAGGCGCTGGCCGAGGCGCTCGGCAGGTTCGGGGTGGTCGTGTGCCGCGGCTGGGATCCGGCGATCAAGCTCGCGGCGGCGCCCGTGCTGCTCGGAGCGCTCCGCAACGCCGCGTCGCTGGATCGGGCGCTGGCGGCGGAGGCGCAGCGGCTGCGCGGCGCGGGGCGCGAGGCGCCGGTCGCGGTGGGCGAGGGGATGACCCTGGTGATGCTCGAGGGCCGCGCCGGGCGCGACCGGCTCCGCATCGCCGGCGACGGAGCTTTCCAGGCGCGCCGCGGTGGCGAGCAGCTCACCCTCGCCGACCTCGAGCGCGTGCTGGCCACCGAGCCGGGGCGCCTGTCGGGCAACGTCCTGCTCAGGCCGGCCGTCGAGGCGTTCCTCCTCCCAACGGTGGCATACCTCGGCGGCCCCGGCGAGCTGGCGTACCTCGCGCAGACGGGGCCGGTCTTCGAGGCGCTGGGCGTGCCGCGGCCGGCCGCGCTGCCGCGCCTCTCCGGGTTCCTCATCGAGGCCAAAGTGGACAAGGTACTCGAGAAGCACCGGCTGGCGGCCCAGGACCTCGCCCGGCCGGAGGGTGACCTGGCCGCCGCGCTGGCGCTGGAGGACCTGCCGACCGGCGCCGTGGCGGCGCTGGAGGCCGTGCGCGGGGCGCTCGCAGAGCGCTACGCCGCGCTCCAGGCCGAGGCGGTGGCGATCGAGAAGACGCTCGAGAAGCCGGTCGAGAACGCCCGCAACCAGGCGCTGCACGGCCTCCAGGAGATCGAGAAGAAGCTCGTTGCCGCCCTGCGGCGCCAGAACGAGACCGCGCTCCAGCAGGTGGCGCGGGCCCGGGAGCAGCTGTATCCCGCGGGGAAGCCGCAGGAACGCGTGCTGTGCGTCGCGTCGTTCCTGTCACGCCACGGGGCGGCGGTGCTGGACGTCATGTACGAGGCCGCGCGCGCCCACGCGCGCCGGCTCCTTGAAGGGGCCCCCCGGGAAGCCTAGGTTTCGGCCTATGGTGTGGCTCGTCATCCTCATCGCGCTCATGATTCCGCTCACGGCGGTGGTGCTGGACTCGCCCGTCGTGCGCGCGTGGGTGGACCGCCGCAGCGGGGGCGGCGGCGACGTGCCGGCCGACGTCAAGGAGCTCGCCAAGCGGGTCGGCGTGCTGGAGACCGAGCTGGAGGCGATGGCGAAGCAGCTCGGCCAGCTCCAGGAAGAGCACCAGTTCGTGCAGCGGCTGCTCGAGAACCCCGACCGCGCGGTCGAGCAGAAGTCCCTGCCCAAGCCCGAACGCTAGATGGCGCGCTCGGCGGGGCGCTCCGCGGCGCTCGTCGCCGCCGGGATCCTGCTGAGCCGCATCGCCGGTCTGGTCCGCCAGCGGGTCTTCGCCCACTATCTCGGACTCTCGGATGCGGCCGATGCCCTCTCGGCCGCGTTTCGCATCCCGAACCTGCTCCAGAACCTGTTCGGCGAAGGCGTGCTGTCGGCGTCCTTCATCCCCGTGTACGCGCGGCTCGTGGGGCAGGGAAAGACCGAGGACGCGGGCCGCGTGGCGGGGGCGGTAGCCGGGCTGCTCGGCCTCGTGGTGGCCGCGATCGTCCTCGCCGGCGTCCTCGCGACGCCGTTCGTCGTGGACCTGCTCGCGCCGGGCTTCACCGGCGACAAGCGGCTCCTCACCATCACCCTGGTGCGTATCCTCTTCCCGGCGACCGGCATCCTCGTCCTCTCGGCGTGGTGCCTCGGGATCCTCAACAGCCACGGGAAGTTCTTCCTGTCGTACGCGGCGCCGGTGGTGTGGAACCTCGCCATCATCGTCGCGACGATCGTCGCCGGTCGGCACGCAGGGGCCGAGCGGCTGGTCGTCGTCATCGCCTGGGCGGCCGTCGCGGGCAGCGCGCTGCAGGTGCTGGTGCAACTCCCGTCGGTCGTGGGGCTCACCCGGACGCTGCGGGTCTCGACCGACACCACGAGCCCCGACGTGCGCACCGTGATCGGCAACTTCGGGCCGGCGCTCGTGGGTCGCGGCGTCAACCAGATCAGCGCGTACGTGGACGGCGTGATCGCCAGCCTGCTCGGCACCGGGGCAGTGGCCGGCATCACCAACGCGCAGCTCCTCTACACGCTGCCGGTCAGCCTGTTCGGCATGTCGATTTCCGCCGCTGAGCTTCCCGCGATGTCGGCGGTGCAGGGGAGCGAAGCGGAGCGTCACGAGGCGCTGCGCCAGCGCCTCGAGGACGGGCTGCACCGCATCGCCTTCTTCATCGTGCCGTGCGCCGTCGCCTTCCTCGCCCTCGGGCACGTGGTCGCGGGCGCCGTGTTCCAGACCGGGCAGTTCTCGGGCGCCGACAGCCGCTACGTCTGGGCGATTCTCGCCGGGTCGGCGGTGGGCCTGCTCGCCTCCACGCTGAGCCGCCTGTCGTCGTCCACCTTCTATGCGCTCGGCGACACGCGGACGCCGCTGCGCTACGCGCTGGTGCGGGTGGGCCTGACGACCGCGCTCGGGCTCGCGGCGTCGCTGCTGCTGCCGCCGCTGTTCGGCATCGAGCGGAGGTGGGGCGCGGTCGGCCTTACCGCGACGGCGGGCTTCTCGGGCTGGGTGGAGTTCGTCCTGCTGCGCCGCCGGCTCGCCGCGCGCATCGGGCCTGCGCGCCTCGCGCCGGGCTACCTCGCGAGACTATGGGGCGCCGCGGGTGTGGCCGCTGCCGCCGGCTGGGGGGTCCTGCTCGCCACCGGCAGGAGCGGCCCCGTCGCGCAGGCCGCGCTGGTCCTGGCACCGTTCTGCCTGGCGTACGGCGGCATGACCCTGCTACTGCGCGTGCCGATGGCGCAGGCGCTGCTCCGGCGCGGGCTGCGGCGTGACTGACGACGCGCTGCAACGGAAGCTGGAGGGTCTTCCCGACGCCCCCGGCGTCTACCTCTGGAAGGACGCCGAAGGCACCGTGCTGTACGTCGGCAAGGCCAAGAGCCTGCGCGCGCGGGTGCGCTGGTACTTCGGCGACGACGTCGAGGCGAACCCTCGCCTCATGCTCCTCCGGAAGCACATCGCCGACCTCGAGACGATCGTCCTCAAGAGCGAGGCCCAGGCGCTGCTCCTCGAGAACAACCTGATCAAGGAGCACCTGCCGCGGTACAACGTGAACCTACGCGACGACAAGCGGTATCCGTGGCTCGCCGTGACCCTCCAGGAGCCGTTTGCCCGCATCCTGGTGACGCGCCAGGCGGCTGACGACGGGGCGCGCTACTTCGGGCCGTACACCGACGTCGGCGCGCTGCGCCAGACGCTGCGCGTGATCCGCCGGATCTTCACCGTCCGCTCGTGCCACTACGCGCTGCCCGGCGAGGCGCCGGAGCGCCCGTGCCTCGACTTCCACATCGGCAAGTGCCGGGCACCGTGCGTCGGCCTGGAGAGCCGCGAGGAATACCGGCGCATGATCCAGGACGTGATCCTGTTTCTCGAGGGAAAGACGCTCGAGGTGCGCACCCGGCTGCGCGAGCGGATGCAGCAGGCCGCGACGGACCTCGACTTCGAGCTGGCGGCGGAGCTGCGCGACGTGCTCGCACGCCTCGACCAGATCGAGGAGCCCCAGACCGTGGAGCGCGTCGGCGGCGGGAACTGCGACGCCGTGGCCCTGGCGCGCGACGAGGACGACGCCTGCGCGGTAGTGATGCGGATCAGGGAAGGGAAGGTGATCGGCCGCGAGCACACCTTCCTCGTCGGCGTCGAGGGCGTCCCGGAAGGCGAGGTGCTGACGGCGTTTCTCGTCCGCTACTACTTACCGCGGCCGTGGCGCGCGCGGTTGGCCGTGCTCCCGTGCCCACCCGCGGACGAGGACGCCCTGCGCGAAGCGTTCGGCGACGCGCGGTACGCCGTACCGCAGCGCGGGCTCTACCGCCGCCTTGCCGACCTCGCCGACCAGAACGCGATCCACCTCCTCGAGACGCTGCGGCTCGAGACCTTCGAGGGCGCGGAGCGGGCTGAGGATCCCGTCTACGCGCTCGGGCGCGACCTCGGCTTGGCGGCGGTCCCGCGCACGCTGGTGTGCGCCGACATCAGCACGGCGCAGGGGCGGGATACGGTAGGCTCCACGGTGTGGTTCGAGAACGGCCGGCCCAAGCGCGGTGAGTACCGCACGTACCGGATGAAGACCATCGAGGGGCAGGATGACTTCGCGTCGATGAAGGAGATGGTCGGCAGGTTCCTGGCGCGCCGCCTCGTCGAAGCGAAGCCGCTGCCGGACCTGTTCGTCGTGGACGGGGGCAAGGGGCAGCTGAACGCCGCGCTCGAGGCGGCGCAGGAGGCGGGCGTCACGGCGCTCCCGTTCGCGAGCCTGGCCAAGCGCGACGAAGCGGTCTTCCTGCCCGGAAGAAGTGAACCGCTGCGCCTCTCGCGCCGCAGCCCGTCGCTGCGGCTGCTCCAGCGTGCGCGCGACGAGGCGCACCGCGTTGCCGTCACGTTCAACCGGAAGCGGCGCACCGCGCGCACCATCACGTCGGCGCTGCTCGAGATCCGGGGCGTCGGCCCGTCGCGGCGCCGCGCGCTGCTGGAACGTCTCGGGTCGCTCGCCGGCGTGAAGTCGGCCAGCGTAGAGGAACTGAAGCAGATCCCCGGCATCTCGGACGCCATGGCGCAGCGTATCTTCGAGCACGTCCACCGCACCGACTGACCTTCGACGTTCAACCCTTCACCGCTTCGACCGCCCTTATGGATTGGTCCCTCGAATGCTCCGGCTGCCGCCAGGCGGCGTCCGCGGACGGACTGCGCACCGTCTGCCCCGACTGCGGCTCGCCATGGCTCGTCCGCTACGCGCGCACCGTGCCGCGCCAGGCCCGCGAGGCCCTCGTCGCGCGCGGCCACACCATGTGGCGCTACCGCGAGTTCCTCCCGCTCGCCGGTGGCGAGGAACCGGTCACGCTCGGGGAGGGCGGGACACCGCTGCTCCGGGCGCACCGGCTCGCCGAGCGGCTCGGCCTCGAGGACCTGTGGATCAAGGATGAGGCCGCCAACCCGACGGGGTCGTTCAAGGCCCGCGGCCTCGCCGCCGCCGTCACCCGCGCGGTGCTCGCCGGGGCGACGCGCTTCGTTCTCCCGACCGCCGGGAACGCCGGCGTGGCGGCGGCGGCCTACGGCGCGCGCGCCGGTGCGACCGTCCGCGTGTACGCGCCGAAAACGACGCCCCGACCGCTGCTCGGCCAGATCGCCGCGTACGGCGCCGAGCTGATCACCATCGACGGCCACATCGGCGACTGCGGCAAGCTGTCGCGTGCGTACGCCTCCGAGACGCAGGCGTTCGACCTCTCGACGCTCCGCGAGCCCTACCGCATCGAGGGGAAGAAAACCCTCGGCCTGGAGATCGCCGAGCAGCTCGCCTGGCGCCTCCCGGGCGCCGTCATCTACCCGACGGGAGGCGGGACCGGGCTGATCGGCATGTGGAAGGTCTACCGCGAGCTGATCGACGCGGGCTGGGTGAGCGGACCGATGCCCCGCCTGTTCTCGGTGCAGTCCAGCGGGTGTGCGCCGGTCGTGAAGGCGTTCGAGGCCGGCTCGAGCGCGTGCGAGCCATGGCCGGACCCCTGGACGGTGGCCAGCGGTCTCCGGGTGCCGGGACCACTCGGGGGTGCCCTCATGCTGCGCGCGCTCCGGGAGAGCGGCGGCGGGGCGGTGTCGGTGACCGACGATGAGCTCACCGCCGATGCCGACCTCCTAGCCTCACTCGAGGGCGTGGATGCCTGCCCGGAAGGGGGCGCGGCCGTCGCTGCGGTTCGTCGCCTGGTGGAACGGGGTACAATTGCCAGGGACGAGCGCGTCGTGGTGTTCAATACCGGTGCCGGAGTACTGTACGGGAGGGACTTCAAGTAACCTGTTGACGTAGCACGGTAACTCATGGAGATTATTGCACTTCGGCGGCGCAGCTAAAGCTGGCTGGCACGCCTGAACGATCCTGGTTCAAGGAGAGCTTGAGCATGAGTTTGCGGAGCGTGGTCTGGGGCGCGCCAGCAGCGGCGCTGTTCCTTGTCGTGGGTACCGCCGCGGCCCAGCAGCCGCCGCAGTGCCGGAGCCTGAGCTTCCGGAGCAACTTCCGGCTCAACGGCGCGCAGCAGTACCTCGAGCGCGCCGACCGGACGAACCTCGAGGCGGACCGGCGGCGCGAGGTCAACGACGCGGTGCGGAACCTCACCGAGGCCTTGACGGACCACGGCGTCGACCAGCTGACGCTGTGGTACTTCTTCGCTCGCGCCTACGCCTTCCGCCGCGACTGGGTCGGTGCCGACTCGGCGTGGACCAAGGCCGAGCGGCTCGCCGACCCCGAATGCCGGCGCGAGATTGCCCGGCGGCGGCGCAACGAGTGGGTGCCCCTCTACAACCAGGCCGTCGAGGCGCTGAACGCGCAGAACTACGACTCGGCGCTCGCCATCTTCCGGCGCGCCAACCTGGTCTTCCGCGGCGAGCCCGTCGTGTACGCGAGCATGGCCGGCATCTTTGTCCAGCAGGACAACAGCGACAGCGCGATCGTCTACTTCGAGCTGGGGGCGCGGGCGGGGGACGATCCACGCCAGGCCGAAGCGCGCGCGACGGCGATGCTGAACGCCGGTCGGCTGCTGCACCGGGCGGAGCGGTTCGCCGCCGCCGAATCGACGTACCGTGCGTACCTCGCCATGAAGCCGCTCGACATGGCCGCGCGCACCAACCTGGCGGCGGTGCTCACGCGCCAAAACCGGTCGCAGGAAGCCTCGGCCATCTACGACTCGCTGCTCCAGAACACCGACTCGCTCGAGTCGTTCGACCTGTTCGAGACGGGCGTGGCGTTGTTCCAGCAGGCCGACGCGCTGCCGCGCGCGGACACGGCGCAGCGGGTGCAGAAGTACCGGCTCGCGGCGCGGGCCTTCGACCTCGGCCTCGCGAAGAACCCGTTCTTCCGCGACGCGCTGTTCAACCTCACGAACGCCTACATCGCGGCGAACGACGGCCCGAACTCTCTGGGCGCCGCGCGCCGCCTGCTGGCGGCGGATTCCCTCAACCGTCAGTCGTGGACGCTGCTCGCCGGCTCGTACCAGCGTGTCGCCCTGCTGTACCGCACGCGCGACTCGATCCTGCGCGCACGCCGGGATTCATTGCCGGCCGCCGACGGGTACGCGGCAAGCTTCCGCGCCTACGCAGACTCGACGGTCTGGGCGCTGCAGCAACGTGACTCGCTCCCGCTGGAGCTCAGCGTGCACCGCTTCGAGCCGCGCGATTCAACCGCGGTGTTCCGTGGCGGGGCGCAGAACCTCCTGGGGCACGAGCGGCCGGCGCTCAGTCTGACGCTGGAGTTCCTGAACGCGGCCGGTGATGTGGTCGCGCGGCAGGTCGTCGAGGTGCCGGCCCTCAGTGCCACGGGGCAGCCGGGAAGCGTGTACGATTTCAACCTGACCGCGACCGGACGGGGCATCATCGCCTACCGGTACAAGGTGAACTGAGCATGCTTGACACGAGGCGGAGGGATCCTACATTCCGCCTCGCACGCGGGCGTAATTCAGCGGTAGAATGCCAGCTTCCCAAGCTGGACGTCGTGGGTTCGACTCCCATCGCCCGCTCCTGCAGGGCGGGGGCCGCCTCGAGAGAGGCCGGCCCCCGTTCGCCCGTCCGGTAGCTCTCCTGTGCTGCGCGTCGCCGCCGTCGCCGCGGGGTCCCTTGGTGCCGAGCTGGGTCTCGGCCCGGGCGACGAGCTGCTCGCCATCAACGGCCGCGAGCTCGCCGACTTCCTCGACTGGGAATTCCTCGCCGCCGACGACGCGTTCATCCTGGGCGTGCGCACCGCCGCGGGCGAGGCGGTCGAGTTCGACATCGAGCGCCCCGAGGGCCTGCCGCTGGGCGTCACCCTCGATCCACCGAAGATCCGTCGCTGCGCCAACCGCTGCGACTTCTGCTTCGTGGACGGCAACCCCGGGACCGCCCGCAAGACGCTGTTCATCCGTGACGACGACTACCGGCTCTCGTTCCAGCACGGGAACTTCGCCACGCTTTCGAACCTGAAGGACAGGGACGTCCGGCGGATCCTCGAGTACCGGCTCTCGCCGCTCTACGTCTCCGTGCACGCGACCGACGCGGACGTTCGCCGCCGCCTGCTGCGCAACCCGAAGGCGCCGGCGATTCTCGAGCAGCTGGCGATGTTCGCGGCCGGCGGGATCCAGTTCCACGCCCAGGTCGTGCTCGTCCCGGGCGTGAACGACGGCGCCGTGCTCGAGCGCTCGCTCGCGGACCTGTACGGCATGGGCGAGTCCATCCTCACGGTGTCGGTCGTGCCGGTGGCGCTCACGACCTTCTCGCGCCACGAGCTGGTACGCAGCCCGACGGTCGGGGAGGCGCGGGCCGCCGTGGAAGCCGTGCGGCTCTGGGAGCGGAGGGCGAGAGGGGAAAGGGCAGGCGGCTGGGTGTACGGCTCGGACGAGCTGTACATGCTCGCCGGCGAGCCATTCCCCCCCGCCGGGAGCTACGACGGCTTCCCGCAGGTGGAGAACGGCGTCGGCGCGGTGCGGTACCTGGAAGAGCTGGTCGCCGCGGAGATCGCCACGCTGCCCACGCTGGCGGGCCGGCGCGTGCTGGTGTGCACCGGCACGGCGATGGGCAGGCTGATGCCCGAAGTCCTGCCGGCGCTCGTGGCGGCGACCGGCGCGACCTTCGAGCTCGCGGTGCTCGAAAACACGTACTTCGGGTCCGCCGTGACGACGGCCGGCCTCCTGCCGGGCGCCGACTTCCGGCGCGCGCTGGCGGACCGGGGCGACTGCAGCCTCGCGCTCCTGCCCGCCGAGTCGGTCAACGACAACGGGATCTTCGTGGACGACGTGCCGCTCGCGACGCTCGTCGCCGAGGCGCCGATGCCGGTGAGGCTCTCCTACCACTTCACCGACGCGTTGGGGGCGGCGGCATGAGCGCGAAGGCGGCCACCGTCGCGATCATCGGCCGGCCCAACGTCGGCAAGTCCACCCTGTTCAACCGCGTGGTCGGCGCGCATGCGGCGATCGTGGACGAGCGCCCGGGCTCGACGCGCGACCGGCACTACGGCAAGGCGGAGTGGAACGGCCGCGTCTTCTGGCTCGTGGACACCGGCGGCTTCCTGCCGCGCTCGACCGAGCCGATGGACGCGGCGATCCGCTCCCAGGTGCAGCTCGCGGTGGACGCGGCGGACGTGGTGCTGTTCCTCGTGGACGTCGAGACCGGCCCCATGCCGGGCGACCAGGAGATCGTCGAGTACGTGCGCACGCGCGGCAAGCCGGTCGTGCTCGCGGCCAACAAGGCCGACGACCTCGCGCGCGAAAAACGCCACCTCGATTTCTACGAGTTGGGCCTGGGCGACCCGCTCGCGGTCTCGGCAGGCACGGGCAAGGGCACCGGCGACCTCCTCGACGCCGTCGTGGCGGTACTCCCGCCGGCGCCGGCGCCCGCCGGCGAGGACGAGATCCAGGTGGCGGTCATCGGGCGCCCCAACGTCGGCAAGTCGAGCCTGGTGAACCGGCTCCTCGGCGAGGACCGGCTGATCGTAGCCGACACACCGGGCACGACGCGCGACGCGATCGACACGCCGCTCCGCTTCAAGGCCAGGGTCCTGAACTTCATCGACACCGCGGGCCTGCGGAAGCGCGGCAAGATCGACGAGGCGGTCGAGTTCTACGCGTTCCTGCGCACCGCGCGCGCCGTTGAGCGCGCCGACGTCTGTGTGATCGTCGTGGATGCGGCCGAAGGCCTGACCGCGATGGACATCAAGATCGCGGGACAGGCGTGGGAGGCGGGCACGGGGCTCGTCATCGCGGTCAACAAGTGGGACCTCGTCGAGAAGGACCACACGACCGCCGACGCGGGTCACAAGCAGTCGCTCGAACGCGCGCCGTTCCTCGAGGCGGTGCCGTTCCTCTACCTCTCGGCCAAGACCGGGCTGCGCGCCCAACGGGCGCTCGACGCCGTCGTGGAGGTCGCCGAGGCGCGGCAGCGCCGCATCCAGACGGCGGAGGTCAACCGCGCGATCAAGGAGCTGGTCGCCGAGCGCCAGCCGCCGCAGGCGGGCGGCGCCGAGGTCAAGCTGCTCTACGGCTCCCAGATCGGCACGGCGCCGCCGACGTTCGCGATCGTCAGCAGCCGGCCCGACGCGATCCCCGACCACTACCGCCGGTTCCTCGTCAACGGGCTGCGCGAGCGGTTCGGCTTCCGGGGCGCGCCGATCCGGGTGCGGTTCACGGGCCGCCGCCGCTCGAGGGCCAAGGGATGAGCGGCCTCGGGTGGGGCTCGCTGCTGTGGATCGTCGGCGCCTACCTGCTCGGCGCGATCCCGACGTCGTACCTCGTGGCGAGGGCCGCGGCCGGCACGGACCTGCGGACCTTCGGCAGCAAGAACCTCGGCGCGACGAACCTGTACCGGCTGCTCGGCTGGAAGGCCGCGGTCCCCGTCGGGCTGTTCGACGTGCTCAAGGGCACAGTGCCGGTGCTGCTCGCCCAGCGCTTCGCGGCGGGACCCGCGTGGTGGCCGCTCGTGGTGGGGCTCGCGGCGGTGTGCGGGCACGTGTTCTCACCGTTCGTCGGCTTCAAGGGCGGCAAGGGCGTCGCCACGGCGGCGGGCGTGTTCCTGGCGCTCGCGCCGGGCTCGCTGGGCGTCGCGCTGGTGGCGTGGGCGATCATCGTGCGGCTCTCCGGCTACGTGTCGCTCGGCTCGATCCTCGCCGCGGGCGCGTTCGTCGCCAGCGTGCCGCTGCTGTATCCGGGCCGGCCCGCGACGCTGTGGGCGGCCCTCGCGGTGTTCGCGTTCATCGTCTTCACCCACCGCGCCAACATCCGCCGTCTGCTCGCCGGGACCGAGGCGCGCTTCGGCCAGCGGCGCGCGGAACAGAAGGCCTGATGCGCGTCGCGGTGGTGGGCGGCGGCGCCTGGGGCACGGCCCTGGCAGACCTCCTGGCGGCCAAGGGCGAGGATGTCGTGCTCTGGGCGTACGAGCCCGAGGTGGCCGAGGAGATCAACCGCCGCCACCGCAACGACCTGTTCCTCCCCGAGGCGCCGCTGACGCCCTCGCTCCGGGCGACCAATGACGTGGTCCAGGCGGTGGCCGACGCGGAGCTCGTCGTCTCGGTGGCGCCGTCGCATGCCGTGCGTTCCGTCATGAGCGCGGCCGCGCCGGGGCTCGTTCCGGGCGCCCTCGTCGTGAGCGCCTCGAAGGGGCTCGAGGCGCGGGGCCTGAAGCGCATGAGCGAGGTGCTGGCCGAAGTCCTCCCGAAAGGCACAACGGTCGTCGCGCTCTCCGGGCCGACGTTCGCGCGCGAGGTCTACGAGCGGCAGCCCAGCGCCGTCACCGCGGCGAGCGTGGATCCCGACGCGGCCGCGCGCGCGCAGCGCGCGATGAGCGCGCCGACGTTTCGCGTCTACACCACCGACGACCCGATCGGCGTGGAGCTCGGCGGCGCGCTCAAGAACGTCATCGCCATCGCCGCGGGCATCCTGGACGGCCTCGGGCTCGGCAGCAACGTGCGGGCAGCGCTCATCACGCGCGGGCTCGCCGAGATCACGCGGCTCGGCGTGGCGATGGGGGCGAAGCCCATGACCTTCGCCGGGCTTGCGGGCGTGGGCGACCTCGTCCTCACCGCCACCGGGCCGCTGTCGCGCAACCGCAGCCTCGGCGTCGAGCTGGGCAAGGGGCGCACGCTCGAGGAGGTCATGGCGCGGCGCCTCTCGGTCGCCGAGGGGGTGGGAACCGCGCGCGCCGCCGTCGCGCTCGCCGCCAAGGTCGGCGTCGAGCTGCCGATCGCGAGCCAGGTCCACGGCGTGCTGTTCGAGGGCAAGCCGCCACGCCAGGCCATCGGCGAGCTGATGGAGCGTGCCCTCAAGAGCGAGAGCTGGAGTTGACGGTGGCCGCCGGACCGCCCGTGCAGGAGTTCTTTTCGATCGGCGAGGTCTGCACCCTCACCGACCTGAAGCCGCACGTGCTGCGGTACTGGGAGAGCCAGTTCCGGTTCCTGAACCCCGCCAAGAACCGCTCGGGCAACCGCGTGTACCAGCGCCGCGAGATCGAGCTGATCATGCTCGTCAAGCACCTGCTGTACACGGAGAAGTACACCATCGAGGGGGCGCGCCAGCGGATCGAGCACTTCCGTCGGACGGGCGAGCTCAAGCCGGCCGCGCGCGACGCGCTGGCGGTCGAGTTGGTGCGCGACCTCAGGCACGAGCTCGAGCAGGTGATGAAGATCCTCAACGGCGAGAAGGTCGGGCCGCGGACCGATGGGTGAGACGACGCCCCGCGGCCCGGAGGTGGCGCTGGTGATCCCGGCCTTCCAGGCCGCGCGCACGCTCCCCGACGTGCTGGCGCGCGCCCGGCGCGCCGTGCCCGGGGCCCAGCTCCTCGTCGTGGACGACGGCTCCGACGACGACACCGCGGGGATCGCCCACGCGTGCGGCGCCGCCGTGGCGAGCCACGAGCGCAACCTCGGCAAGGGCAGGGCCCTCGCGACCGGCCTCGCCGGCGCCGAGGCGCTCGGCGTCCCGTACGTCGTCACGCTGGACGCCGACGGCCAGCACCCGCCGGAGGAGATCCCGATGCTGCTGGCCCCGCTGGTCGCGGACCGTGCCGACCTCGTGGTCGGCGCGCGGCGGCGCGACGGGTCCGCCATGCCACCCGGCCGCCGGTTTACCAACTGGCTCTCGAGCACCCTCGTCTCGCGCGCCGTGGGCGCGAGCGTCCCCGACTCGCAGTCCGGCTTCCGCGCGATGCGCGCCGCCGTCGCCGCCACGGTGAGGCCCGCCGGGCAGCGCTACGAGTTCGAGACCGAATTCCTGTTGCTCGCCGCCGAGCGCGGCTTCCGCATCACCGCGGTGCGCGTCCCGACCGTGTACGGGGGCGAGCGCAGCCACTTCCGCTACGTCGCCGACACGCTGCGCCTGGCCGGCGTCTTCGCGCGGCACTGGCGCCGCATCCTCGCGGGCCCGCAACCGACATGAGAATCCTGTGCACCAACGACGACGGGCTGCGCGCCCGCGGCCTCGAGCTCTCGGTCGAGCTCTGCTCGACGATCGCCGAGGTGGACGTCGTGGCACCGGACCGCGAGCAGTCGGCCACCAGCCATTCGCTCACCCTCTACAAGCCCCTGCGGCCGACCCAGCGCGGACCGCGCCGCTGGGAGGTGGACGGGACCCCGACGGACTGCGTCCTCCTCGCCCTGGGCGCCCTGCTCGCTGAGAAGCCGGACTTCGTCGTCTCGGGCGTGAACCACGGCCCCAACATGGGCGAGGACGTGCTCTACTCGGGCACCGTCGCCGCCGCCATGGAGGGACTGTCGCTCGGCATCCCCGCGGTCGCGCTCTCTCTCGCCTCGCGCGACCAGGACCTCCTGCCAACGTACCGCGATCCCCTCGAGCGCCTGCTGCGCACTATCCTCACCGCGAACGCGTTCCCCCAGGACACACTGCTCAACGTGAACCTGCCGCCGATTCCCGGTGACCAGGTGCAGGGCGTCCGCGTCACCGCGCTCGGCAGCCGCGTCTACCAGGAATCGCTCCAGCGCATGAAGGATCCGTGGGGCCGAGACCTCTTCTGGATCGGCGGCGGCCACATCAACTGGACGGGCGGCGCCGATTCCGACTTCCACGCGATCCACGCCGGCTTCATCTCGGTGACGCCGCTCCACCTTGACCTCACCAGCTACTCGCACCTCGACGCCGTGCGGGCCTGGAAGCTCGAGATCTGACGTGCCCCGCAGCGACTCGTACGCCGGCTACCGGGCGAAGCTCGTCGAAGCGGTCCGCCAGAACGGGATCCGCGACCTGGCCGTGCTGCGCGCCGTGGGTGAGGTGCCGCGCCACCTGTTCGTGCCGCCCGCGCTCCAGCGCCAGGCGTACGAGGACACCGCGCTCCCTATCGGCAGCGGCCAGACGATCAGCCAGCCCTCGACACAGGCGCGCGCGCTCGAAGCCCTGCGGCTCACCGGGCGCGAGAAGGTGCTCGAGGTCGGCACGGGATCGGGGTACCAGACGGCCCTGCTGGCGATGGTCGCCGGGCAGGTGTTCTCGGTGGAGCGCGTCGCGGCCCTGGCCGAGCGCGCCCGCGCCGCCCTCGCCGAGGCGGGCATCGGCAACGTGTCGGTCATGGTCGGCGACGGCACGCTCGGCTGGCGCGACTACGCACCATACGAGGCGATGGTCGTCGCCGCCGCGACTCGCGAAGTGCCGCGGCCGCTCCTCGAGCAGCTCGCCCCGGGCGGGCGCATCCTCCTGCCGCTCGGCCCACGCGAGAGCCAGGTCCTCACGCTCGTCACGGTGAACGCCGACGGCACCACGAACGCGCAGCCGCTCGCCGGCGCACGGTTCGTCCCGCTGCGCGGCACCCACGGATTCACCGATGCTTGAGCAGCTCGGTTTCTGGCTGGTGGACACCATCGGCCGGCTTGGCTACAGCGGCATCGTCCTCCTCATGGCGATGGAGTCGTCCGTCCTGCCCGTGCCGTCGGAGCTGGTGATGCCGCCGGCGGGCTACCTCGCGTACCACGGCGAGATGAACCTCTGGGTGGCGTTGCTGTGCGGGACCGTCGGCAGCCTCGCCGGCGCGTACGCCAACTACTGGGTCGCCTCGAAGGTCGGCCGGTGGGTCTTCGTCCGCTATGGGAAGTGGGTCCTCCTCACCGAGAAGTCGCTCGAGCGGACGGAGCGCTTCTTCAACCGGCACGGCGAGATCGCGACGTTCATCGGACGCCTGTTCCCGGTCATCCGGCACCTCATCAGCATCCCCGCCGGCCTGGCACGGATGCGGCTCGACCGGTTCTTCCTGTACACCGGCGCGGGCGCCGCGCTGTGGTGCGCGGTGCTGCTCGGCGTCGGGTGGATCATCGGCCGCGCGGGTGGCGTGTTGTCGCGGGGGGTGCTGAGCGACTACGCGCACCGTGCCGCGCTCTGGATGTTGCCGTTCGTCATCGCCCTGGTCGCGGCGTACGTCATGCGGCTCCGGGCACGGCGGGGCAGGGACGCGTCCGCCGCGGGGGCGGAGGACGATGCCGGGACCTGAGGGGATCCGCGCGCTGCGCTGGGTCGCGGAGGGCAGCGTGCAGGGAGTCGGCTTCCGCTGGTACGTCCTGAACCGCGCCCGCGATCTGGGGGTGCGCGGCTGGGTGCGCAACCGTGAGGACGGCGCCGTCGAGGTCGTCGGCCTGGCCACCGCCGCCACGCTCGAGGAGCTGGACGCGATCGTGCGCGCGGGCCCGCCGCTCGCCCGCGTGACCCGCGTCACGACGCAAGAGGTTCCACACGAGATTGTGGACGCTAAGTCCTTCGTCGTCAAGCACTAAGGCAACATCGTTCACACCATGTCAGAGGTTCCCATGTCGGAAACCCTCTACCGGCTCGTTCGCGACGTCCCGGACTTCCCGCGCCCTGGGATCCTATTCCGGGACATCACGCCGATCCTCCTCAACCCGCTCGCGCTGGTGGAGGCGGTGGAGCTGCTGGCCAGGCCGTTGAGGCCACTCAACGTGACGCGGGTGGCGGCCATCGAGTCTCGCGGGTTCCTGCTGGGTGCGCCCGTCGCGCTGGCTCTCGGGGTGGGCCTGGCGATCATCCGAAAGCCGGGCAAGCTCCCGGTGGACAAACACCGGGTGGAGTACGCGCTCGAGTACGGCAGCGACGCGCTCGAGCTGCACACCGATGCGCTGCGGGCCGGGGACCGCGCCGTGATCGTGGATGATGTGCTGGCGACGGGCGGCACGGCCGCCGCCGCGGCCCAGCTCGTCGAGCTAAGCGGCGCGACGGTGGCGGGCTTCGGTTTCCTCATCGAGCTGGCGGATCTCGACGGGCGCCGTCTGCTGGGCGATCGGCCGGTGTACCCGGTGCTGCGCTACCCGAGGCCGGAGGGACAGTCGCAGCCTTGAGAAAGGGCCGCCGGCTAGCGATTTTTTGAAGGCTGCGCCCCCGTAGCTCAGCTTGGATAGAGCAGCGGTTTCCTAAACCGTTGGCCGCGTGTTCGAGTCACGCCGGGGGCATGGGCGGGGCAGGACTCCCACGCAGAGGACGGACGAGTCGATGAGCGCACCGGAAACGACGGGCCCCAAGGCTGGCACCCCGGTCCAGCTGGGCGACCAGGACTGGATGGCCTGGCTGCAGCAGCACGGCCGCACCGCGGCGCTCGCCGCGGGAACGGTCGTGGTGGTGGCGGCCGCCGCCTGGCTCTATGTGTCGTCCTCGGCGCGGAAAGAGTCCTTCGCTTCGCAGGCGCTGACCCAGGCACGGGCGAGCGCCGAGTCGGGCAATCTGCCGCTCGCCGCGAGCGACCTCAACCGGCTCACCGACCGGTTCGGCGGAACCAATGCGGCCGACGAGGCCGTCATCCTCCTCAGCCAGATCCGGTTGATCCAGGGCCAGCGCGACGCCGCCGTCCAATCGCTGCAACAGTTCGTTCGCGGCGCTCACGCGGACTACGTGAAGGCCTCGGCATACGCACTCCTCGGCGGCGGGCTCGAGGACCAGGGCAAGCTCCGGGAAGCGGGCACTGCCTACCGTGAGGCGTCCCGCGCGGCGCGGCTCGACTTCCTCAAGGCGCAGTACCTCATCGATGCCGGCCGCACGCTGGCGGCCTCCGGCGACACGGCCGGCGCGAGGGCCGCCTACGGAGAGGTCCTCCAGAAGTACGGAGAGCTCCAGCAAGCCTTCGAGGCTAGGGTCCGCATGGCCGAGATCGGCGGCGAGGTCCTGCCGCCGCCGAAGCCCAAGCGGGAGGGCACCACGCCCGGCTGACGGCCGCGCTTTCCACAGATCCAAAGATCCAAGGCAGCAGCCCATCCGACGGCTTCGATGCACCTTCTTGCCACCCCTCCGCCACTTCGTATAATAAGTGTTATGTTAAGTTGTCGTGTTGAAAAAGGTGGATAACAGCTTCAGGATATCCATCCCCTTGCAGTGCTTCATGTTGGCAGCTCTCCGACGATTCCTCTGCACACCAGTCTCCCTTCGCCACGGAGGCGAATGGACGTAATGAGGTCGGCGTTTCGCGTCCAGGAGACGTCCAGGGGCAGACGGCTCCGCGTCCAGATGCGGACGGGGCTCGAGGCCATCGCCTTCTCCTCGAGCGTCAGGGCGCAGGCTACGGCCCCCGTACCGCAGGCCAGCGTTTCCCCCTCGACCCCCCGCTCCCAGGTTCGCATCCGGTACGTCCCGTCGCCGACCGGGGAGACCCAGTTCACGTTGGCACCGCCGGGTCCTATGGCCGGGTCCCGCCTCAAGGGGGGCCCGCGGCGGTCCAGATCCACCTTGTCCACATCCGGGACCAGGAGGACGAGGTGCGGGACGCTGGGACAGGCGTAGGTCGGGAACGCCTCCCCATCGGTCGTCCGGGCGCCCGGGAGGGACTTGGGCGGCGGGCAGTCGGGCAGCTCGATCTCGGGCCGGCCGTCCACGATCCACCCCCGGTGGACCCCCGCCGGGGTGGCGAAGCGGACCTCGGCCTCGAGCGGGGCGAGCTCGAGCAGGGTGGCCAGCCGGGTGGCGCACAGGGCGCCGTTGCCGCACATCGGGCCCTCGGATCCGTCGCTGTTCCAGAAGTGGAACGTGAAGTGGACGTCCGGGCCCTCCGCCGGAGCCAGGAGGATGACCCCGTCCGCGCCGACGCCGAGCCGGCGGTCGCACAACGCCGCGATGCGCTCCGTGGTGAAGTCCTCGCGTCGCAGGTACCGGCCGTCGAACATCAGGAAGTCGTTCCCCGAGCCGGTCATCTTGTGGAATACGCTGCCCGTCTTCACACGCGCCCCGTGAGCGCCCACCAGCGCAGGCGCCAGACCATCCAGACCGCTTCCCAGACGATGCCCCGGGACATCTTGCTCTGCCCGTGGCTGCGGTCGGTGAACAGGATGGTGATCTCCTTCAGCCGGAATCCCTTCCGCCAGGCCCTGAACGACATCTCGATCTGGAATGAATAGCCGTTCGAGCGGACGCGGTCGAGATCCACGGCCTCGAGCACCCTCCTCCGGTAGCACTTGAAGCCTCCGGTGGAGTCCCAGAGCTTGAGTCCGGTGACCCACCGCGCGTACACGTTGGCGAAGTACGAGAGGAGCAGTCGCGTCATCGGCCAATTCACCACTGTGACGCGCTTGTCGAGGTAGCGCGAGCCGATGACGAGGTCCGCGTCGTGGATCTGCGCGAGGAACTCCGGCAGGTGCTCGGGGTCGTGCGAGAAGTCGGCGTCCATCTCGTACACATAGTCGTAGCGGTGCTCGAGGGCCCACCGGAAGCCCGCCACGTATGCGGTGCCGAGCCCCAGCTTCCCCGTCCGGTGGAGCACGTGCACCCGCGGCTCGGCCTGCGCGAGCGCCTCGGCGAGCTCGCCCGTGCCGTCGGGCGAGCTGTCGTCCACGACCAGGACCTCGAGCCGCGGGTCCTGCTCGAGGATCTGGGGCACGATCCTGGGCAGGTTCTCGTGCTCGTTGTAAGTCGGGATGATGACGAGCGCGCGCTCAGCCACGGCGCCTCCGCACCAGCAGCGGAATGCCGATCCACCCGATCACGCAGGCCAGCGAGGCGAACGTCAGCAGCGCGCCCTGCCGGTAGCGCTCCCGCGAGTACTCGAGCCGGACGTCGCGCGCGCCGGCCGGGACGGGCACGGTGAGGAACGTGTAGTCGCCGCGCAGAGCGCGCACCTCGCGGCCGTCCACGGTGGCACGCCACTCCGGGTACCAGTTCTCGCTGATCAGCACGTACGATGGGGCGTCGGGCGCCGGATCGAGCCGGAGCGTCATCGTCCCCGGCTCCCAAGCCGTGACCTGGGCGCGCGAGGCGCTCGGCGCCGGCAGGCCGCCGGTGATCGGCGGAACCTCGACGGGCGCGTCCTGCGGCAGCAGCACGATGCGGTCCACGTCGAGGCGGCGGTCCATCAACGTCGGGACGATCTGCGCATTCGGGATCTTCGCCGCCGCCGGCACGATGCGCGCGTAGGGGGGGACGGTGTCGGCCTCGAGCAGGACGGCCTGCCCGCCGGGCGTGATCGCCGACTGTCCCGTCACCTCGTGAAACCCCGGAACCGGGAGCGATTGGGGAAGGATGATGAAGCGCACCGCGAGCAGCTGGTAGAGGTTTCGCGGTCTGCTGATCAGGTCCTGGATCTGCCCCGTCGGGAAGAGGTTTCGCCAGACGTTCTTGCCACCGAGCAGGTTGTCGTAGTCGTTCAACTCGTTGCCGTGGTGGCCGATCGCCTGCGGGATGCCCTTGGCCATCAGGTAGGCCGTCGGGTAGACGCCCGGATCCAGCACGCGGTAGGGCTTGGGGGTCGCCTCGAGCTGTCGGGTGATCGGGTCGTCGGCGTAGAGCTCGGCGGCACGGGGTGAGTACTGCCAGAACCGCCGTACGTTGAGGAACAGGTCGCCGCCCACTAGGGCGGCGAGCGCGAAGGCGGAGCCGAGCGCGCGGAGTCTCCCCCCCAGCACCGCGAGCGCCAGGCCGGCGGCGGCCGCGGCGAACGCCGCCGCCTTGACCGCCGACAGCGCGACGTTGCCCGCGTTGTCGGCTGCGGTGCCGGCCTTTCCGGGATCGGCGACCGATTCCGCGATGCTCCCGAGCGCGCCGCTGGCGCCGAGCAGCAGCAGCGCGCCGGCAGCGACCAACACGCCCCACACCACTCGCCTGCCCTCGCCCCGCTCGAGCCGTTCGACGCCGAGCGCGGCGAACAGCGCGAACGCGAAGGTGGAGATGAAGAAGGCCATCCCGGCGGCCCGTGTGACTTTGACGCCCGGCACGAGGGCGTACCAGATCCGGTAGAACGGCGTGTGAGCGCCGAGGCTCACCAGCAGGAATAGCAGGCCGGCACCGGCGAAGAACCACACCAGGGGACGGCGATCCTTGTGCCCCACGCCGAGGGCGGCGAGCGCGAGCACCGCGGCGCCGACGTACTCGGTGTGCAGCTTGGCCGCGTTCTCGCCCGAGTAGTGCGCCAGGATGCCGGTGAAGTCCGAGACGACCCAGTCCACGACGTTGGGCAGCGGCATCGCCCAAGACGTGGCGTACTCCCAGCCCTGCGCGCCGGCGCTGCGCGCCGCGTACGGCATGTACTTGACGAACGGCCACAGCTGGATCATCGCGACGCCGCAGGCGAGCACGATGGCAGCCAGGGCGAGGCCGAGCGAGGCCCAGCGCCAACGCGGCTCCGGTCGCTCGGGGCTCCAGAAGCACAGGTAGAGCGTGAACAGGCCCGCCAGGATGAGCGTGTATTGCATCATCTGGATGTGCGGGCTGATGATCCCCGCCCCGGCGGCGAAGGCGAGCAGCCCGAATCCCTCGAGGCGCCGGTCACGGATGCCGAGCACCAGCGCCGTGAGCACCACGGGCATCCACGCCGAGACGAACAGCTTGCCGTCGTGGCCGGGGCTCACCAGCGAGGCGACGATGCCCGAGAGCTGGTACGCCAGGCCGCCCACCACGCTGCCCGTCCAGCTGATCTTCAACACGCGGAAGAACAGGTAGGCGAACAACCCTGCGAGCACGCAGTGCACGGCGAAGCCGAGGTTCATCGCGATGTCGATCGGCAGGACGAGGCGGAGCCACGCCGTCGGGTAGAAGATGTCGCCGTGCATCGCCCCGACGAACGGCAACCCGCCGAACATGAACGGGTTCCACAGCGGGATGTGGCCCGTGCGGCGCCACTCCCCGGCGCCGAACCAGCGGAACGGCACGCCGGTCCACATCTGGTCGCTGCTCGGGTTCACGAGGAACTTCCCCGTGAACATCGGGAGGCAGAGGAGCAGGATCCACGCCGTCAGCAGCGCCAGCGCGAGGAGCGTCGGGGCGCGGGGCCTGAATGGCTCGAGGCTCGTCGCCTCAGGCTTCGGGGCCATCGCCGGTGCGTCTCGTGAGAGGAAGCGTGATCAGGGCGGCCAGGACCTCCGTGCCGGTCATCAGGATCCGGGATCCGATCGAAACCACCGTCGCGCCCGCGGGCCCGAGCGGTCCCGACAGCCAAAGGTAGAGGGCTCCCTCGCGCACGCCGAGTCCCCCCGGCGTGAACACCGCGATCAGCCCGAACAGGTACGACCCGGTGAAGACGCCGATGGCGGTGCCGACCGGGATCGCCGCGCGGCCGAGCAGGCCGCGGGTGCAGAAGTGGAGTGCGAGGCCGTACGCGACCCACGCGAACGTCGTCACCGCCGCGGAGATCACGAGCGGTCCCGCCGCGACGGGGGCGAGCTGGAACGGCCGGCCGAGGGCGCTCAGCATCCGTGCGAGCAGTTTGGTACTCGGTTCCCACGCCAGCGTTCCCACCCCGACGGCGGCGGCCAGGCCCGCCGCGACTATGAGCAGCGGGTGGCCCGACTGCGGCACGAGCAACCCGGTGACGAGGGCGCCGGTCGCGACGGCGAGCAGCTGCACGATGATCGCCGAGCCGGCGGCGGCCCACGGCTTCACACCCGCCTGCTGTGCGAGGGCGGCCATGCTGGCGATCTGCCAGATCCGGCCGGGGACGTAGCGAGCGAGGTTCGAGAGGCACCAGATGCGCGCGGCGGCCGGGTAGCGCAGCCGCTCGCCCCATCCCAGCAGCACGGCCCGCCACGCCCCGATCAGCAGCGCGTAGCTGGCGAGGATGATCGCGACTGCGGCGGCCAGCGCGCCGAGGTCGAGATGGATCGTCGCGGCGGAGCCGCGGACCTCCGCCCAGTTGCGGGTGATCGACCGACCGACGAAGTACGCGACCAGGCCGATGAGCGCGACCTGCGCGGCGACCCAGAGCCGCCGCATCACGGCCGCACTCCGGCGACGCTCCCGCGGCTGCTCCGCCCCCGCGCCGCGCGGTAGATCCCCTCGAACTGCTCGGCCACCTTCTCGGGCGAGAGCCGCTCGGCGATCGCCTTCCCCGCGCGCAGGGCGCCGATGGCGAAGCGGTCCTCCGCGAGCACCATCCTGATCGCCTCGGCGAGGGCGCCGGGATCGCCGGGTGGCACGAGCGCGCCGGCCTCGGGGTCGCGCAGCAGGTCGGGGATGCCGCCCGAGCGGGTCGCGACCACGGGCACGCCCAGGGCGAGCGCCTCGGCCACCGCGAGCCCGAGTCCCTCGTTCACCGAAGGCAGGATGAAGATACGCTTGCCCGCGAGGTGGTCGAACACCCGCTCCGGCGGCACGAAGCCGGTGAACATGACCGGCAGGCCGAGGGCGATCGCCTGCGCCTTGAGCGCGGCGCGCTCCGGCCCGTCGCCGACGACGGTGAGGTCGATCGAGAGGCCGGTGCGCCTGAGCCTGGCGAGCGCGTCGAGCAGGTGGTGGACGCCCTTCTGCTGCGTCAGCCGGCCCACGAAGATCGCGCCGCTGCGCGCCGCGTCGGGGTCCGGGAACTTCGTCATCGCCATCGGCATCGGCGTGAGCGGGATGGCGTGGACCGGAACGCCGAGCGCCCTGGCGGCGTCGGCGGCGAGGAAGCTCGAGACGGCGGTCACGGTGGTGGCGCGGCGCAGCACGGCGGCCATCGCGGCCGTGCCGCCCGGCAGCCGGTTCGCCACGGCGACATCGGTGCCGTGCAGGGTGACGATGAACGGGCGACCGTGCCGCCGGGCCAACGCGCTCGCGAGCCCGGCCGGCACCCACCAGTGCGCGTGGATCACGTTCACCGTGCCCTTGAGGCATTCCTCGGCGATCGCCCGGGAGAACGCGCGCAGGAGGCCGGCGAACGCGAGGACTGCGAGCGGCGAGCGCCCGACGTCGCTGTGCATCGTGCCGTGGTAGGCGAGGGTTTCCCGCTTCGCTGACGCGTAGCGGAGGCGGCGCACCGCGACGCCGCCGAGCGTGGCCGGGCCCACGTCCCCCTGATCGGCTGGCGCCAGCACCAGGACGCCGTGGCCGCGGTCCGCCAGGGCTGCGGCGAGCCGCCAGATGAACGCGCCGGCGATATCTCCTTCCACCCGGGGGAAGGAGTGCGCGACCATCAGGACCCGCACGGCCCTAGCGCTCGTCCCGGCGCCGGGCCAGCTCGCCCGTCAGCTCGCGCACGGCGCGGTGGAGCTCGCGGACCTCCTCGCGCTGCCCCGCCAGCAGCTCGCCGATGAAGCCGAACCCGAACAGCGCGATGCCGGAGATCACGAGGGTCTCGATGAGGTTGAGGATCGGCCGGAAGCCCACGCCGTAGCCGAACCGCACGATCAGCGCGGCGAGGCCGGCGAGGAAGCCGAGGACGAACAGCACGGTGCCCAGCACGCCGAAGAACAGCATCGGCTTGCGGCCGAAGCGCAGCTGGAACCAGACCGACAGCAGGTCCATGACGCCGACCGGGATCCGCGCGAGACCGAACTTGCTGCTCCCGGCGCGGCGCGGGTGGAGCGTGACCGGCCGCTCCGCGAGGCGGAAGCCCTGCGCGCTGGCGACGACCGCGAAGAAGCGGTGCCAGTCGGGACGCATCGGGATCGTGTCGGCGACCTCCCGGCGGTACGCCTTCACCGAGTTGAGGTCGGTGACGTTCACGCCGAACAGTCGGCGGCAGAGCACGTTGTAGATCCCCGAGACGAACGCTTTGTCGTAGACGCCCTGCTTGGTGCCGGTGACGAGGTCGGCCTCGCCGGCGAGGATCGGGGCGACGAGGAGCGGGATCTCGGCCGGCAGGAACTGGAGGTCGGCGGGGTAGAAGACGAACACCCTGCCCCGCGCGGCGAGCGCGGCGGTGCGGAGGGCCTCGGTGATCCCCTGGCGCGTGCGGTGGCGTTCCCAGCGCAGGAACGGGTGGCGCGCGGCCAGCTCGCGCAGCACGTCCGGCGTCGCGTCCGCGCTGCCGTCGTCCACCACCAGGACTTCGGCGCGGAAGTCCGTCGCCGCGAAGGCGTCGGCGCACTGGCGGACGAACTCGGGCAGGCTGTCGGCCTCGTCCTTAGCGGGGACGAGGACGCTCACGTCCACGGGGCCCGTCGCGTCGGCGAGGCTCATACGCGCTTGCGCATCCGCGCCGAGAGGATGCCGAGCTGGTCGCGGTACTTGGCCACGGTGCGGCGCGCGATGCGCACGCCCCGCTCGCGCAGCTTCTGGACGATCTGCTGGTCGGTGAGCGGGTCCAGCGCGCTCTCCTCGTCCACCAGCCTCTGGATCTGCGCCTTGATCGAGCGCGCGCTGGCGTCTTCCCCGGTCGTGGTCGAGAGGGCGCTCGAGAAGAAGAACTTGAGCTGGAGCACGCCGCGCGGCGTCTGCACCCACTTCTCGTTGGTCACGCGGCTCACCGTGCTCTCGTGCATGTTGATGACCTCCGCGACCTCGCGCAGCGTGAGCGGCCTGAGGTACTCGATGCCCTTCTCGAAGAAGTCGTGCTGCCGGTCCACGATGAAGTTCATCACCTTGAGCATCGTCTGGCGGCGCTGCTCGATCGCCTGGATCATCCACTGGGCGCTGTTGAGGCGCTGGGTGATGAACTCCCGGTTCTCGCCCACGAACTTCTTCTTGTCGCGCGCGACCTCCCGGTAGGCGCGCGCGAGGCGCAGCCGCGGCAGGTTCGTGTCGTTGAGGAAGACGTGGTACTTCCCGTCCACCTTGTCGACGACGAGGTCGGGGATGATGTAGTCCTCGCCGCCGGAGCCGTGGCGCAGCCCCGGCTTCGGGTCGAGCTTGGCGATCTCGTCGGCGGCAGCCTGCACCTCGGCGGCCCCGATCCCGAGCCGCTTGGCGAGGTCGCTCCAGCGGTGGGCGATGAGGTCGGGGAACGCCTC
>CAYHQJ010000005.1:0-31306 GCA_964358595.1 uncultured Gemmatimonadales bacterium
AGAAGTGACGGCACTGCCCGACGTGGTTGAGTCCGTGGACCTGTCGCAATTCCTGAAACAGGCTCCTTTGCCCGAGGCCACGAAGCAGGCGATCAACGAAGCGCGAGCCCGCAAGGGCGGAGACCTGCGCGCGCCGGGCCGGTTCGACGTGGAGCGCCTGCGCTCCGACTTCCCGCTGCTCGCCACCACGGCCCGCGGCCGGCCGCTCGTGTACCTCGACAACGCTGCGACCAGCCAGAAGCCGCGCCAGGTCCTCGAGGCCACCGATCGCTACTACCGCGAGCAGAACGCCAACGTGCACCGCGGCGTGTACGGTCTAAGCGAGCTGGCGACCGAGCTGTACGAAGGGGTGCGCGCGAAGGCAGCGCGGTTCCTGCACGCGCGCGAGAGCCGCGAGATCGTCCTCGTGCGCGGCGCGACGGACGGCATCAACCTCGTCGCGGCGAGCTGGGGCCGGGCCAACCTGAAGCCAGGCGACGAGGTGCTCGTCAGCGCGATGGAGCACCACTCGAACATCGTGCCGTGGCAGCTGGTCTGCGAGGAGCGCGGCGCTCGGCTGCGCGTGATCCCGATGGATCGCACCGGCGCGCTGCTCCTCGACGAGTCCGAGCAGCTGATCACCGAGCGTACCAGGATCGTCGCGATCGTGCACGTCTCCAACTCGCTGGGCACGATCAACGACATCACAAAGTTGATCCAGTGCGCCCGCGCCCGCGGGGTGCCGGTGCTGGTGGACGGCGCGCAGGCGGCTCCCCACCTGCCGATCGACGTCCAGGCGCTCGACTGCGACTTCTACGTGGTCTCGGCGCACAAGATGTTCGGCCCGACCGGCGTCGGGCTGCTGTACGCGAAGGCCGCGCTGCTCGAGGCGATGCCGCCCTACCAGGGCGGCGGCGACATGATCCGGTCGGTGACGTTCGAGAAGACGACCTTCGCGCCGATCCCGGCCAAGTTCGAGGCCGGCACGCCTAACATCGCGGGCGTGGTCGGCTTCGGCGCGGCGCTCGACTACGTCGCAGCGTTGCCATGGGACCAGATCGCCGCGCACGAGGCGGACCTGCTCGCGTACGCGAACGCGACGCTCGCGGCGATCCCGGGCGTCACGCTGGTCGGCACGGCGCCACGCAAGGCGAGCGTCGTGTCGTTCGTGCTCGACGGCGTGCACGCGCACGACGTCGGAACGATCGTGGACCAGGAAGGTATCTGCATCCGCACCGGTCACCACTGCACCCAGCCGGTGATGGACTTCTTCGGCATCCCCGCCACCGCGCGCGCGTCGTTCGCGTTCTACAACACGCACGCGGAGGTGGACGCCCTTGCCGCAGCGGTGCGCAAGGTGCGTGAAGTCTTCGCCTGATGGCCGACCTCGCCGAGCTGTACCAGCAGATCATCATCGAGCACAACAAGCACCCCCGGAACTTCAGGCAGCTCGACGGGGCCAACCGCACCGCGGAAGGCGACAACCCGCTGTGCGGCGACCGCATCACGCTCTACGTGAAGCTGGACGGCGACACGGTCGCAGACATCAGCTTCCAGGGCAAGGGGTGCGCGATTTCGCAGTCGTCGGCGTCGCTGATGACGAGCGCGGTGAAGGGGAAGTCGGTGGCCGATGCCGAAGCGCTGTTCCGCGCGTTCCACGACATGGTTACCGGTGCCGCGCCCGGCGACGCGAAACTGCTCGGCAAGCTCGCTGCGTTCGCCGGCGTCAAGCGGTTCCCGGTGCGCGTCAAGTGCGCGAACCTCTCCTGGCACACGCTGCACGCCGCGCTCACCGCCACGGCAGCAGAGCCCGTCTCGACCGAGTAACTTGGAAGGATGGGCGGAACCAGCCGCCGCATCCTGTGCGTCATCGCCCCGGAGCGGTTCCGCGACGAAGAGCTCGCCGAACCGAAGCGCGCGCTCGAGGCCGCGGGACACCGCGTGACGGTCGCGTCGACGCGGCCGGGCCACGCGACCGGGATGCTGGGCGCGCGGGTCGCGGTCGACGCGGTGGTCGCGCAGCTGCGCGCGGCGGACTTCGACGCCGTCGTCATCGCCGGCGGCGCGGGCGCGCCCACGCACCTCTGGGACCACGAGCCGCTGATCGCCCTGGTGCGCGAGCTGCACGCGCTGGGCCGGCTGCTCGCGGCGATCTGTCTCGCGCCGCCGGTGCTCGCGCGCGCCGGGGTCCTCGCGGGCAAGCGCGCGACGGCATACCCCGCGCAGTCGGCGATCATCGAGCTGAAACGCGGCGGCGCGACGTACGTAGTTGAACCGGTCGTGCAGGACGGCACGATCGTCACGGCGAGCGGACCCGAGGCCGCGGCGGCTTTCGGAGCGGCGCTCGCCACACTCCTCGAGTCATGACGGACCACGACCCGATCGTCGAACTCAACGGCATCACCAAGCGCTTCACCGGACACCTGGCGGTGCAGGAGCTCTCGCTCGCCGTGCACCGCGGCGCGGTCTACGGCCTGCTCGGCCCCAACGGCGCCGGGAAGACGACCACCATCCGGATGATCATGAACATCACGATGCCGGACGAGGGTACGGTGCGTCTCTTCGGCGACGAGCGCGGGGGCCATCACCACAGCGCGCGCATCGGCTACCTGCCGGAGGAACGCGGGCTCTACAAGAAGATGCGGGTGCGCGACGCGCTGACCTTCCTCGCCGAGGCCAAGGGCGTCAGGCGGGCGAACGCCGCGCGGAAGGCTGACGAGTGGCTCGAGCGGCTCGGACTCGGCGACTGGCGGACGCGGAAGATCGAGGAGCTGTCCAAGGGCATGCAGCAGAAGGTTCAGTTCATCGCCACGATGCTGCACGAGCCGGAGCTCCTCATCCTCGACGAGCCGTTTGCCGGCCTCGACCCGATCAACCAGGACGCGCTGAAGGACATCGTCGTCCAGCTGTCGCGCGCCGGAACCACGATCCTCTTCTCGACCCACCAGATGGACGTGGCCGAGCGGGTCTGTGATCACGTCTGCATCATCGCGCGCGGCAGGAAGGTGCTCGACGGCGCGCTCGCCGAGGTCAAGCGCGTGCACGGCGGGACCCACGTGGCGGTGGCGTTCGAAGACGGGGAGGGCGGCGCAGCGGCGATCGCGAGCGTGAGCAGCCTCGTCGCCAAGGCGGACGACTACGGCGTGTATGCCGAGCTCGCGCTGCGCGACGGCGTGGATCCGCAGACGCTGCTCGAGCGCCTGCTCCGGGCCGGGGCGCGGCTGCGCCGGTTCGAGCGGGTCGAGCCCTCGCTGCACCGCATCTTCCTCGACAAGGCGGGGCCGGACGCGGCGGAGGAGACGAAGCCGGAGGTGGCCCGTGCGTAAGGTATGGGCGGTCATCCGCCGCGAGTTCATCGAGCGGGTGCGGACCAAGTGGTTCCTCATCTCGACCATCCTCGGGCCGGTTTTCATGATCGTGGTGACGGTGCTGCCTGCCCTGCTGACAGCCAAGACGGGGCGCGTCAACTCGGTGGTGTTGGTAGACGAGGGGAGCGCGACGCTGGCCGAGCGGCTCCGGACCCAGCTCGGCCGCACGGGCCGGTTCGACGTGACGCTGGTGGCCACGGATCCAGAGCGCGCCGGCGCCGTGACGGACTCGCTGACGGCGCAGGTTCAAATCCAGGGCATCGACGGCTTCCTCGCCGTCTCGGGTGCGACGCTGGAGTCGGGGAGCGTCGAGTACCGCGGGCGCAACGTCTCGTCGATCCGCGACATGGCCGTGCTCGACCGGGCGCTGCGGCAGGCCCTGCTGATCGAGCGGCTGACGCGCCGGGGAATCGACCCCGCGCTCGTGCAGGAGGCGCAGGGGCGGATCGACCTCAAGACGCTGCGCATCACCAAACGCGGCGCGACCGGCGAGACGGGCGAGGCGACGTTCTTCCTGGCCTACGTCATCGGCCTGGTGATGTACATGGTGATCACGCTCTACAGCGTGAACGTCATGCGCAGCGTGCTCGAGGAGAAGCAGACCCGGATCATCGAGGTGCTGGTCTCGAGCATGAAGCCGTTCCAGCTCATGCTCGGCAAGGTCGTCGGGGTCGGCGGCGTGGGGCTGTTCCAGTTCGGAATCTGGGCGAGCGCCGCTTACGCGCTGGTGCATTACAGGACCGCGATCCTCGGCATCTTCAAGGTGCCCGCCGACCAGGTGGCGAGCATCCAGCTACCAGCGGTCGGCGCCGGGCTGGTCGGCGTGGCAGTCGCGTACTTCCTGCTCGGCTATCTCCTGTATTCGGCGCTGTTTGCGGTCGTCGGGGCGTCGGTGAACGCCGACTCCGAGGCGCAGCAGGCGCAGCAGCCGGTGATGATGCTGCTGATCGCCGCGCTGCTGGTGCTCTTCCCGGTGTTGAACGACCCGGGCGGGCGGTTGGCTGTCGTTGCCTCACTGGTTCCCTTCTCCGCCCCGATCATCATGCCGATCCGGGTCGCGGCTTCGGAGGTCCCGCCAGCGGAGCTCGCGGCCTCGCTCGCGATCTTGGGTGCGACGATGATGTTCGTCGTGTGGGGCTCCGCCCGGGTCTACCGGATCGGAATCCTGATGTACGGGAAGCGGCCGAGCATGAAGGAACTCCTGAGGTGGGCACGGCAAAGTTGAGCAGCGGGTGTCAGGTGTCAGGGGTTGGGGTGCCGCGAGACATCCCGTTTCACGTGCAACAGCTTGGTTGACATGGCCCGAACCGCCCGTTACCCACACCCGACCCCCAACCGCTAGCACCTAGCACCGAGCACCCCTCCGCCCCCGTTTCACGTGCAACACTCGCTCCTTGAGGCACTTGGACGGGGGGGATAGATTCACCCCTCCCATGGCCCGTGTCATTGCGATCGCCAACCAGAAGGGTGGTGTCGGCAAGACGACATCGGCGGTGAACCTCGCCGCGTCGCTCGCCGCCGCCGAGCAGCGCACCCTGCTCGTAGACGCCGACCCGCAGGCGAACGCGACCAGCGGCGTGGGGCTGGAGCGCGAGCGCCTGCGGCTCACCGTCTACGAGGTCATGGTGGACGGGCGGCCGCTCGGCGATGTGATCCGGCGCGGCGTGCACTTCCCCCGTCTCGATGTCGCCCCCGCCTCGCGCGACTTGGTCGGCGCCGAGGTGGAGCTCGTTGCGCGCCAGCACCGCGAGTCCATCATGCGGCGCGCGCTCGAGCCGGTGCGCGGGAGCTACGACTACATCCTCATCGACTGCCCGCCCTCGCTCGGGATGCTCACGCTCAACATGCTCGCCGCTGCCGACGCGGTGGTCATCCCGATCCAGTGCGAGTACTACGCCCTCGAGGGGCTCTCGCAGCTGCTCAATACCGTCCGGCTCGTGCAGCGGAACTTCAACCAGCGGCTTGCCATCGACGGTGTGCTGCTGACGATGTACGACGCTCGACTGAACCTTTCCAAGCAGGTCGCCGACGAGGCCAAGGAGTACTTCGGCCCGCGCATGTTCAAGACGGTGATCCCCCGCAATGTGCGGCTCGCCGAGGCGCCGAGCTTCGGCAAGCCGATCATCCTGTACGACATCGGCTCGATCGGCGCGCAGACGTATCTGAGAGTGGCAGAAGAGCTTATCCGTCGGACAGCCACCAAGACCGTCGCGGAAGCGCGTGAGGCCGAGCGCATCCCGAGCCTCGAGGCGGCCCCCTGAGCGGCGCGGCCCAGGGAAAGCGGAGGCTGGGGCGCGGGCTCGAGGCGCTGCTCGGCGCGCCCACGGTCGCGGAGGCCGACCGCGACGGCTTGCTGCGCGAGCTGGCGGTCGGCGACATCCGGCCGAACCGCTACCAGCCGCGCCACGCCTTCGACCCGGATGCGCTCAAGGAACTCAAGCAGTCGATTGCGGCGAGCGGGCTGATCCAGCCCATCATCGTTCGCGAGGTGCAGGGCGGGTACGAGCTGGTGGCCGGCGAGCGGCGCTGGCGCGCCGTCAGGGAGCTCGGCTGGAAGAAGATCCCCGGGGTCGTGCGCGATGTGGACGAGCGCACGCTGCTCACGCTCGCGCTGGTCGAGAACCTGCAGCGCGCGTCACTCTCGCCGATCGACGAGGCCGAGGGGTACGAGCGGCTCACGCGCGAGTTCAAGCTCTCGCACGGCGACATCGCGCAGGCGGTGGGACGCGACCGCTCGACGATCGCGAACGCGATCCGCCTGCTGCAGCTCCCGAAGAGCGTGCAGCAGCTGCTCGACGGCGGCGCGCTGACGGCCGGCCACGCCCGTGCCCTGCTCTCCCTCGGCGACGACCGCGACATCCCGCGGCTGGCGCGCGAGTGCGTCGCGCACGGCTGGTCGGTGCGTGAGATGGAGCGGAAGGCGCGCGCGGGTGCACCCGCGAAGGCGGGCAAACCCGCGAAGCGCGCGCGTCACGTGCCGCCCGAGGTGCGGCGCATCGAGGAGGCGCTGCGCCGGCGGCTCGGCACCGACGTGGCCGTGGTGCTCGGCGGCAAGGCAAAGGGCCACCTCGCCATCCGCTTCTACTCGCACGAGGACCTGGGTCGCCTGCTCGAGCTGATCCTCGGGAGGCGCTGGGACGGGTGATGGAGCCCCGGGGCTACACGATCATGGTCCACCGCGACGGCCGGCTCGAGTCGCGGCAGCTTCACATCCCGCGCTGGGCGGCGCGTACGGCGCTCGCCGGCGCCGTCGCTCTCGGCATCGGGATCGTGGCGCTCGCGGCGAGCTACGGCCCGGTCACGGTCGCGGCCGCACGCGTGCCGTTGCTCGAGCGTGAAGTCTCGCGACTGGGCGCCGAGAACCGCCGCGTCACGGAGCTGGCGCGGCTGCTCGATGAGGCGGAGGTTCGCTACGCACAGCTGCGCGGGATGCTCGGCGCCGACGTCGCGCTGCCAGAGGTCGGCTCGCAGGCGACGGCCGTGCCGGCCAGCGACGAGCGCCTCTGGGTCGCGCCGCCGATCCTCGCTCGCGCGCCGCTCGCCGTCGGAGAAGAGGAAACCGGCCCGTCGATCCCACACCGCTGGCCGCTCTCGGTTGCGTCGTACCGCACCCGCGGACTTGCGCTGGGCGACCCGAGCCAGGAAACCCACGCGGGGCTCGACCTTGCGGCGCCGACCGGCTCGGACGTGCGAGCGTCGGGCGGCGGCACGGTGAGGGAAACCGGGGACGATCCGGCGTATGGGCTGTTCGTGCTGCTCCAGCACCCGCAGGGCTACGAGACGATGTATGGGCACCTCTCGCGCGTGCTGGTTCTGCGCGGGGACTCGGTCAGGGCGGGGCAGGTGATCGGCCTCTCGGGCAACACCGGCCGTTCAACCGCACCGCACCTGCACTTCGAGGTGCGCCGGGGCGGGCGCTCGGTGGATCCGCTCTCGGTCGTGAGACAGGGGGCATAGCCATGGGACTCTTCGGCACGAAGCCCTCGGGCGAGACGGCGACGGCGCAGGGCAAGGTCGCGGCGGCCGGCGGCCTCTCCATCATCGCCGCCGGCATGACCGTGCGCGGCGACATCGAGAGCAACGGCATCGTGAAGGTGGAAGGCGCCGTGGACGGAAACGTCCATGCGATGCACCAGGTGCTGGTCGCACGGGGTGGCATCGTGCACGGCGACATCGATGCGCGCGAGGTCATCGTGGGAGGGATGGTCAACGGGTCGATCCGGGTGACCGAACGCGTCGAGGTGCAGTCGGGCGCCACGGTCGTGGGCGACATCACGACCCGCCGGATTGCGGTGGCGGAGGGCGGGACGCTGAACGGTCAGATCCGGATGGGCGAGCAGACGGCTCCGGCGGCGTCGGCGCTTGACGTCAGGGTATACTCGGCCAAGTCCGAGCCGAGGCCGACCTCCGCAACCGGCCCCCCGCGCCCGTCCGTTCCCGTCGCCAGGGTCGCCGTGCCTCCGCGGGCTACGCCGCCTGGGTCCGGATACTAGGTATCGTCACCTGATGCACATCGCGCTCGAACTCACCAACACCTTCAAGTTCAAATCGATGTAGCTCATACACTTGGTGTGTTGATACATGGATCAACGCTTCAACGTACTATCACGTCTCTGTCTCGTCGGTGTTGTGTCGCTGGCGCTGTCGGCGGGGTGTGTACAGCAGCGAACCGGCACCTTCAAGGTGGCGCTGCTCACGCCCGGGCCGATCTCGGACGCCGGGTGGAATACGGGCGCCTACGAGGGTCTGCTCCGCATTCGGGACTCCCTCGGCGCCGAGGTGAGCCACGTAGAGACGAAGACGCCGGCCGAGTTCGAGGAGGCGTTCCGCGACTACGCATCGCGCGGTTATCGGCTCGTGTTCGGCCATGGGTTCGAGTTCCAGGACGCGGCGGCGCGGGCGGGGGCCGACTTCCCGAACACGGTTTTCATTACGACCTCCGGCTCGACGGTGCGGCCGAACGTCTCACCGCTGGTTTTCGAACTCGAGGAGGGGACGTACCTCGCCGGGATGCTTGCGGGCGGACTCACCCGCAGCGGCCGGCTCGGCTTCATCGGCGGGATCAAGCTGCCGCCGGTCGAGGGGACCTTCCTCGGCTTTCGAGGCGGGGCCCGGGCCGTGCGGCCGGGTGTCGAGGTGCTCCAGGCGTACCTCGGGAACTTCGAGGACGTGGCTGCGGCGAAGGAGAACGCGCTCGCCCAGATCGGGCGTGGCGCCGACGTCCTGCTGCACAACGCGGATGCGGCGTCGTTCGGGATCTTCCAGGCCGCGCGCGAGTCGCCAGGGGTGTTCGCGCTCGGTGCGAACAAGGACCAGAACGCGGTGGCGCCGGACGTGATCGTGGCTTCGGCGACGCTGGACGTTCCGCACGCGTTGCTGATGGTGGCCCGCCGTGTGAAGGACGGCGTGTGGCACCCCGGCGTGATGTTTCTCGGCATCAAGGACGGCATCGTGGATCTTGTCATCAACCCGCGGCTCGAGAGTCGCGTGCCGCCCGCGCTCCGCGCGCGGATCGCCGCGGCGCGGGACTCGATCGTCGCGGGCACGTTGCGCGTACCGCGGGTCGAGTTCGTGGCCGACTCGGTGCCGGTGGTGGCGGGGCGGTAACGTGCGCCTCGACGACCTCGCCGCGTATCTCGACGACTACCTCCGCATCCGCGAGGTGGCCGACGACGCCAACGCCCTGAACGGGCTCCAGGTCAACAACGCCGGCGAGGTGCGCCACGTCGCGGTGGCCGTGGACGCGTGCCAGGCGGTGATCGACCAGGCGGGCGAGCGTGGCGCCGACCTGCTGCTCGTCCATCACGGACTCTACTGGGCTGGCCTCGAGCCGCTCGTGGGGCGGGCGTTCGAGCGGTTCGCGGCGCTGGTACGGCACGGCATCGCGGTGTACGCGGCACACATCCCCCTCGACCGACACCCCGAGGTGGGCAACAACGTCGTCCTGGCGCGCAGGCTCGGCATCGAGGTACGCGGCTGGTGGGGCGAGTACAAGGGCTCGCCGATCGGCGCGTGGGGCGAGGTGGACCTGACGCGCGAAGCGCTCGCCGAGAAGCTCACGGCCGTGCTGGGGCCCGCGCCGCGACTCATCCCCGGCGGGCCCGAACGCGTCAAGCGCGTCGGCATCATCACCGGTGCCGGCGGCTCGATGATCCGCCAGGCGAAGGACGCGGGCCTCGACACCTACGTCACCGGAGAGGGCCAGCACTGGACGTACTTCGACGCCGAGGAGCTCGGCGTCAACGTCTACTACGCCGGGCACTACGCCACCGAAACCGTGGGCGTGAAGGCGCTGGCCGAGCACCTCGCCGAGCGGTTCCAGCTTCCTTGGTCGTTCATCGACCATCCGACGGGGCTATGAGCGCGTGAGCGAGCGCGCCGACGCGGTGCGCATGCGCGGCATCGCCAAGCATTTCGGCTCCGTGCAGGCCCTGCGCGGGGCCGATTTCTCTTGCGCGCCCGGGGAGATCCACGCCCTCCTGGGCGAGAACGGGGCGGGGAAGAGCACGCTCATGCACGTCCTCTTCGGCCTCGTGAAGCGGGACGCGGGCACCATCGAGCTGGCCGGCCGGCCGGCGGTCATCGACTCGCCGGTGGACGCGATGGCCGCGGGAATCGGCATGGTGCACCAGCATTTCACGCAGGTTGCCCGGATGAGCGTCGCCGAGAACGTGGCGCTGGGCGGGCCAGGGCTCCGCTACGACCGGGGCGCCGCGGCCGAGCTCGTGCGGCGCGTCGGGCGGGAGACCGGCCTCGCGCTCGACCCCGACACACGCGCGGGCGACCTGCCGGTCGGGCTGCGGCAGCGGCTCGAGATCGTGAAGGCGCTCGCGCGCGATGCCCGGGTACTCATCCTCGACGAGCCGACCGCGGCGCTGGCGCCGCAGGAGGTGAACGACCTGTTCGCGGCGCTCGGGCGCCTGCGGTCGAGCGGCGCCGCGATCGTGCTGATCACGCACAAGCTGCGCGAGGTGCTCGCGCTCGCCGACCGGGTGACGGTGCTGCGGCGCGGCGCCATGGTGGTCACGGGCGAAGCCGGCCGTTTCGGCGCGGCTGAGCTCGCACGCGCCATGATCGGGGATGCCGCGGCGCCGGCCGACCTCGCCGAGGCGCTCGAAGTGGCGACGCTGGACGCGCCGGATGCTGGGGCGCGGCCCGCCGGACCGGCGCTCGAAGTCCGCGAGCTGCGGGTGCGCCGGCCGGGCACACGGCGCTTCGCCGTTGAGGGCGTCTCGCTCACCGTAGCCGCGGGCGAGATCGTCGGCATCGCAGCCGTGGAGGGGAACGGCCAGCGCGAGTTGATGCGCGCGGTCGCGGGCCTGCTGCCGCACCACGGCAGCGTCGTGGTGGGATGCGATGGCACGGTCGGCTTCGTGCCCGAGGACCGCCACGGCGAAGGGCTGATCCTCGACTTGACCCTGAGCGAGAACCTCGCGCTCGGCGCGGCGCACGGTCTCTGGCTCGACCGCCGCCGGTTCGAGCACGCCGCCGCGCTCGCCACCGAGGAGTACGGCATCCACGCAGGCGACGCCACGCGGCCGGTGCGCCAGCTCTCGGGCGGCAACCAGCAGAAAGTGGTGCTGGCGCGGGAGATCGCTCGCCGGCCGGTGCTGCTCGTCGCCGAGAACCCGACCCGCGGCCTCGACGTGCACGCCATGGCGGAGGTGCACGCGCGACTCCGGGCGGCGGCGCGGCGCGACGAACTCGGCGTACTGGTCTACTCCACCGACCTGGATGAGATCCTCGCGCTCGCGGACCGGGTAGGCGTGATGGTGGGCGGCCGGTGGAGTTGGGTGCCGGAGACGTCGTGGACGCGCGAAGCCGTCGGCGCGATGATGCTGGGGGCGGCGTGAGGCGCGTGGGACGGCCCCTTGTGGTCGCGGTGCTGGCCGTCGAGCTCGCCGCGGTCGGCGCGCTGATGCGGCGCGAGCTCGCGAGCGCGCCGCACGAGGCGCCGTGGACGTTTCGCCGGCTGCCCGCGCCGTGGGCGAGGCCCGACGACGTGGGGCGGCCGATCAGCGACACGGTCGCCGGGGTCACGATGTTCCGGGGCAACTCGACGCGGACATTCTACGGGCGCGGGCCGGTGCCGCGGCGGCCGGTGATCCTCTGGCGGTATCCGCGCGGCCGGCCGATGTGTGCGGTCTCGATCGTGGGGCACAGCGCTCCGCTGTGGTGCGGTACCGGGTGGACGGGCCAGCCGTCGGTCGTCGCACGCAGGGATGGCGCCGAAGTCATCTTCGGCGCGTACGACCGGCAGATCCACTTCCTCGACGGCGCGACAGGGCGGGAGCGTCGTCCGAGCTTCCCCACCGGCGACATCATCAAGGGCTCGGTGAGCGTGGACCCCGACGGCTTCCCGCTCCTCTACTCGGGCTCGCGGGACAACTACTTCCGCGTGATCGCGCTGGACCGCGCGCGGCCGATCGAGCTGTGGCGCCTCTCGGCTGCCGACGCGCCCCGGCCGTTGTGGAACGACGACTGGGACGGCAACGCGGTCATCATCGACGACTACCTGTTCGAGGGCGGCGAGAACGGCTGGTTCTACATCGTGAGGCTGAACCGGCGGTACGACGCACACGGGCTCGTCCAGGTGGCGCCGGAGGTCGTGGTGCGCGCGCCCTCGTTCGACGACTCGCTGCTGGCGGCGCTGCACGACGAGGAGGTCGGCATCGAGAACTCGCCCGCGGTGTTCGGCTACCGCGCGTACTTCACGAACAGCGGCGGAGCGGTGTGGGGGCTCGACCTCACGCACCTGCGCAGCGATCCGCGCCGCGTCGTACCGGTCTTCCGCTACTGGACGGGCGACGACACCGACGCGTCGATCGTCGTGGACGAGCAGGGCAGCCTGTACGTCGCCTCCGAGCTGCAGCGCTTCAACCGGCGCTCGGCGGCGGTCGGCCAGCTCGTCAAGCTCGATCCGCGGCGCCGCGGCGACCCGCGGGTGTGGGGACTCCACATCCCGCAGGGCCACGGGGAGAAGCAGGGCGGTGTGTGGGCGACGCCGGCGCTGTTCGGGAGGATGCTGTTCGTGGCGACGAACTCGGGCCGGCTGCTCGGCGTGGACAAGGACAGCGGCATCGTCCGGTGGGAGCGCCCGCTGCCGCCGCACGCCTGGTCGTCGCCGGTGGTGGTGGACTCGACGCTGATCGTGGCCGACTGCGAGGGCACGGTGCACGCCTTCGACGTGCGGCGGCCGGACCGGAAGCCGCCCGTGCTGTGGGAGTTCCGGCTGCCGAGCGGTGCATGCATCGAATCCACGCCCGTCGTGTGGAACGCGCGGATCTACTTCGGCGCGCGGGACGGCTACTTCTACGCGATCGGTGACAAGTGACAGGTGTTAGGTGCCAGGTGTTAGGCGTGTCGCGCGCTGCTCCGCGGGCATGAGTGACCTGGCCGCGGCGCTCGCACGCGCGACGCCACTGCTGATCGCAGGGCTCGCCGTGGCGCTCGCCTTCCGCGCCGGGATCTGGAACATCGGCGCCGAGGGCCAGCTCCTGGCGGGGGCCGTGGCGGCGGCGTGGGTCGGCACGCGCTGGCACATCACCTCGCCCCTCGTCGCGCTGGCGGTCATCCCGCTGGTCGCGGCGCTGGCGGGCGCGGCGTGGGCGGCGGTGCCCGCGCTGCTCCGCGCGCGCTTCGGCGTACTCGAGGTGATCACGACGATCATGCTCAACTTCATCGCCGAGCACCTCGTGGGCTACCTGGTACACGGGCCGCTCCAGGAGGCGGCTCGAACGTACCCGCAGAGCGATCCCATCGCGGCCGCCGCACGGCTCACGCCGCTGATCCCGGGGACGCGGCTCACCGTCGCTTTTCCCGCGGCCGTGGGGCTTGCGGCCCTGCTCTGGGTCTTCCTCACGCGCACGACCGCCGGCTTCGCGCTGCGCGCGGCCGGCGCGAACCCGCGGGCGGCGCGCGTGAGCGGGCGCATCCGCGTCGGGCGCGTGACGGTGCTCGCCTTCCTGGCCTCCGGCGCGCTCGCGGCGCTCGCGGGCGCCGCGGAGGTGTGCGGCGTGACGTTCGCGCTGTACGAGCGGCTCTCCCCCGGCTACGGCTACACGGCGATCGCGGTGGCGCTCCTGGCGCGCCTGCACCCGCTCTGGATCGTCGTGAGCGCGCTCTTCTTCGGGACCCTCGAGGCCGGTGCCGCGGCCCTCCAGCGCTCGGCCGGCATCCCGTCGGTAACGGTCTACGCGGTGGAAGCGCTCATCATCCTCGGCCTCATCGTCTTCGACCGGGCGGCCCGCCGTGCAGCCACCGCCTGAGGCCGGCACGGCCGTCGCGCTCGCCGCGTTCCTCGAGGCGACGGTGCGGGTAGCGACCCCGCTCGGCCTCGCCGCGCTCGGAGAGACGGTCACCGAGCGCTCGGGCGTCGTGAACATCGGGCTCGAGGGCGCGATGCTGGCAGGGGCGCTCGCCGCGGCGATGGGCGCCCTGGGGCTCGGCGGGCCGTGGGGCGGGCTGGCCGCCGCGGCGCTGGCGGGTGCGGCGCTGGCCGCGGTGTTCGCGCTCGTGGTTGTGGGGCTCAAGGGGGACCAGATCGTCACCGGAACGGCGATCATGCTCGGCGCGATCGGCGTGACCGGAGCGCTGTACCGTGCCGCGTTCGGGATGACCGGAGCGGCGCTCACGCTGCCCACCTTCGCGCCGGTCGCCGTGCCGGGGCTTGCGGCGCTGCCCATCGTCGGGCGCGCATTCTTCGCCCAGCCGGCGCCCACGTACCTGCTCTTCGGCCTGGTGCCGTGCGTGTGGTACGTGCTGGCGCGCACGCAGCCCGGGCTCGCGCTGCGGGCGGCCGGCGAATCGCCCGCCGCGGCGGAGGCGGCGGGGCTCCGCGTCGCGCAGCTGCGTGCCGCCGCGACACTCTTCGGCGGGGTGATGGCCGGCCTCGCGGGCGGCGCTCTGGTGCTCGCCCAGGCGGGCACGTTCGCCGAGCGGATGACCGCGGGCCGCGGGTTCATCGCCATCGCGATCGTGGTCCTCGGCCGGTGGCATCCGGTCGGAGCGTTCCTGGCAGCGCTGGTCTTCGGCGCGGCGAGCGCGCTCCAGTTCGCGTTCCAGGCGATCGGGCTCGACGTACCGTACCAGTTCTTCCTGATGGCGCCGTAAGAGGTGACGTTGCTGGCGCTGGCCGGCGTGGGGGGCAGAGCGCGGGCGCCGGAGGCGCTGGGGCGGTCGTGGTGAGCCGGTGATGGGGCCGCTGTTCCGTGCGCCGCACCGCGGGCCGCGCGATACGCCGCTGGTGCCCGGCGCCCCACGGCGCGCCAAGAACGCGCTGGAGAACCTGCTCGAGGCCGCAGTTGCGCCGTTCGCGTCGTGGGAGCGGACGCCGTTGGTGGTGGAGCGCGTCGAGATCGCGCTCGAGGATCTAGCGCCCGCGTTCGCGGGGTATCGCATCGCGTTCCTCACCGACCTACACAACTCGCGCATCGTCCCGCGCTGGTGGCTCGAGCGCGCGGTCGCGGCGGCGAACGGGCTCGAGGCGGACCTGATCGCCCTGGGCGGCGACTTCGTGGACGACGACGAGGCGTACGCGCCAAGCCTCGCGGAGATCCTGCGGCCGCTGCGGGCACGCGACGGCGTCGTGGGCGTGCTAGGCAACCACGACCATTATGTTGACGCGGCGGCGGTGCGCGCGGCCATCCGTGCCGGCGGCGTTCGCGAGCTGCACAACGAGCCGCTGCCGCTGCGGCGCGGCGGAGCGCAGCTTGTGGTCGCCGGCGTCGGGGACCTCGAGCGCGACGCGATCGACTTCGCGCGGGCGGTGGCCGGCGTGCCGGAGGAGGTGCCGCGCGTCGTCCTTTCCCACGACCCGGACGTGTTCGCCTTCTGGCCGGACGGCCTGCGGCTCGACCTCATGCTGGCTGGCCACACCCACGGTGGTCAGGCGTACCTGCCCGTTCTCGGACCGCCGTTCGTGCCGTCCCAGTTCGGGTTTCGCTATCTCAAGGGACTGATCCGGGAGGGCAGGCGCCAACTCTATGTCTCACGTGGAGTTGGTGCGGGAGGCCTGCCGATTCGCTGGCGCTGCCCTCCGGAGCTGACGCTCATCGAATTGCGGCGCGGCTGAACCGAGGGCGACTCAAGTGGGCCGGTCCGTCGCGTTCTCCAGCACGACGCGCGCGTTGCGCTTGAGGCCGGCGAGACCGGCGCGCTCGAGCGCCGTGTGGCCGAGCGCCGCGTCGAAGGCGCGCTCGTCCATCCGCAGGATCTCCTCCAGGGTCGGGAACTCCGCATCGGCGCGCGGCAGGTAGCGCGGCTCGCCCGTCTCACGCGCGAACTTCGTGTTCCACGGACACACGTCCTGGCAGATGTCGCACCCGAAGAGGTTGTCGCCGACGCCGGCGCGCAGCGGCTCGGGGATGTCGCGCTGCGATTCTATGGTCAGGTAGGAGACGCAGCGCGTCGCGTCGAGGACGCGGGGAGCCGGGAAGGCATGGGTCGGGCATGCGTCCAGGCAGCGGCGGCAGGTGCCGCAGCGGTCGGCCTCGAACGGCTCGTCGCGCGCCAGATCGAGGTCGGTGAGGACGACGCCGATGAAGGTGAATGAGCCCAGCCGCGGGTTGATCAGCATCGTGTTCTTGCCGAACCAGCCGAGGCCGGCACGCTGCGCCAGTTCCCGCTCGGGAAGAGGGCCGGCGTCCACGAAAGCGCGTGTTCGACCGCTTCCTGCCGCCGCCACGACGGCCTCGCCAAGCCCGTTCAGACGCTGCTTCATAACACGATGGTAATCATCACCTTGGGCGTATCGCGCGAGTCTTGCTCGGCCTCCGACACCCACTTGAGGCTGATAGTAGTTGTGAAGTACTACTACTATCGAGCGCGCTTCGGCCCACGCTCGTTGGGGCTCGCGGCGCACGGGCGCTTGCCGAGCCATGTAGGCCATCTCGCCGTGGTAGTCGTGTTCGAGCCACGCGTCGAACGCGGCCCGGGTATCGGAGGGCCGCAGGTCGGTGATGCCGCAGGCGTCGAACCCGAGCTCGCGGGCGGCGCGCTTGGCGGCGACCGAGAGTTCGATCGGGGTCATGACTTCAGGATATCGCGGCGCCAGCGCGCGAAGCGCAGCACGTCACGCACCGGCGGTACGGCATGCTCGTCGCCGTACGCGGTGTACATGCGCCAGCGCAGATACTCGGCCGGCGGCAGGGGGAGGAAGGGCGGGACGCGGAACCAGTCGCGGCGGCGCATGGCCCACGCGAGGGTGAGGAGGTCCCACGCGACCCGCGGGTTGAGGGCGGCGCGAGCCGCGAGTGCGAGGGCGAGCGATGGCCACGAGTGCATTCCACTGTATATTCCGCGCCAATCCCGCATGTAGGCAAGAGGCTTCCGATGACATCCTCCGGCTCACGGTCGTCGAACCTGCGGCGCACCGGCCCGACCGAAGACGAACGACTGCTCACGGCGCCGATCGCCGTCCCCGAGCGGCGCGTCTTCACGTCGAGCGATCCGTGGCGCGTGCTCCGCATCATGGGCGAGTTCGTCGAAGGGTTCGACACACTGGCGAAGGTGAAGCACGGCGTGACGATCTTCGGGTCGGCGCGCACCACGGCCGGCGACCCGATGTACGAGGCGGCGGCGGAGACGGCGCGGCTGCTCGCGCAGGAGGGCTTCACGGTGATCACCGGCGGCGGCCCGGGGATCATGGAAGCCGGCAACCGGGGAGCGCAGCTCGGCGAGGGGCACACGATCGGGCTCAACATCGAGCTGCCGTTCGAGCAGGGCACGAACGAGTACGTGGATACCGCGATCCACTTCCGCTACTTCTTCGTCCGCAAGACGATGTTCGTGAAGTACTCGATCGGCTTCGTCGTCTTCCCCGGCGGCTACGGGACGATGGACGAGCTGTTCGAGTCGCTCACCCTGATCCAGACCGGCAAGATCAAGCACTTCCCCGTGGTGCTGATGGGCGCAGCGTACTGGAAGGGTCTCGCGGACTGGCTGCGGGGCACGATGGCGGCGCAGCGCAAGATCGAGCCGCGGGACCTCGAGCTGTTCGAGGTGACCGACGATCCGCGCGTCGCGGTGCGCTTGCTCGTGGAGGCACGCGAGAAGCTGAAGGCGATGGCCGCCGAGGAGCGCGGCGGGACGGACGGCCGGGGAGTGTTCTAGCACGGGTGAACTCCGCCGAAGCCGGCCCGGCACGCGCGTACGCACGCTACGCCCTGGCGCTGCTCGCGCTCGGGAACCTGATCAACTACCTCGACCGGAACATCATCTTCGCGCTGTTCGAGCCGATCAAGCGCGACCTCGGCGTTTCGGACACGCAGCTTGGCTGGCTCGGCTCGGCGTACGCCATCGTCTTCTCGATCGGCGCGCTGTTTGCCGGCGTCGCCTCGGACTTGTTCTCGCGGCGGGCGGTTCTCGCGGGCGGCGTCGCGTTATGGAGCGGGTTCACCGCGCTCGGGGGTGTGGTCCGCTCATACTGGCAGCTGTTCGCGACGCGCACTGTCGTGGGCGTGGGGCAGTCCTCGTACCTCCCTGCCGCGCAGGCGCTGCTCGCCGACTACTTCCCCACCAAGGGCCGCGCGCAGGCGATGGGGATCTTCTGGGCCGGCCTCGCGCTCGGCGGCGTGCTGGCTGTGTACTTGGGCGGCGTACTCGCCACGGCGTTCGGCTGGCGCTACACGCTCATGATCGTGGGGCTGCCGGGCCTCGCCTTCTCGCTCCTGCTCGCGCGCCTGCACGATCCTGCCGCGCGGCCGGTGCCCGTCGTCGCGCGCCGCGCCGCCCCCAAGTTCCACCTCACCTGGCGCGCCGCTATCCGCGCCATCATGCCGCTGCTGGTGAGCCTCGCGCTCGCCACCGCGGCGTGGGGCTTCCTCGCGCTGTTCAGGAACCTGCCGGCCGACACCGACACCGCGGCCTTCGGAATCATCGCCGGCATCGGGCTGGTGTGGACGGTGCTCAAGTGGGTGCTGGTGGTGCTGCGCCGCCCGCACGCGGGGCCGACGGGCGCGCCGACCGACGTCATCGACGAGATGCTCGACGCGGCGGCGCTGGTGCTGGGCACGCCGACCCTCATCTGGCTGTTCATCGGCGGCGCGCTGACGTCCGCGGCGATGAACTCGCTCGTGGCGTGGTCCAGCAGCTACCTGCAGCGCGAGCTGGGTCTCACGCTGCTGGAGGTGGGCCGGCAGATCGGGCCGGTCGGCCTCGTGGCGGGCGTGCTCGGCTCGTGGTCGGGCGGCCGGCTCGGCGACGCGCTGTTCGATAGGATCCGGAGCGGCCGCGTCGTGGCGGGCGCGCTCGGCTTCCTGGTCGGCGCGCCGGCGTGCGTCGTGATGCTCCTGATCAGCGACGTGCGCCTGTTCGGTCTGCTGTTCTTCGTGACGGTGTTCTTCTACACGTGGTACAACGGGCCGGTGGCTGCGGTGCTCTTCGACGTCGTTCCACGCCGGATCGCGGCGACCGTGATGGGCGCCTACGTCTTCTTCATCCACATCGCCGGCGACGCCATCGCGCTGCCGGTGGTCGGCGCCCTCTCGGACCGGTTCGGGCTGCGGCCGGCGCTGCTTGCGCTCCCGATGGTCGGCCTGCTGGGCGGCGTGGTCCTGCTGTTCGCGGTGTTCACCGTGGCGCGCGACATGGCGCGCGTCAGGGAGCAGGCCGCGTGACCTCCGCCACGTAGCGCTCGGCGGCGAGCGCCGCCGCCGTGTCGTCCCACCCCAGCTCCCGGCTCAGCAGTCCGGCCACGGTACGCGCCACTCCGACCCCGCGCGTCGGGTGCGCGTGGAACAGATGCAGGCGCCGCACCAGCACGTCACCGACGGTGAGCGCCATTTCCCGCCGCGCGTGGTGCACGACCTCGGCGCGCAGCCAGGGGCCGCCCGCGATCAGCGGCCCGGCGAGCGCGGGGTCGTCCGCGGCGAGGTTGGCCACCGCCGTCGCCTCCCCGCCGTAGGTGTGCACGAGGTGATCGGCCGCCCCGGACGGGACGCCTTCCTTCTCCAGCTCGCGCGCTAGCGCCTCGAGGTCGGCGACGTCGCCGCCGGGGAGCGGCTCGGTGTCGGTGGCGGCACGGGCTGGAAGCCGGCGCCCGTCGAGCCTCCGGAGCTTCCGCGCGACGAGGTTCACCAGCTGCGCCGCCATGGACCGGTAGGTCGTGAGCTTGCCGCCCGCGATGGTGATCAGCCCGCTCGCGCTCTCGACGATCTTGTGCTCGCGCGGCACGGCGGACGCGTTCGCGGGGCCGTCGCCAAGCAGCGGGCGCAGTCCGGCCCATGCCGCGATGACGTCGCCGCGCTGGAGCCGCGCGTTCGGGAACACGGCGTTCGCCGAGCGCAGCAGGTAGGTGATGTCGTCCCCGTCGGCCCGCACGTCGTCGGGCGAGCCGTCGTAGTCGGTGTCGGTCGTTCCGACGATCGTGGTTTCGCCCCAGGGAAGGACGAACATGACCCGGCCGTCGATCGGTGAGGTCAACGTGACCGCGCCCGCGTTGCCGACGCGCTGCCGTGGGACGGCGATGTGCGCGCCTTTGGTCGGCCGCAGGAGCGGCTTCGCGGCCGGATCGTCGAGGCGACGCACGCGGTCGCTCCAGGGGCCCGTGGCGTTCACGACGACGTGTGAGCGGACCATGAACCGGGTGCCCGCGAGCACGTCCTCGAGCTCGGCACCGCGCACGCGGCCGCCCGCCTTCTCGAGCGCGGTGACGCGCACGTAGCTCGCGCACCACGCCCCGTGCTGGTGCGCCGAGCGGACGTTGGCGAGCGTGAGGCGCGCGTCGTCGCACTGCGCGTCCCAGTAGACCGCGCCGCCCTTGAGGTCGTGGTCGCGGATCAGCGGCTCGCGCTGGAGCACGCCGCGGCGCGACAGCAGCCGGTGCGCGTGGACGTTGCGGAACAGCGCCAGCAGGTCGTAGAGCCACACCGCCGCCGAGATCTGCCAGCGCTTCACTCGGCTTCCGCGGTGCACCGGAAACGTGAACGGGCACGCGCGCACGAGGTGCGGCGCGATGCGTAGCAGGACGCGCCGCTCGCGGCTCGCCTCGAAGACGAGCCGCAGCTGGCCGTGCTCGAGATAGCGCAGCCCGCCGTGGATCAGGCGCGAGCTGCGGCTCGAGGCCCCGGAGGCGAAGTCGCCGGCGTCCACCAGCGCCGTCCGGATGCCGCGCATCGCCGCGTCGCGCGCGATGCCGGCCCCGGTGATGCCGCCGCCGATCACGAGTAGATCGATCGTGTCGGTGGCGAGGGCCGCGAGGTTGGTGCGCCGCGTCGCCGCGGAAAAGTGGGGATCCATGTCGGCCATCAATCTGGCCCGCCCATGGGCGCATGGCTAGCTTTCGGCGCGGCGCGCCGTCGCGCGCGCCAGTGGAGGCCGCAATGACCACCGGAGTCAACGGACGTCGCGTCGCGGTCGTGGCTGGCTGCCGGACGCCGTTCGCCAAGGCGGGCGGCGTTTTCAAGGACGTCCCCGCCGTCGAGCTGGCCAGGCACGCCGCGCGCGAGCTGCTCGAGCGCACCGAGATCGATCCCGGCATCGTGGACCAGGTGGTCTTCGGCCAGGTCGTGCCGTCGGTGCTCGTCCCGAACGTCGCCCGCGAAGTGAGCCTGCTCCCGCAGTTCCCGCGGACGATCCCCGCCTACTCCCTCAACCGCGCCTGCGCCTCGTCGGGCCAGGCGGTCGCCGAGGCGCACGACCAGATCGCGCTCGGTCAGGCCGACGTCGTGATCGCGGGGGGCGTCGAGGCGCTGTCCGACATCCCGATTCTCCACTCCAAGCGCTTCGCCTCCCTGCTCGTCGAGGCGAGCCGGGCGAAGACGCTCGGCCAGCGCCTCGGCACGCTCGCCAGGACGCGCCCGCGCGACCTCGTGCCCGTCACGCCCGCGATCGCCGAGCCCTCGACGGGCCAGTCGATGGGCCAGTCGGCCGAGAAGATGGCGAAGGAGAACGGCATCAGCCGCGCGGCGCAGGACGAATACGCGGTGCGCTCGCATCAGTTCGCGGCCAAGGGCACGGCCGATGGCCGCCTCACGGCGGAGATCGCACCGTTCTTCCTCCCGCCGACCTACGAGCAGGTCGAGACGAGCGACAACGGGATCCGCGCCGACACGACCCTCGAGCAGGTGGCGAAGCTCAGGCCCGTCTTCGACCGGCGCTACGGCACGGTGACGGCGGCCAGCGCCTCGCCGCTGACGGACGGTGCCTCGGCGGTGCTGGTGATGAGCGCGGAGAAGGCGAAGGCGCTGGGCTACGAGCCGCTCGCCTACGTCCGGGCGTACGCGGTGGCGGCGGTGGACCCCGGCGAGCAGCTGCTGATGGGACCGGCGTTTGCGGTGCCGAAGGCGCTCGCGCGCGCGGGCCTCACCTGGCAGGAGCTGGGCCTGGTCGAGATGCACGAGGCGTTCGCCGCGCAGGTGCTCTCGAACATCCAGGCGTTCGAGTCCAAGAAGTTCGCGCAGGAGAAGCTGGGCCGCTCCGAGGCGGTGGGCGTGGTGAACTGGGACACGCTCAACGTGATGGGCGGCTCGATCGCGATCGGCCATCCGTTCGGCGCCACCGGCGGGCGCATCATCACGACGCTCGCCAATGAGATGAAGCGCCGGGACGTGCAGTTCGGCCTGATCTCCGTGTGTGCACAGGGCGGCATGGGTTTCGCCATGATCCTGGAGCGGTGCTGATGGGCGCGTTCACGATATCCCGCGAGGGCGACGTCGCGGTCGTCACCCTCGATCTGCCGGGCGAACCGGTCAACAAGTTCTCCCGCGCGGTGAAGGACGAGTTCGCCGCCACGATGACGACGCTGTGGAACGACGCCGCGGTTCGGGCGATCGTCCTCATCTCGGGCAAGCCGGAAGGCTTCATCGCCGGCGCCGACATCGAGGAGTTCGTCGCGGCGAAGACCGAGGACGAGTTCCGTAAGCTCTCGCGCGAGGGGCAGCAGTTCCTCGACACCCTCGAGGCGTCGCGGAAGCCGATCGTCGTCGCGATCCACGGCGCGTGCCTGGGCGGCGGGCTCGAGATCTCGCTCGCGTGCCAGTACCGCATCGCGACCAACCACCCGAAGACGGTGCTGGCGGCGCCCGAGGTGCAGCTCGGCATCATCCCCGGAGCTGGCGGCTGCAACCGGCTGCCGCGGCTCGTCGGCCTGCGCAATGCGGTCGAGATGATCCTCACGTCCAAGAACATCCGCGCCGACAAGGCGTTCAGGATGGGGCTCGTGGACGAGCTGGTCGCGGCGCCGATCCTGCGGGAGGTAGCCGTCAAGGCGGCGCAGCGCCTGGCGGGCGGCGAGCGGCCGCAGCGGCGTGCGACGAAGGGCGCGGCGGGCTGGTTCTTCGACCGCAGCGCTCCGGGCCGCGCGCTCGTCCTGTCGCAGGCGCGCAAGATGACGCTGAAGCGGACGGGCGGGCACTACCCGGCGGCGTTCGCGGCGCTCGACGCGGTCGCCTATGGCCTTGCGCACGGCATGGAGAAGGGGCTTGTGCGCGAGGCCGACCTGTTCGCGAAGATGGCGATGACGGACGTTTCGCGGCGGCTGGTCGAGATCTTCTTCGCGACGACCGCGCTCAAGAAGGACCTGGGCGTGAGCGAGCCCGCCCCGAAGCCGAAGCCGGTGAAGAACCTCGCCATCCTCGGCGCGGGCTTCATGGGCTCGGGGATCGCGGTGACGGCCGTCCAGCAGGCCGGCATCAACGTGCGGATGAAGGACGCCGACCTCCCGCGCGTGGGGAAAGGCATCAAGGCGGCGACCGACATCATCCGCGAGCGCCTCAAGCGGCGCGGCATCACGAGGCACGAGGCCGCGCGCCAGCTCGCGCTGGTTTCGGGCGGGGTGGACTACAGCGGCTTCCGCAACGCCGACCTCGTGATCGAGGCGGTGTTCGAGGACCTCGAGGTCAAGCGCGGCGTGCTGCGCGAGGTCGAAAAGCTCGCCCGGCCCGACTGCGTGTTCGCGTCGAACACCTCCACGATCCCCATCGCGTGCATCGCCGAGGCCTCGCAGCACCCGGAGACGGTGATCGGGATGCACTTCTTCTCGCCGGTCCACAAGATGCCGCTGCTCGAGGTGATCGTCGCGGAGCGGACGGCGCCGGAGACGGTCGTGACGGCCGTGGCCTTCGGGCGGAAGATGGGCAAGACCGTGATCATCGTGCGGGACCGTCCCGGCTTCTTCATCAACCGCATCCTCTCGCCCTACATGAGCGAGGTGGGGCACGTCCTCGCCGAAGGCGCGGCCATCGAGGCGATCGACGGCGCGATGACCCGCTGGGGCTTCCCGGTCGGACCGGTGACGCTGTTCGACGAGGTCGGGCTCGACGTCGCCCTCAAGGTGGCCGGCGTGATGCTCGAGGCGCTGGGCGAGCGGGTGAAGCCGGCGATCCCGCTGGACGCGCTGGTGGCCTCGGGGCGCATGGGTCGCAAGAACGGCAAGGGGTTCTTCCGCTACGAGAACGGAAAGAAGGCCGGCGTGGACGAGGCGGTGTATGGCATCCTCGGCATCACCAAGGGGAAGGCCGGCACGCCGAACGCCGCGGCGATCACCCAGCGGCTTTCGCTCGCCATGCTGAACGAGGCCGCGCGCGCCCTCGAGGAGGGGGTCATCCGCACTCCGCGCGACGGCGACATCGGCGCCATCTTCGGGATCGGCTACCCGCCCTTCAGGGGCGGCCCGTTCCGGACCCTGGACGCGATGGGGGCCAAGGCAGCCGTCGGAGCGCTCGAACACCTGGCGTCCACCTGCGGGCCGCGGTTCGCGCCCGCGCCGATCCTCATCGACCAGGCCCGAGGCGGTGGCCGGTTCCACCCCGAGCGCTGACACGGGATGCTGCGAGCCGGTCTCCTCTACCTGAGCGGGCAAAAGCAGGTCTTCAGGTTCATCCGCGCGAACGGGATCGCGAGGAAGCTGGCGTCGCGGTTCGTCGCAGGCGAGACGCTCGACGCGGCCGTCGCCGCAGTGCGCGACCTGAACGCCCGGAACATCACGGCGACGCTCGACCTGCTCGGCGAGAGCGTCACGAAGCCGGAGGAAGCGCGCGCTGCCGCCTTGACCATCGTGGAGATGTTCGACCGGCTCGCGGCCGAGCGGCTCCAGTGCAACGTCTCGATCAAGCTCACGCAGGTCGGCCTCGACCTCGACGCGGCGCTGTGCCTCGAGAACGTGCGCCGCATCCTGGACCGCGCGCGTGAACTGGGGACGTTCCTCCGCATCGACATGGAGAGCAGCGCGCACACGCAGCGCACGCTCGACCTGTTCGAGCGGGACCTGCACCCGGTCTACGGCGACGGCGTCGGGGTGGTGATCCAGTCGTACCTGTTTCGCAGCGCCGCCGACGTCGAGCGCCTGAACGGCCGCAGGGCCCGGGTGCGGCTGTGCAAGGGTGCGTATCAGGAGCCGCCGTCGGTCGCGTTCCCCGCCAAGCGCGACGTGGATCGGAGCTACGCGCAGCTCATGGAGCAGCTGCTCGAGCACGGCAACTACCCGGCGCTCGCGACGCACGACGCGGCGCTGATTGAGCGCGCGCGGCGGTTCGTCCTCGCCCGCGCGATCGCGCCGGCGTCGTTCGAGTTTCAGATGCTCTACGGCGTGCGGCGCGACCTCCAGGACGAGCTGGTGAAGGCCGGCTTCAACGTGCGGGTGTACGTGCCGTTCGGGACGCAGTGGTACCCGTACTTGATGCGCCGGCTCGCGGAGCGGCCGGCAAACATCGCCTTCATCCTGGGCAACGTGGTGCGGGAAGGGATGCGGTGATTGCCGAAGACGACACGCTGGCCGGCTACGTGACGGTCCACGGGCGCCCGCCGTCGTTCGAGGGCTCGGACGGCCGGCCGTATTCGGTCGGCGTGTTCTCCGACGACGACCCCGACGTGGACGGCAGGTACGGCGCGGCACTGCTGTTCATCCGCTGGTCGGCCGACCAGCAGCCGGACGGCCACCTCGAGACGCCGTACCTGGCGCGGGCGCCGGACCCGCAGGCCGCGGAGGCGGCGCTTGGGATGCTGACGCTCGCCGCCATCAAGCAGAAGCTCGACGCCCTCATCGCCGACACGCGAGGTAGCACCCCGTGAGTCCCATTGCCCTGTTCGCGCCGTTCCGCGGCGAACGCTATGCCGACCCCGGTTCCCTCGCGCGCCGGCTGGCACCGCCCTACGACGTGATCTCTCCCGAGCAGCGGGACCGGCTCGCGAAGCAGGATCCGGCGAACATCGTGCAGGTGGATCTGCCGGTGGCCGACGGCCGCGGCGACCCGTACGCGCATGCGGCGCGCCTGCTGGCGGACTGGCGCGCGCGCGGCATCCTCCAACGCGACCATGCAGCCTCGGCCTACGTGCTGCGCACCACGAGCCGGTTTGAGGACGGCTCGCTACGCGCGCGCACCGGCGTTTTCCTCGCCGTGGCGGCCGAGTCGTTCGCGGGAGGGCGGGTCAAGCCGCACGAGAAGACGCACAAGGGGCCGAAGGAGGACCGGCGCCGGCTCACCCACGCGACGGCGTGCAACCTGAGCCCGGTCTTCCTGCTTGCGCCGGACAGCTCGGGCGATCTGGAGCGGCTCCTCGTGGAGGCCGCGGACGGCGCGTCGTGGGCCGCGGCCGAAGCGATCGGCGCGGCGCACGAGGTGTGGGTGGTGAGCGGCGAGCGCGCGGCGGCGATTGCGCGCGCAGCGGGCGCCGAGGCGGTGTACATCGCCGACGGCCACCACCGCTACGAGACGTCGGTGGCAGTCCGTGACGAGGCGCCGGCGGCGTGGGCGGGGGGGGCGCGGCGCACCCTCGCGCACGTCGTGTCGTTCAAGGACCCCGGGCTTGAGATCCTGCCCACCCACCGCATCGTGCCGGGCGCGCCGGTGGCGCGCGAGCGGCTGCTCGAGCTGGCGGTCGGCCGGTTCTTCGAGCCCGCGGCGCCGCGGGAAGCGGTCATCACCGTGGTGTTCACGGACGGTTCGGAGGCGGCGCTCACGTGCAACCCCGAGGCCGACCTCGACCACGTGCCCGGGCTGCCGGGGCCGTGGGCGTGGGGGCTGCCGTCGTGGATGTGTGACGAGCTGCTGGTGCGGCGATTGGCGGCGCCGTTGGTGGGCGAGGCGCCGGCGCTCGGCTACACGGCCTCCGCCGTGGAAGCGCGCGCGGCGGCCGGGGAACCTGGCGTCGCGTTCGCCGTGTTGCTGCGGTCGACCGAGCTCGGCGAGGTGAAGCTCATCTCGGACCTCGGGCAGGTGATGCCGCCAAAGTCCACCTACTTCGCGCCGAAGGTCCCGACTGGTGTGGTGCTGCGGCCGCTGGAGGGTGAGAGCTAGCCCGTCGCGACGGCGAGCGCCGCGCCCTCGAGGCTCATGGCCCGTCTCCCTGGTCGCTGGCGTTGCGCAGCGTCTTGCGGCGCTTCAGCGCGCGCGGGGGGTCGAAAGTGCGCCCCGTGACCTCGAGCAGCGCGTCGCGGACCTCGCTCTCGCCGAGCAGGTCGGCGCCGTCCACGACCCGGGACCAGGCGCGCGCCGCGGTGCCGCCGCCCGCGTCCACGACGGCGTCGCGGATCTCCGCCTCGCGCACCGCGCGCGAGCGGCGAGTGGCGGCCACGGCGAGCAGCCGCGCGGCGGCGGCGTCGAGCCTCGTCCGGCCCTGCGTCTCGCGCCGGATGGCGGCGTCCAGCAGGAGCCCCGCCAGCATGCCCTTGCGGTAGACGAGCAGCTCGGTGTTGTCGCCGCCGACATTGGCCCGGTTCTCCTCGGCCATCGTCATGCGCGTGTTGTGGTCGATCGCGAGGTAGTTCCGGTACGACTCCCAAGTGAGCGCGGCGAGGTCCTCGGGCCGGCCCTTCCATTCGGCGAGGAGCCGGGCCGCGAGGTAGTCGGTCACACCCTCGGTCCACCAGCGCTCGGTCTCCATGGCGCCGCCGAACCAGAGGTGGAGCGTCTCGTGGAAGGTGTCGTGGCTGCGCGCGAGCTCGAGCAGCTCACTCGGCTCCCAGATGAGGCCGATGCTCGCTAGGCCCTGGAGGCTGCCGCTGGTGCGGCCCTTGCGGCCGAGTTCGCTGGTGTAGGTGACGCGCGCCACGGGTACGGGTCCTAATGCCGCGGCGCCCTTGCGCAGGGCCGCGTCGATGACGGCGGCGAGCGCAGAGTCGCTGAAGTAGCGGTGGCCGCGGATCGCCAGCAGACGCGTGCCGCCCGCGACGGTATCGCGGTAGAGCCGGAAGTCGGGCGCGGCAGCGACCGTCGCACCGACGAGGTCGCTGCCGTCGGCGGGCTGGAATACCCCGCCATCCAGCGGCCAGCCCGCGACGACCGCCCACCCGGGCGGCGGGAGGAAGACGACGCGGACCACCGGGTAGGTGCGCGACGTCTTGCGGAACGCCGTGGGGTCGGGCGCCACGAACACGCTGCGCGTGACGGCATACAGGCGGCTGGTGTCGAGCGCGGATCCCGTCGACCCTTCCGCCACCCGGCGCTCGAAGTCGAGCCGGTAACGGAAGCGCACGGCGGGTGGGGCGGCGCGGTCGATCGCGAACGTCGCGCCGCTCCGGCGCACCGGCAGCGGGGTGCCGCGGTCGTCGGTGGCGGAGAGGCCGGCCACGCTGGTGCCCGCCGGCCCCGCGGACGGGGGCGCCGCCAGCACCACGGTCCCCCGGGCGGACATGGTGAGCCGCGCCTCCACGGTGAGGTGCGGGTCACGCGGCTGGATCGCCACGTTGTAGACGAGGGTGTCGGGCGGCGCCTGACTGCGCGCTGCGGGCGCGGCCAGGGCGAGCGCTACCGCAGCGATCGCGAGCCTTGCCGGCATGCGATCAGCCCGCGTACTTCATTCCGGTTTCGGCGAGGGTGAGCACCCGTCAATCGCGCTCGCTGCAGAGATCGTACGGGGACCGGCGCAGGACGGCCTTCTTGGCGGCTTCGTTCACACCGGGAAACTAGCGGACACCACGCGGCGGCGCGAGACGCGCATGCGCAGGAGAGTGCGGTGAAGAGGATCATCGGGACCATTCTCGCGGCGGCGGCCGCCACCGCGGCGCCGCTCGCGGCGCAGCGCGCCGACCTGGTCGTGTACGGGCGGATCTGGACCGGCGACCGCGCTCGGCCCTGGGCCGAGGCGGTGGCCGTGCGCGGCGCCGAGATCGTCGCCGTCGGCGCCCGGCGCGAGGTGCGGCGCCTCGTCGGCCCGGGCACGCGCGTGCTGGACAACGGGACGAACCTCGTCACGCCCGGCTTCGCTGACGCGCACACCCACTTCGTCGCCGGCGGCTTCCAGCTCGGCTACGTCGACCTGCGCGACGCGGACAGCCCACAGGAGTTCGTCCGGCGCATCGCCGCGTACGCGCGCGGGCTGCCGCTCGGCCGCTGGATCCTCGGCGGTGACTGGGACCACGAGCGCTGGGCTGGCTCGCCGCTGCCGCGCCGCGACTGGATCGACTCAGTGACGCCGAACAACCCGGTGTTCGTGAATCGGCTCGACGGGCATATGGCGCTCGCCAACTCGATGGCGCTCCGGCTGGCGGGCGTCACGCGCGGGACGCGCGACCTGGCCGGCGGCGTCATCGTGCGCGACTCCGCCACCGGGGAGCCGGCGGGCATCTTCAAGGACAACGCGCAGGGCCTGATCGACCGCGCGGTCCCCGAGCCGACGCCCCAGCAGTCCGACAGCGCCTTCCAGGCGGCGATGCGCCACGCCGCGTCCCTCGGCGTGACGACCGTGCACGTCATGAGCGGCTGGGGCGACTTCGCCACTTTCCGCCGCGCCCGTGCGCGGAACGCGATGATCACCCGGGTCTCTGCGTTCGTGCCGATCGCGACCTGGCGGATGCTGGCCGACACCGTGCGTGCCCTCGGCCGCGGCGACGAGTGGCTGCGCTGGGGCGGGCTCAAAGGGTTCATGGACGGCTCCCTCGGCTCGACGACGGCGGCGTTCTTCGAGCCCTACCTCGATGCGCCGGACGGTCGCGGCCTCCTGGTCACCGACTCAGCGGCGATGCGGCGCATGATCCTGGGCGCCGACAGCGCGGGGCTGCACATCGCCGTCCACGCCATCGGTGACCGCGCCAACGCGATGCTGCTCGGCTTCTACGCCGCCGCGATTGCGGCGCACGGCCCGCGCGACCGCCGCTTCCGCGACGAACACGCCCAGCACCTGCGCCGGGAGGACATCCCGCGCTTCGCTCAGCTGGGGGTGATCCCCTCGATGCAGCCCTACCACGTGATCGACGACGGGCGCTGGGCCTGGAAACGCCTCGATCCGCCGCGGCTGGCAGGCACCTACGCCTTCCGCACGCTCCTGGATACGGGTGCGCACCTCGCCTTCGGCAGTGACTGGACGGTCGCGCCCCTCGACCCAATCTGGGGGCTCTACGCCGCCGTCACCCGCCGGACGCTCGACAGCCTGAATCCCCGGGGCTGGCTGCCGGAGCAGAAGATCACGGTGGGCGAGGCGCTCCGGGCCTACACCAGCGGCGTGGCGTACGCGGGCTTCATGGAGCCCCGGGTGGGGGTCCTGAGGCCCGGGATGCTGGCCGATATCGTCCTCCTGGACCGGGACCTGTTCGGGGTTCCGCCCGAGACGATCAGCCGGGCCCGGGTGCGGGCGACCGTGGTGGGAGGGCGGCTCGTTTACGAGCGACGTTGAGTGGCCCGTCCACAACGGGTATTTTGCTCGACCCACATGACCGCCCGCTCTAAGCCCGAGGTCGCGAAGCGCAAGCTTGCGAAGCGCGACCTGCTCGATGTCTATCGGCTGATGCTCCTGTCGCGCCGCATCGACGACAGGGAGATCCAGCTCAAGCGCCAGAACAAGATCTTCTTCCAGATCTCGGGCGCCGGACACGAGGCGGTGCTCGTGGCGGCCGGCAAGGCGCTCCGCGCCGGCCACGACTGGTTCTACCCGTACTACCGCGACCGGGCCCTCTGCCTGACCCTCGGCATGACGCCGACCGAGATGCTGCTCTCGGCCGTAGGCGCCGAGGCCGACCCGAACTCCGGCGGCCGCCAGATGCCCTCGCACTGGGGCCACAAGGACCTCAACATCGTCAGCCAGTCGAGCCCGACCGGCACCCAGTGCCTGCAGGCGGTCGGCTGCGCCGAGGCGTGGCTCCGCTACGACCGGATCACCCAGATTCCCGAGCGCGCGCAGAAGATGCGCGGGGACGAGGTCGTCTACGTCTCGCTCGGCGACGGGACGACGAGCGAGGGTGAGTTCTGGGAGGCGCTCAACACCGCCTGCAACCTGAAGCTGCCGGTCCTCTTCGTGATCGAGGACAACGGCTACGCGATCTCGGTGCCGAAGGAGGTGCAGACCGCGGGAGGGTCCATCTCGAAGCTCGTGAGCGGGTTCCCGGACCTGTTGGTCGAGGAGGTGGACGGGTGCGACCCCGTCGCCTCGTACGAGACGGTGTCGCGCGCGGTGGCGCACTGCCGCGCCCGCAATGGGCCGGCGCTGGTGCACGCGCACGTCATCCGGCCGTACTCGCATTCGCTGTCCGACGACGAGGTGCTGTACCGGCCGCTGACGGAGCGCGAGTCGGACGCGAAGCGCGACCCGGTCAAGCGGTTCCCGATGCAGCTGGTCGCGGACGGCACGGCGACGCCGGAAGAGATCAAGGCGATCGAGGAGGAGGTCGAGCGCGTGGTGGCCGAGGCGGCCGATGCGGCGCTGGCCTCGCCGCAGCCACCCGTCGAGACGGCGCTGCGCTACGTCTACTCGCCCGACGTGGACCCGACGTCCGAGCAGTTCGACACCGAAGACGACCCGCAGTTCAGCGGCGACCCCACGACGATGGTGGACCTGTTGAACGCGTGCATGAAGGACGAGATGGCGCGCGACCCGCGGATCGTCATCTTCGGCGAGGACGTCGCCGACGTCTCGCGCAGCGAGCACCTCGGCAAGGTCAAGGGCAAGGGCGGCGTCTTCAAGGTCACGTGGGGGCTGCAGAAGCTGTTCGGCGGCGACCGCGTCTACAACTCGCCGCTCGCCGAGGCCAACATCGTCGGGCGGGCGATTGGCCTGGCGACGCGCGGCCTCAAGCCGGTCGTCGAGATCCA
>CAYHQJ010000006.1:0-30704 GCA_964358595.1 uncultured Gemmatimonadales bacterium
GCTGGTTAGAGCAGCGGAATCATAATCCGCGTGTCGGGGGTTCGAGTCCCTCCTCTGGCATTGACGTAGCCGCCCAGCGCCGGTGCCTTCGGCGTTTTCCCGGGGCCACGCTCCCGCAACGTCCTAGCGGTGCTGCATCTCGCCGCCGCGACGCATCATCGGGCCCGTGTGCATCGAATCCGCCATCGCCTCCAGCTGCCGGCGCTGGGCGTCCGTCAGGACGCCGCGCGCCTGGAGCGAGGCGCTCACCATCGCCCAATGCGCCGCGCCCATCGCCGCGTGCGCGGCCTGGAAGTGCGACTGCACGGCGTTCGTGTCCGGCGTGGCGGCGCGCATCGCCTGCTCCATTTCCTGCGCGTGCATCAACGCCGCGCGAGCCGCGGCGTCGTGAATCGGCTGCGCCGCGTCGTGGAGCGCGGTCAGACGGGCCTCCTGCTGGCTGGTCAGGCGGAGCGCCGTCTTCCGCATCAGCAGGTGCTCCGGCGCGAATGCCATGCTGCGCATCATCGTTGCCATCATAGAATCCATGCCCATGCCCCGCATCATTTCCCCGTGCATCCCCTGAGCGTGCATCATGCCCGGCTGCTGCCCGCCCGGCTGCTGCGCCGCGAGCGGGAACGCCAGCACCGCTGCGGCGACGGCCAGCAACGACATCGTCTTCATGACTCGACTCCCGGTTGAGTTGGAGGGCCGGGAATATACCCGGCACGGACCCCCGTCACGTATGAGGAGGAGGCTCCGGCTCCTGCGCGCGGCGCCGCACGCGCCGGTTGTACGCGTACGCCACGGCCAGAGCGATCAGCGCGAGCACGAAGAACGAGCCGACGCGGTAGAGCGCCTCCAGCCGCGACAGATCGAACAGCGCGATCTTCGCAGCGGCGAGGCCCGCCACCGCGAGTCCCACCGTCCGCACCGCCCAGTTGTCCAGCCAGAAGCCGAGCCGCACCGCGAGCCCCGCGTACACCAGCCAGTACACGCTGATCGCGAGATCACCCGCGAGAGCGGCGCCCGCCCACGTGGCCTGCTTCGCGGCGAAGCAGCGGTGCAGCTCGAGCGAGAGGCCGGTGAACAGCGCGATCGCCGGCAGCGTCCACAGGATCGCGCGGCCGTTCGCGAGCCATTTCGGGAGATCCGGGCGGCTCCGCCACGACCCCGCGGCCAGCGCCACGAGAACGATGTAGGCATAGAGGCCGAGCGCCCACGCGCCGGTGAACGCGGGCTCCGCCTCCTTCCGCAGGGCGAGCGAGGTGAGCAGGTGCAGCCCGGCGACCATCGCGAGCGGCACGGCGACGCCCGGCCCCGCGTGCTGGTCGAGCCGCCGGTCGCCGGCGCGCTCCTGCGCGGAAACACGGAACGATGCCCTGGTCTACTGCACGATGATCGTCCCGTGCATCCCCGCCCCCGGGCTGCCGTGGATGGTGCAGTAGTACTGGTAGGTGCCGGCCGTGGCGAACGTCACCTGGAACTGCCCACTGCCGCCGACGTTCCCGGACGAGAAGGTCGCCGCGCCGGCCGGCACCGAGCTCGAGGTCACGGTGTGGGTGGTGCCGTCCTTGTTCACCCACGCCACCAGCGTGCCCACGGCCACGGTGCGGGTCACGGGGTTGAACGCCGAGCTCTGCATGAACACCTGGTTGGCGCCCGGCTGCGCGTTGCCGCCGCTGCCCGGCCCGTAGGAGCTGGACGAACACGCCGAACCGACCAACACCGCGCCAAGCGCGGCCAAGAGCACCCGCTGCATGCGACCCCCTGAGGAGTATGTGGATGAAGCGATTGCATACCCCGCCGCTCGGGAAAAGTCCCGGGCGGGTTGCCGGCCGGGACGCCCCCGGATACACTCGCCCGGGAAGGCGTTGCCCATCGGCGCGCCGACCTCAGCGCGGGAGCGTGACATGGCCGAGCTACGCAGCATGCTGGACGAGATCCTCGAGGCCTGGTGGGACGTGCGCAGCGGCATCATCGACGAGGTGCGCAACATCCCGGCGAATCGGTTCGACTTCCGGCCCACGCCGGAGGTGCGCAGTGTCCGCGAGCAGGTGCAGCACATCCTTGAGGTCGCGATGATGATGACGGGCGAATTCACGCGCCCCGACACGAACCTCCAGCGCGCCCCGTGGCCGAAACTGCTCGCGCTGTACGCGAAGCCCGCGTGGAAGGCGAAGACCAAGGCGCAGCTGTTGGCCGTGCTGAAGTCCCAGTTCGGGGACGCCGAGCGGCGGTTCCGCGCGCAGGGCGAGCTCGCGCTGTGGCAGCGGATCGAGCGGTTCGACGGCGGGATGGGCACCAAGCTGGCGTGGGTGCACCACGGTATCGCCCAGGAGATGTATCACCGCGGCCAGCTTACGCTGTACGCACGGCTGATGGGGCTCGTGCCCGCGCTCACCAGGCGGATCCAGGGAGGGTGACGTGCGGATCGTAATGGCTCGAGGCGCGGCGCTGGCCGCGACGCTGCTGCTCGCCTCGTGCGTGCGCGTCAGGGTGACCCGCACCGCGGCTGAGGGAGCGGCGGCGCCCGATGCCGTGCGCGCCGCGGTGCAGGCGCTCCTCGATCACGGTGCGGCGGCGTGGAACGCGGGCGACTTGGGCGGCTTCGTCTCGGACTACGCGCCCGACGCGACATTCGTCACCCCGGCGCGCGTCGTGCACGGCCGCGCAGCGATCCGGCAGCTGTACGAGCGCCGCTTCGAGCCGGGGGCGCAGCGCGACTCGCTGCGCTTCGAGGGCCTCGAGGTAGACGTGGTCGGGCGGGATGCGCTGAACGCGATCGCGTACTACGTGCTGATGCGGGGCGACTCCGTCACCGCGCGCGGGCCGACCTCACTCGTGATGCGGCGCTTCGGCGGGCGGTGGTACATCGCCCACGACCACTCGAGCTAGGCCTCGCCGTCGCCCGATCCACCTCGTGGGGCTCTTCTCCCTACCGCACCTCGCCCAGTCGCTCGAGAAGCGAGCGCAAGGCGTCAGCTGCGAGGCCGGACCTCGCCGTGATCAGGAGGTTCCCGAGGCTCGCCGTGCCGGTGGACAGCGGGTACGCCTCGGAAGGGGGCATGACCCGGAGCGACGTCAGGCGGGCCGGACCCGCGCCGCCGCGCACCGCCGCCCCGGCCCGCGTCTCCGTGAGCACGATGCGCTCACCCGATTCCGCGAGTTGCACCACCCGCACGCGCGGCCGGCTGCCCGCCGTGGACTTGGCGATGCTCTCGATCCCGAGTCCCTCGATGGCGCCGAGCGTGCCGCCCAGGATCTCGCTCGCCTCTGCGCGCTCCACCGGCGCCCATCCGCCCGCGGCAAGGTCCCTGTCCGGCTCGGTGGCGGTGGGTGTGGCACCAAGGGTCAGGTCGGCGGCGACGGCAGCCCCGGCCCTGGCCCGGGCTTCCGTGCTTCCCGGGACGTACCCTTGGGCGGTGGCCTGCACCACAACCGGACCGTCCGCAACGTCGCGGATCTCGAACGCTCCGGATCCATCCGTCACCGCCGAGAGCGCTGTGCCGCGCACGGACACCCGGGCGCCCGCGAGCGTCCGGCCGCTCGCGTCACGCACTACTCCGCGGAGGATTCCGACGGTCGGAGCCGGCTGGGGCGGCGGCGTTTCGACTCTTGGGGCGACCGGCTGTGCTGCCGGCGGCTGGGCAGCCGCGACCGCCGGGCCGGGAGCCGCACGCGGCACCGGTTCCTGGCCCACGGAGCGTGGCTCCGCGGCAGGACGCGGAGGCTGCTCCGCTCTGGTCTCGGCCGCGCTTTGGGTAGGCGCGCTCCGCTCGGCGGGAGCCGCGGTCCGGGGAGCCGACTGCACGGGCGCAGCCGGGCTCGTTACGCGCGGCTCACCCTCGCGAGCTTGGGTCCGGGGCGGCGCTTGTGCCGCCGCGGTCGCGGGAAGCGCATTCGCCGCGGTCGTCTCGGCCGCCTGGCCGGATCCATCACGCCTGCCGAGCTGCCCCGCCATGTAACCCACGAGCGCGACGCCGGCGAACGAGGCTGCAATGGCGAGCGTACGAACGGGGAAGGCCCGCCGTCCGAAGGCCTGACGTTCCGCTCGCCCGCTTTCTGCCGGCCGGGCCGGGCTGGGCGCCGGGCGGGCCTTTTCGAGTGTCGGCAGCGCGGCCGGCGGCGCCGCGGCGGTGGCCGCGACGGGCCTCGCCGCCGTGGACCGCCCGTTCGGCCCCGGCGGCTGGAGTTCGCTGGCGGCCTTCGCGGCGGGCGCAGCCGTAGTCCTCGCGGGGGCGCGGGCCGCGGCGTCCGTTGCGCGCAGGTCGGTCTTGGACGCCCGGATCAGCTCGAGAGACTCCTCCGGGCTCATGATCCACTGGATATCCCTGCTGGGCGCTCCCGTCCGCCCCGGTGCCGGGGGAGAAGTCGCCTCTGGCGGGCTCGCGGGCTCGGCCGGGACGGGTGCTGCCGCATCCGCCGCTGGCGCGGCGACTGCCGCCTGCGCCGCGACCGGTGTGACCTCCAGTGTCTTGTGGTCGTCCGCAGCCGGTCCAGCCCTGTGCGGCCGACCCTGACCTCGCCGCTCGAGCGGCTGAAGCTGCCGCGGTTCGGTCATCCGCCCACCCGGGCCCGCCGCCCGCACGACCGGAGCAGCAACTGCCACCGCGCCGGCACGCCGGTCGAAGATTCCGCTCCGGCGGTCCGGCGCGTGACTCCCCCGCCGCTCGTCTTGGCGGCGCGGGGCTTTCCGCCGCTCCACGTTGGACTGCGCCCACGCCGCGTTCACCACGTGGCGGCGGTCGAGGCCGGCCCGGCGCTCGAGCCGGCGGCGGTCGCGGTTGGTCCGGCGACTCCGAACGCGCCGCTCCATAAACCCGGGGGTCTCGGCGGCAGCGTGGGGCACGACCGGCGGCGCCAGCTGCGGAGGCCTCGCGGCTGCCGGGCTCCCCGCAGGCGTCCCCGCCTCGGCGGCGGCGGCGATCATATCCGATCCTTCCGTCCGCCGGACGTGGATCTTGCGCAGCCGCTCGGCGCACGTGAGGCAGTCCACGATGTGCCGCGCCGCGTCTTTCCGCCGCTGGGGGTCCGCGAACTCCGCCTCACGGACCACATACGCCAGCAGTTCGCGGTAGTCGAGATGGCGGACGCGCGCGCGCCGCTCCACGAGCTGGGCGACCCCCGCCACAACGAGTCCGTAGAGCGCCTTGCCGACGTCGAACTCGTTCATCCCGGTGACGTCGACGAGCCCGGCCACGTCGCGCGTGCCGTCCAGCAGGGGAAGGATGCGGTTCTGTTCGTCCGTGAGGTCTTCGGCGGCGGCTCCGCTGAGCTTGTTCTTGCTGCGCTGGTACACTAGGTCGAACGACGGGATCTTCTTCTGGATCAGGCTCCACTCGTCCACCCGGCGGGCGCCCTCGAGGAGCAGGCTTTCGGGATCGAGCGAGACGAGGAGGGACTGCTGCGGTGGCCGCCCGATCGACGTGAAGGTGAACTCGCCCTGCTTCCAGGTAAACAGGAAGTAGACGGCCTCTTCCACCTGGAGCCGGACGAACCGCTCGATCGAGCGGCGGTTGATGCGCCCGGAGTCCACGAGGATCTTGCCAATCTGCCGCTTGTTGCCGCCCGCCTGCTCCTCGGCCGCTGCGTTCAGCTGTTCCTGCGTGATCCGGCCGCTCTTGACGAGCATCACCCCGAGGCGGTCGCGGCGGTTGGCGATCGTGGCGAAGCTGACCCTGCCGACATCCAGGTAGATCTCCCCGTGCATCGCCCCGTCGACCACGGTGAGACACCCGGTCTTCCTCCCCAGCGAAAGGAGCTGGAGTACGTCGGGCAGGCCGGCTTCCTCGATACTTCCCTGGATCGGCACTACGCTGGTTCCTCGACGCCGGCTGATGTCCCGTCGACGCGGCGGCGGGTGCACGCCGTGCGCACCAATGAATTATCGCGCCTTGGCGCGCGGGGCGACACCCCCACCCGCCGACCTCGGCGGCTGCTCATTGGCGCGGCTGCAGCCGCAGTTGCAGGTCCGCATACCGCTTATCGCCGGCGCCAGGCGGTACGAAAATGCTCAGCGGGGGCGCGAACGCATCCAGGCGCTCCAGGACCGCGTCCGGCAGCGTGACTTCGTACTCGCCCGGCGGGACGGCGGTCTTGTAGAAGCCACCGTCGCTGAACGTGAGCGTGGTGATCTCCCTGCCGGTAGTTAGCTCCCGCAGCACCACCGGCACGCCTGCAAGTGCCTCCTCGCCGAGCACCACGAAGCCGCTCACTTCGGCGCCGACCACGACCGGCACTTCGATGGTGCCGAAGCTGTTCGGTGTGGGACGGACCTGGATGACCGGAGCCGGCAGGATGAGCCGCGGATCGTCGAACGAGAGCGAGTCCACGTCGATCTGGAGCGGCTCCGTCGGGAACAGGCCCCACGCGGCGAACCGGCCGTCCGCGTCGGTCTCCGCGGGCCAACCGCCGACGTGCACCGGGATGCCCGAGAGCCCCGGCTCACCCTGGTCCCGCTTGCCGTTGCCGTTGTCGTCCCGGAACAGGACGCCGGAGATCCCCGCCCGGCCGAGATCCGCCACGTCGCCCAGCTTGAGCAGCCGCGCACGCGGATCCCAGGCCACCGAGCCGTTGGCGTACGTCAGGGCCTCCGAGCCCGACTTCGAGCTGAGGCGGCTTCGCGTCCCGGCGCGAGGGCCGGGCCGCGCTGTGGAGAAGCCCAGCTCGAGACTGTAGCCAGCCGGGCGGAACCACCCGATCGCGGCGTCCAGGCGGACGGACCGGGCGATGCGGCGGCCCAGGGCCGCCCGCAACGCCGTCAGCCCGCGGGCGGGCTCGACCCCGATCTGGCCCTGCACGGTGGAGGTGCGGAGCCACTGCCATGGGCCGAGCAGGACGGCGTCGGCGCTCGCATCGATGGCGAATCGCCGAGCGGCCCCCCCGCCGCCGTAACGGAAATCGTCGTGCAGGATGCCGAGCGAGTAGCGGACGTAGCCGATCCGCGTGGCGGCGGAGAGGCGCTCCAGACTCCGCCGCATGCCCGGGCCCGTGGAGTGCACGCCGGCGCCCTGGAAGAAGAACGCGCCGTTCATCCAGCCCGGCCGCCAGAACAGGGACGCCTCCGACCGCGTGGCCTCGGCGAACGTTCCGCTGTAGATGGCGCCCGCCTCCGCATAGCGCGTGTACCCGGCGTTGACCCGCAGGTCGGTCGACGGCTCGTACTCCGCCGCAGCCCGCAGATGCCCGTTCGCCACCGCCTCGCCCGTGAGGCCGAGCGCGGGGAGCAGAGCGGCCGACACCACAGCGTACGGTTGCCACAGCGTGCCCCGGAGTCCCTGGAAGAACGCGTCCCAGCCTCCCTGCACCGTGACACGGTTCGAGAGGCCGTACCGGGCATCGGCGCTCAGCAGCCCGGTGCACGGATCGTAGCGGCACCGCCCGCCGGCGACGGCGTATTCCAGGCGGCCGCTAGGCAGCCGGCTGAACGGGACGCGGATGGTGCGCTTCTGCTGCACCATCTGGCCCCCGGGGCCGTACAGCACGAGCTCGAACGGGTTCTGGCCATAGCGGAGCTGAAGCGGCACGCGGAACGCCCCGACGGCGTCGGCGTCGGCGTAGGCCAGGAGTCGGCCGCGGTCGTACAGCTCCACCTCCCACCCGACCGGGACGGTGCCCACGAACTGCTCGACGTCGAACTCGGAGGAGCGGATGAACGGCGCATTGGTGATCACGACGCCCTGCAGCAGCCTCGCCCGGCGCCCGCTGGATTGGATGTCGCCGAGCCGCGCCTGCCGGATCCACCGCGACCGGAGCCAGGCGCGCGTCCACGATACGCGGAGCTCCGAGCCCGACTCGGCGCGGTTGCTCCAGAACTGCGGGCGCAATTCGGCGCTGCCCCCGAGCAGCCCTGCGCCGACCCCGAGATCGAGTGAGAACTGGTCGGTCGGCCCGCTGGTGGCGGCCGTGAGGGCCCAGGTCAGGACCCCGCCATCCACGACGCGCTCACGCAGCGGGATCTCCAGGGCGTACGAGGCCGGCCGCCCGCGGTAGAGCGCCTGGCGGCGGCGCTCGCGACGCCCACGCTGGATGACCGGCAGGTCCGCCGACCGGCCCACCATGGCCGAAAGATCCGACCACTCCACACTGGTGTTCACTCCCAGCAGCCGGTCGAGCAGGCCGGTGGCCACGAACAGGTCTCCGTCCCACCACACCACGTCCAGCGTGTCGTACGGGACGGCTTCCGCTCCCCGCGTGAGCACGCGCGCGCCCGGATTGAACCGGAGCGCGATGTGACCGGGCTCCAGCACGGCCACCGCGGAATCCCGCAGGGCGAACACCGCGATGCGGATCTCGGCCATCGCGAGGAACTGGCGCAGCGGCAGCAGCAGCGTCGAGTTGTAGGCCAGCGCCGGCACGACGGCCGACGGGCCGTTCTCGATGTCGAGCTGGATGACCGCGTCGACGTACGTGGTGTCCTGCCAGCCGCCGCCCTGCTGCTGGTCCGGGCTGTTCCGGAATGCGATCTGGGCGAGCGCGGGAGACGCGAGAGCGAGCGGGAGCAGGCCGGCCAGCAGCGCCAACCTGCGCGGGAGCCCGTGCGGTCGGGCCGTGCCCGGCATCCAGGGCGGCGCGGTCATGGATCGCCTCAGCCCACGCGCACCGCCACCGAGTCCGTCACGGTGGGGGCGGGCAACAGCCGATCCGCCGGCAGATCCCTACGCTGCGCGCGAAGCCGGAACCGGACCCTGTAGTCGGCGGGCTGGAGCGCGTCGAGCGGGAAGGCGAACCGTCGGGTCATCGGGTAGTGCACGGACAACGCCGTGGACCAGCGGCGCACGATGGCGCCGCGCACGGTCACGAGCTCGACGTCCGCTGTGCCGAGATAGGCTGCGTTCCCTTCGCGGGCCATGCTGGCCCACACCGCGAGGGAATCGCCCTCCGCCTCCGCGGTGAGGCCCCGCAGCACGACGCCGGTGGAAACCCTGCCCTTGCGATACGTCACCGAGGTCACGAGCCGGATCTCGAGGCTCACGCCGGCCCGCACAACGCTGTCCCCGCCGGCGACGGGAACGACTGCGCCGCGGCCCGTGACGATCATCCGGGTCCAATACTCGCCGTCGGGCAGATCCTCCGGAGGCCGTGCCAGCAACCGCACGACCTGCTGCGCCCCGGGCTCGAGGCGAACGCGCTGGGGGAACGGTCGGATCCACTCGGCAGCGGACGGGAACTCGGGGCCCGGATCCTCGATGAACCGGACGTATGGGGTACCCGCCGAGTCGGCGTCCGGGAAACCGAACTTGAGCTCGATGGTCGCCTCCTCGGGACGGTCGCCCGAGTTGCCGATCGTGATCTGCGCAGCCCGCGACCGGTCGTCAATGAACACGGCGGTCGGAGACACGTAGATCGCTTCGATGACGGCCGGCAGGAGGACTGCCGAGGCGACCGTGATGACGGCAATCCGCAGGGCGGGCGTGAACCGGCGTCGCATGCTCAGCTTCCCAGATCGTACACGGTCAGGAAGATGGTGGCGCGGTACGCGCCGCCGGCCTGAAGCGGCGCGGGCAGCACCGTGCCGCCCATCCGCACGAAGAGACGTCCGTTCGGGCCAAGGGTGCCGGTCACGGGCGCGTGCGGGTCGAACAAGAGGCCGCGCGGCGGTCGGCCGCGGCTGAAGTCGGCGAACCCGTCCCCGGGCCCGAAACTGATGGGGAGCAGCGCGCCGCCGTCAGAGCTGAGCGCAGCCGGAAGGACGAACTCGACCCGCACGCTGCCGTCGGGCGGGCCTTGGATCTCGAACAGGCCGGCGTGCCGCGGATCGTGCACGGGCACCGAAGTCGCGACCCCGGGAAGCACGGTGCTGAACTCGAGGTCGTTAAGTGCGAGCGCGAGCAACGGGGTTGGTTTCACCACCGCTGCCCGGCGCACCTGAGCCGAGAGGGACGAGGCGGGAAAGGCAACCAACGCGGACGCCGCGAGCATGGCGATCGCCACCGTGCTTCTCATGGCTAGCCAACGACCGCGCCGGCCTGAGCACCCACACCTACAGGCCACTGCCCGCAGGCGGATGCCAGACCGGCACGGTGGTCACGGAGAAGCTCCGGGTGCGGGCGCTCGGCTAGTACGTCACCGTCAGGGTGACCGTGCCCGAATAAATGCCGGTGGTCGTGGCGAGGGGCGGCGACACCGTGCCCGAGATGCCGATCACCAGGCTCCCAGAGCCGCTCGTGGTCGTGAAGAACGGGGCGTTGGGATTGAACGTGGTGAAGGTCGTCGGGAAAGCGGACCACAGCAGCCCGTCGGTCGAGGAGAACGTGATCGGGATCGTCGCGGCGGCTGGCCCGGTGAGCACGGTCGGGAGCGTGAAGCTGACCGTCACCGCCGTGCTGGCCTGGCCGGAGATGTTGAACCGGCCAGCGTTCGCCGACAGGCTCGTCGGCGCCTTCGGCGTTCCTGCCGTGACGCTGCCGAAGTCGAGGTCGTTCACGCCGGCAGCTGTGAGCGGCACGAAGCCCGTTACGTTGGCGGTGGCGGCGATGGACGCCGTGGCCTGGGCCGCCGCGGACGCCGTGAGACTGCTCATGCCGAGCAGTCCTACTAGTGCCGCGGCAGCGGCAATACGATTGGTGCGAGACATCGGTACCTCCATGGCTGAACAACGGGACGGTGGTTTCCAGTCAAGTCGACTGGGGCTTCGTGATGGAGCCGCATTGCGATCTTTCTCTGCAAGGGGCACGCCAAGCATCGCCTTGCGCGGGGCCTCGCTAAACCCTTGCCGATACCTGGGTTGAGGTGAAGGGGGTGGGCCTCCAGCGGCGTGGAACGGGGCGAGGGAGCGCCACCCCTGTTGCGGCGAGGCCACAGGCCGCCCCTCGTTGCCTCGGTTCGCGGTTTCGGCGAGACATACCGTGCCGGGCACGGTTCCGCCAGAGGCGAGGCTCACCGCGGCGACGCAATCGGCGTCGTTACCGCCCCCTGCGCAGCCGGTGCAGCCGTGACGTCGGCTTCTGTGCCGCTCTCCGGGCCGCGCGCTCCCGCTCCTCCGCTTCGCGCTGCGCCTTTGCCGCCGCCTTCTCCCTGCCGCGCGAGCGCTCCTCGGCCTTGCGGGATCGCAGCGCCGCGATGCGCTCGCCGATCGGGACCTCGAAGCGCTCGGCCGGCTTGTGGGTGTAGTCAAACCCCGGCAGCGTCACCTGCGGCAGCCGCTTGCCGATCGCGCGCTCGATGGCGCGCAGCTCGGCCGCTTCGTCGGGCGAGACAAACGTGAACGCGTCGCCGGTGGTCTCGGCCCGCGCCGTGCGGCCGACGCGGTGGATGTAGTCGTCGGGGACACCCGGAACGTCGAAGTTCACGACGTGGCCGAGCGCCTCCACGTCGATCCCGCGCGCAACGATGTCGGTCGCCACCAGCGCGCGGACCTTGCCGCTCTTGAAGCCCGCGAGCGCCTCGGTGCGCTGCGGCTGGCTGCGGTTGCCGTGGATCTTCGCGTTGGGCATGCCGTGCCTGGTCAGGTACTCGGCCAGCCGGTTGGCGCGGTGCTTGGTGCGGCAGAAGACGATGGCGTCGTGGATCTCGTCGCGCTGGAGCAGCTCCAGCAGCAGCGCGGACTTCAGCTCGCGCGGCACCGGATAGACCGCCTGGGTGATGCCGACGGCCGGCGCCGACTTGCGCTCGAGGTTGACGGTCACCGGGTGACGCAGCATCTCGCTGGAGAGCTTCACGATCTCCTGCGGCAGCGTCGCGCTGAAGAACAGCGTCTGGCGCTTCGCCGGGATGTGGCGCAGCACGCGGCGGATGTCGGGGAGGAAGCCCATGTCGAGCATCCGGTCGGCCTCGTCCAGCACGAGGAACTCGAGCCGGTCAAGTTTCGCGTAGGGCTGCTTGAAGTGGTCGAGCAGCCGGCCCGGCGTGGCGATGATGATGTCCACGCCGCTCCGGAACGCGTGCTCCTGTGGCGCCATCCCGACGCCGCCGAAGACCGGCGCGCCGGTCACCGGCGTGTGCACCGCGAGCTCTTCCATGTGCTCGTGGATCTGCGCGGCCAGCTCGCGGGTCGGCGCGAGGACGAGGGCGCGCGTGGCCCCGCGCGGCTTTGCCATCAGGTGCTGGATGATGGGGAGCAGGAACGCCGCGGTCTTGCCGCTCCCGGTCATCGCGCAGGCGAGGACGTCCTTGCCCGCGATTCCGGGCGGGATGGACTGCTCCTGGATGGGGGTGGGGCGCGTGAAACCCAGCTCGCGGATCGCCTTGAGCAGGGTGGGGTGCAGGCCGAACGAGGAGAATGGCATGTGGGAAGGTAACCGGCGCGCGCTCTTTGCGGGCCGCGGACGGCTCGGGTAGTATCAGCAGCATGGATGCCACCCACGCGGCGTACCCCGGCGCGGACCTGATCGACACGGGCCTGCGGGATCTCGCGCGCGGCGTTGAGTCCGTTCCGGCGTTGCTGGTGCTGGTCGGGGCGCCGCGACTCCGGCGTGTGGGTATCGTCCTGCCCCCATCCGATGTGCCGAACCCCGAGCATCGGCTCTACGCGGCGCTCGCGGCGGACGACGAGAATGGGGCGCACTCCCGCTACAATGCACTGGTCCGCCGGCTCGTGAGCTTCGAGCGTGCCGCCGCATGCGGCGCCTGACCGACGCCGAGCGCCTGCGTGCGTTCCTGCAAGCGCTGGCCCGCGCCACCGACGCGGCCTGCCGACTCTACCTGACGGGCGGCGGAACGGCCGTCCTCCTTGGCTGGCGACCCACGACGATCGACGTGGACGTCAAGCTAGTGCCCGAGCCGGACGCGCTGCTCCGCGCGATCGCCCGCCTCAAGGACGAGCTCGAGATCAACGTCGAGCTCGCGTCGCCGGCCGACTTCATCCCCGAATTGCCGGGGTGGGAAGACCGCAGCCTGTTCATCATGCAGGAAGGAAAACTCGCCGTCTTCCACTACGATCTCTACGCCCAGGCCCTCGCCAAGATCGAGCGCGGCCACGCGCAGGACATGACGGACGTGCGCGAGATGCTGGGACGGGGGCTCGTGGAGCGGGCGAGGCTGCTGGAGCTGTTCGGGCGGATCGAGCCCGAGCTCCACCGGTATCCCGCGTTGGATCCGCGGGGGTTCCGGCGCGCGGTCGAGGACGCGCTGCGGGTGGTCTCGTAAGACGAGGTTGCCGCGCGTGGCGCGTGGCCCGCCGGCGGCACGAGTGCCATCACCGGCCGTCGCGCAGCTCCGTGAGCGCCCCCACCACGTAGCTCTTCACCACTTTCTTCCGCCACCCCAGCTCGAAGTCCGTGTTGTCCATCGGCCTCGCGTGCCGCGCCGCCACCGCGGCGAACCCGCGGATCAGATCGTCCGTCAGCGGCTTGCCGACGAGCATCGCGGCCTCGGGCACCAGCACGGGGCAACTCGCCACCGCGCCGAGCACCACCCGCGCCTCCTCGACGACGGGTGACCGTCCCCCGGTCCCCCCGTCCCCCTGTCCCGCCAGCCGCACCGCGGCCGCGACGCCGAGCACGGGGAAGTCGAACGAGCCCCGCCGCCGCAGCTTCCAGTAGGTACTGCGCACACGGGAATGGTCCCGCTCCCTGCTCCACGCTCCCAGGTGCACCGTCGTCAGCATCTCGTCCCGCCGCTTCGTCAGATACTGCATCCCGTCGTTGTTGTAGAGAGCTTCCAGCGGGATGCGCCGCTCTCCGTCCGGACCCACGAGCGTCACCTCGGCTCCGAGCGCGATGAGCGCCGGCGCCGTGTCGGTGCTGCTCACGGCCCAGCAGCGCGGGCTGCTCGTCGCCACCCAGCAGATGGACGCGCCGTCGGGACTCGGGCACGCGTGCCCACCCGTGCTCTTGGGCGCCTTCATGCAGTAGCCGATCGCCTGCCGCCACTCGTGGTTCTGATTGTAGTAGTTGCAGCGCGTGTCGAGGCACAGGTTCCCGCCTAACGTGCCCATGTTCCTGAGGTGCGGCGTCGCCACGACGCCCGCGGCCTTCGCGAGCGCGGCGTAGCCCTTCCGCACCGTCTTGTGCTCCGCCACTTCCGTGAGCGTCGCGCACGCGCCGAGCGTGAGTCCTTTGCCGTTCGAGATCCGCCGCAGCTTCCCGATCGTGCGGATCCCGATCACCAGGTCGGGCACCTGCTGCCGGCGCTTCATGTTCGGCACCAGGTCGGTGCCGCCGGCGAGCAGCATCGCGCCGGGGCCGCCGTCCGCCAGCGCCGCCACCGCGTCCTTCACGCTCCTGGCGGCGTGATACCGGAACTGAGGAGCCCGCATCATGTGCGCGCTCTCGCCGTCTTGTTCACTTGCCCCACCGCGCGCCCGTCGCCACCCTCCCACGGCGGCAGCACGACCAGCGCCTCGGGCCAGGGCACCTCCGGGAAGCGGGTCGGCCCGACGCGCACCTCAGTCTCCCCGTCCCCCCGTCCCCCCATCCCCCGCTTCGCCTTGCTCTCCAGCCCCTTCAGCACCAGCTCCGGCGTTATCGGCACCTCGCACACCCGCACGCCGACCGCGTCGAACACAGCGTTCGCCACCGCCGGCATGATCGGCAGCAGCGGCCCCTGGCCGACCTCCTTGGCGCCGAACGGACCGTTGGGATCGTTGGTCTCGATGAAAGTCGTCACGACCTCCGGCATCTCGAGCGAGGTCGGGCTCTTGTACTCGAGCATGCTGGGGATCTTGTGGACCAGCGCGCCAGAGAGCTTGTGGGGCAGGCGGCGGAACACCTGCTCCTCCATCAGCGCCTCGCCGAGGCCCATGTAGACGCCGCCCTCGACCTGGCCACGCGCCAGGACCGGGTTAAGCACCCGCCCGATGTCGTGCCCGATCCACACTTTCGGCACGCGGATCCAGCCCGTGTCGGGATCCACCTCTACCTCGACCACCGCCGCGCTGTAGGAATACGCCGCCGACGGCCCGACGCCGGCACCGCGGTACTTCCCGGGCGATTTGGGAGGGGAGTAGCTGCCCACCGTGCCGAGCGTGCCGAACTTCGTCTCGGCCAGCACCACCGCCACGGCGAAGTCCACGCCGTCCTCCGGGTGCTCCACGTCGAACACCCGCCGCTCCGCGAACGTCAGGCGTTCCTCGGGCACGCCGATCTTCGCCGCCACCGCGGCCGCGAGCAGGGCCCGCGCCCGCTCGGCCGCCTGGATCGCTGCGTTTCCCATCATCAGCGTGACCCGGCTGCTGTAGCTGCCGAGATCCACCGGGGTCAGGTCGGTGTCACCCGTCACGAGCTTCACGTCGAGCGCCTCGATGCCGAGCACCTCGGCCACGATGGCCGCCAGGACGTCGTCACTCCCCTGGCCGATCTCCGTCGCGCCGCAGAACGCGGTGACGCGTCCCGAGCGGTCGAGCTGGAGCTGTACCGCCGAGTGCGGCATCTCGTTCCAGTAGATCGGCAGCCCCGCGCCGGTGAGGTAGCTGGAGCAGGCGAGCCCCAGGCCGCGCCCGAAGCCGAGCTTCCCGCGGCGCTGCGTCCAGCCGGAGCCCTCGAGAACCGCCTCGATGCACTGCGCGAGGCCGATCGTGCCGATCCGGAGCCAGTTCGCGGTGAGCGAGTTCGCGGGCGCGAGCTGCGCCAGGCGCAGCTCCGCCGGGTCCATGCCGAGCCCCACGGCGATCTTGTCGAGCTGCACCTCCTGCGCGAAGCGGGGCTGCGGGGTGCCGTGTCCCCGCTTGGGCCCGCAGGCCGGCTTGTTGGTGAAGGTGCGGCAGGCGCGGAACCGGTAGCGCGGGACGTGATACGTGACCGTCTGGAGCTGGCCGGTGTAGAGCGTCGAGGCGGGGCCGTAGCTGCCGTACGCGCCGCCGTCCAACAGCGTCTCGAGGTCCATACCGACGATCGTGCCGTTTGGCTTCACGCCGGTCTTGAGCCGCATCAGCGTCGGGTGGCGCCCGCGGTGGCAGTAGAAGACCTCCTCGCGGGTGAGGGTGATCTTCACCGGGCGGCCGGTCAGCAGCGCCGCCTTCGCCGCCACCATCTCGTGGTTGAACGGGTCGCTCTTGCCGCCGAAGGCGCCGCCGTTGGGGCAGGCGACGACGCGGATCCGGTGTGCCGGCAGGTCGAGCGCGCGCGCCAGCTCGCGGTGCACGTAGTGCGGCGTCTGGGTCGAGGACCACAGCGTGAGCCGGCCGTCCTGGTCGAGCGCGGCGACCGCCGCGTGCTGCTCGAGCGCGAGGTGGGTGCTGCCCTCGTAGAAGAAGACGTCCTCGAACACCCGCACGCCGTCCTGCCGGAACGCGTCCTCCACGTCGCCGAACTCGAGGTGCGCCAGGCGGTGGATGTTCCCGCCCTCGCCGTAGTCGTGGATGCGCGTCGCCCGGTTCGCCAGCGCCGCCTCGGGGTCGGCGATCGTGGGCAGGACCTCGTACTGCACGGTGATGAGCGCGCACGCGTCCGCCGCCACGGCTTCGCTCGTCGCGATCACCGCCGCGACGGGATCGCCCACGTGCCGCACCTTGCCCACGCACAGCGGGTGCTCGTCCTGGCTGATGGGCATGATGCCGTAGGCGTGCGGGAAGTGCGCGCCGGTGAGGACGAGCTTCACGCCCGGCGCCGTCTCGGCCGCGCTGGTGTCGATCGCAACGATGCGCGCGTGGGGCAGGCTCGAGCGCAGCAGCTTCCCGTACAGCATGCGCGGCAGGAAGATGTCGTCGGCGAAGGTCGTCCGGCCCGTGACCTTGGCCCGACCGTCCACGCGGCGCCGCGCCTTGCCGATCACCCTCATCGCGCCGCCCCCTTCACAGCTTCACGGCTTGACGTCTTCACGGCTCGAGCGGCCGCCTCGACCGCCTCGAAGATCTGGAGGTAGCCCGTGCACCGGCACAGGTTCCCGCTCAGCGCCTCGGCGATCCGTTCGCGCGTGGGGTTCGGGTTCGTGTCGAGCAGATGCTTGGCCGTGAGGAGGATCCCCGGCGTGCAGTAGCCGCACTGCGACGCGCCCAGGTCGGCGAACGCGGCTTGAAGCGGGTGCAGCTCCGGCCCGTCGCCCAGCCCTTCGACCGTCGTGACCTTCGCGCCGTCGCACTCGACGCCGAGCACGAGGCACGCGAGCACGGGGTGGGCGTCCATCAGCACGGCGCACGCGCCGCACTCGCCCAGCTCGCACCCGTGCTTGGTGCCCGTCAGGCCGAGGTCTTCGCGCAGCACCTCGAGCAGCGTCTTGTAGCCGTCGAACAGCACCTCGCGCTCCTCGCCGTTCACGGTGAGGCGGATGCGCGTGCGCGCATCCTGCCCGGCTGCGCGTCTGCGCGTCGGCGCGTCGGTCATTGCTTCAGTCCTCTCACCAGGTACGTGGCGAACGCATCAGCTACGGCGGCGGGTGGGAGCCTCCCGCCGGGCCGGTACCACTTGGCGGTCCAGTTCAGCGCGCCCAGAATGGCGCGGGTGACGAGCGCGGAATCGCCCTTCACGAACGCCCGCCGCCGCATCCCTTCCGCGACCATCCGCCGCACGGCGCGCTCGTAGCGGTCGCGCTTGGCGACGATGCGCCGCCGGAGCTCGGGGGGCAGGGCATCCACCTCGGTGTGGGCCGCGGCTCCATCCAGCTCGTCGAGGGTGCAGAGCAGGTGGGCGGTGATCGCCCGCCGCAGCCGCTCGGCCGGGCGCAGGCGCCGGCGGCGGAGGGCGCGGGCGGCCTCGAGCATCCGGCCGACCGAGTGGTCCTGGCAGAAGTAGAGGATGGCGGCCTTGCTCTTGAAATAGTAGTACAGGTTGCCGGGGGACAGGTCGGCGGCCCGGGCGATGTCCCGCATCCCCGTTGCGGCGAAGCCGCGGTCGCGGAACACCCCGGCGGCGGCCCGCAGGATGGTCTGGCGGGTGGCGAGCGCCCGGCGTTCCCGGCGGTCGGCTGGCGGGCGGCCATCTGTCCGGTGATTCGAACGGCGGTTCAGTTTTCGAACCATGGTACAAAGTGGTCGGCGGCCGGGCCGGCGTCAAGCTCGGTGGCGGGCCGGGTGGGGCGGATGACCGGCGACCGGTCCGCGGAGGAGGTCGGAGACGCCGGCGCCGCGGAGCTGGAACGCCGGGCGCGCGCCGGCTCGCCAAACGGGGGTCCTAAGCCGAGTGTTGACAGCGACCTCCGGCCCATGTAGCTTGCGGCGCAGTTGGGACGCAAGAGTAGCTAGTGCAGTCACCGGAGAGACGGCACCGCTGCGGGGCGTAACCCCGGGCGGTGTTTTCGTTTGCAGGACCGCCGGCCACGGTGGCCGGCGCTTAACGGGCAACAGCCCTAATATTCAGGAGCAGTACCGTATGGCGCAGGGCAAGGTGAAGTGGTTCAACGACGCGAAGGGTTTCGGCTTCGTCCAGCAGGATGGTGGCCCGGACGTCTTCGTGCATTACTCGGCGATCGCGACGGAAGGGTTCCGCTCGCTGGCCGAAGGTGACAAAGTGGAGTTCGAAGTCAAGGAAGGCCCCAAGGGTCTCCAGGCCGCGAACGTCCGCAAGATCGGCTGACCTCGCGTCAGTCCGCTTCACCGGAGCGCCGGTCCCGCAGGGGGCCGGCGCTTCTGTGTCGGCGCCCCGGCGGGTGCCGCCGCTGGCGCGTTCCGGGTTCCCGCCGCATCGTTCTCGGGTTCCCCGGAGGTCACCATGTCCGAGCACGGGTTGCGCGACACCGACGCCCCCTACGCCCCCGACGAGGCGGAAGCCATCCAGCGGATGCTGGCGACGCCCGGCACGTCGCTCGAGTGCCCGCGCTGCCACGGGCCGCTCGTGGCGGGGACTGCCGTGGATGTGAGCGCCAGCCTCATCGGCGTGTACGTCGTGCGGTGCCCGGCGTGCCGCCGGGCCCTCATGGCGAGCCAGGTCCGGCCGCGTTAGCGAGGTCCACGAATGACCGAGCGTCGCGCCCAGAGCCGCCGCCGCGAGGATCACGAGCGCGACCGCCTGTTCACGCTCTCGCTCGACCTGCTGTGCGTGTGCAGCTACGAGGGGTACTTCACCCAGCTCAACCCCGCGTTCGAGCGCGTCCTCGGCTATCCCGCCGCGGTGCTGAAGGCCAAGCCCCTCGTGGAGTTCGTCGTCCCCGACGACCGTGAACGCACGGCGGCCGAGTTCCAGAAGGTGGTGAGCGGCGGCCTCGCCGCCAGCTTCGAGAACCGCTGGCTCCACCAGGACGGCAGCTACCGCTGGCTCCAGTGGAACGGGATCGCCGACACCGAGCACCGGGTGGTGTACGCCACGGCGCGCGACGTCACCGAGCGCAAGCACGCCGAGTCGGAGCTGTCGCGCCTGGCGGCGATCGTCGAGTCCTCGGACGACGCGATCGTCAGCATCTCGCTCCACGGCGTGATCGAGGGCTGGAACCCGGGGGCCCAGGAGCTGTTCGGGTACCGCGCCGCCGAGGCCGTGGACAAGCCGATGACGCTCCTCATCCCGCCGGGTCACGGCGACCACACGGGCCAGATCCTCGACCAGATCCGCCGCGGCCAGCGCGTCACCCACTACGAGACGCTGCGCCGCAAGAAGGACGGCACGGTGATCACGGTCTCGCTCTCGGTCTCGCCGATCCGCGACGCGATGGGTGAGGTCAGCGGCGCCTCCCTCATCGCGCGCGACGTCAGCGAGCGCCGCCAGGCCGAAAGCGAGCGGCTGGTCAAGATCCAGCAGCTCGAGCACACGCTCCACCGCACCAAGCGGCTGAGCGGGATGCTCCCGATCTGCGTCTCGTGCAAGCGCGTGGCGGACGACGGCGGTGTCTGGCACGACGTCGAGGAGTACATCGCCGACCACTCCGACGCGAAGCCGTCGCCGGCGCTGTGCCCCGACTGCACGGCCCGGGAGGAGGGCGGGGATCATGGCTGACGCGCCGCTGCCGCCACTCGCGGAGTTCCGCCATTTCCGCGAGAAGATGAACGCGGCGATCTTCGCGGCCGACAACCTCGTCGTCAACCGATTCTTCAACCTCGACACGCGCACCTACGAGGCCGGCGCGCTCCCGGCGAGAACCAAGGAGCTGCTCGGCCTGGTGGCCTCGATGGTGCTGCGGTGCGACGACTGCATCACGTATCATGTGATCCGTTGCCGCGAGGAGGGGGTGACCGATCCCGAGCTGTACGAGGCGTTCTCGGTGGCGCTGGTGGTCGGCGGGTCGATCGTGATCCCGCACCTCAGGCGCGCGGTGGCGCGGCTCCAGGAGCTGCCGGCGAAGTAACTCGTTGACAGCTACGGCGCTGCGTGCTTTCTTCGTGTGTCGTGCGTGCGGCCGCGGGGGCCGCCGCAGTAGCGGGCGCAGGCCCATCATCCAGCACAGGAGTAGTCCAGTCATGGCGCAGGGCAAGGTGAAGTGGTTCAACGACGCGAAGGGTTTCGGCTTCATCTCGCAGGAGGGCGGGCCGGACGTCTTCGTGCACCACACGGCGATCGTTTCGGAGGGGTTCCGCTCGCTCGCCGAGGGTGAGAAGGTCGAGTTCGACGTCAAGCAGGGCCCGAAGGGCCTACAGGCCGCAAACGTGCGCAAGATCGCGTAAGCTCTGCCGTGCCTGCTGTCGGGCGCCGGCGCCGCCAGGGGCGGGCGCTTCGTTTTTTGCCGCGGGCACGCCATCCCCTGTAAGTTCCGGCAGTTATGCCCGACGTGGTGCACGACCTTGGGAAACTCCGCATCAGGCGCGACCAGCCGCCGCCCCCGGTCACGCGCGCGTTCCTGCGGAACGTCCTCCTGGCGCTGATCGCCGTCCTCGTGCTCGGCGGCGGCGCGTACGCCCTGCGCCGCTTCGGTGCGCCGGCGGTCGAGGTCGTCACGGTGGGCGCGGCGGGCGATGCGGCCGCCTCCGGGGGCGCGGGGACCGCGGCCGTGACCGCGAACGGCTACGTCGTCGCGCGCACCAAGGCGGCGGTGTCGGCGAAGATCGCGGGGCGCCTGGCCTTCCTCGGCGTGAGCGAGGGATCGTTCGTGCGGCAGGGCGACGTGATCGCCCGGCTCGACAACGCCGACTACGTCGCCGCGGTGCAGCAGGCCGAGGCGAACCTCGCCGCGGCGCGGGCCAACCTCATCGAGGCGCAGGCGGACCGTGACCAGCTGGTGCGCGAGGCGCGCCGCGCTCGCGACGTCCGCGGGCAGAACCCGAACCTCGTCTCGCAGCAGGAGCTCGAGGCGGCCGAGAGCCGTGCCGCCCAGGCCGAGGCACGCGCGCAGGCGGCGCAGGCGCGCGTCGAGTCCGCCGACGCGGGACTCAGGCTCGCCCAGGCGAACTTCGAGAACACGTTCATCCGCGCGCCGTTCACCGGCACGGTGCTCCGCAAGGAGGCCGAGGTGGGCGAGGTGGTGGCGCCGTCGGTCGGCGGCGGCCTCACGCGCGGGGCCGTCGTCACGATGGCGGACCTCGGCTCGCTCGAGGTCGAGGTGGACGTCAACGAGGCGTACATCGCGCGGATCAGCCGCGGCATGGCGGGACGGATCACGCTCGACGCCTACCCCGACACCACGTTCCGCGGCGCCGTGCGCCAGGTCGTGCCGACGGCGGACCGGCAGCGCGCCACGGTGCAGGTCAAGGTGGCGATCCGCGACCACGACCCGCGCATCCTCCCCGAGATGGGCGCGAAGGTGGACTTCCTCGCGCCCCTCGAGCGCACCGCGGCGCCCGGGCCCGGCGCGCCGCTACGGTTCACCGTGCCCGCGGCCGCCGTGCGCACCGAGGCCGGCCGCTCGGTCGTCTGGCTCGTGCGCCAGAACCGACTCGCCCGCCGCGAAGTGGAGGCGGGACCGGTCAGCGGCGGGAGGCGCGAGATCCGCTCCGGCCTCGCGGGCGGCGAGGTGCTGCTCGTCAGCGGCCTCGAGAACCCCAGGGAAGGCCAGCGGGTCAAGTTGGCGCCCTAAGACCTAAGACCCAAGACCAGGACCCCCAGGACCCATGGCCCTCGTCGAAATCCGCGACGTTCACAAGTCCTTCCAGCGCGACACCCAGACGGTCGAGGTCTACGTGGGGCTCGACGTAGACTTCGAGGAAGGCAGCTTCACCGCGCTGATGGGGCCGTCGGGCAGCGGCAAGTCCACGCTGCTCAACCTGATCGCCGGGCTCGACCGGCCCACCAGCGGGGCGGTCCGCGTGGCCGGCGCCGAGGTCAGCGCGCTGAACGCCGCGCAGCTCGCCGTGTGGCGCGCGCGGCACATCGGCTTCGTCTTCCAGTCCTACAACCTCCTGCCGGTGCTCACGGCGTATCAGAACGTCGAGCTGCCGCTGCTGCTCGTGCCGCTCTCGAAAAAGGAGCGCCGCGAGCGCGTCACCGTCGCGCTCGGCGTCGTGGGGCTCGAGGACCGGATGGACCACTACCCGCGCCAGCTCTCGGGCGGCCAGGAGCAGCGCACCGCGATCGCGCGCGCCATCGTCGCGGACCCCACGCTCATCCTGCTCGACGAGCCGACGGGGCAGCTCGACGCGAAGAGCTCGCAGGAGGTGCTCAAGCTCCTCCGGCGCCTGAACGACGAATTCAGGAAGACGATCATCATCGTGACGCACGACGCGCACGCCGCCGAGCAGGCCACGGCGGTGCTCCACCTCGAGAAGGGCGTGCTGGTGGAGCGGCAGGGGACGCCGGCGTGAAGTACCTGCCGCTCGTCCTGGCGAACCTCGGTCGCCACAAGCGGCGCACCGTGCTGACCATCGTGAGCGTCGCGCTGGCGCTGTTCCTGTTCGCGTCGCTGCGCTCGGTCGTGACGACGCTCGACGCCTCGAGCCGGTTCGGCGGCGCCGACCGGATGATCGTCCAGAACGCCACCGGGATCGTCTTCCCGCTGCCGATGAGCTACGCCGCGCGGCTCCAGGCGACGCCCGGCGTGACGGCGGTGAGCTGGGCGAACTGGTTTGGCGGGCGCTACGGCGACGGGAAGCGGTTCTTCGCGAACTTCGCCGTGGACCCCGCGTCGTACCTCGCCATGTACCCCGAGTTCGTGATCCCCGAGGACCAGAAGCAGGCGTTCCTCCGCGAGCGCAGCGCGGCCCTCGTCGGCCGGCGGCTGCTCGAGGTCTTCGGCTGGCGGGTCGGGCAGGACGTGACGCTCCAGGGCACGATCTTCCCGGGCCCGTGGACGTTCACGATCCGCGCGGTGTACACGCCGTCGGACAAGGTCATCAGCGACGACGTGCTGATGTTCCACTACGACTACCTCGACGAGCGTCTCGACCGGCGGATGAGCCCCGGCTGGTACGTCCTGCGGATCGCGGACCCGGCACTCGCCCCGCAGGTCGCCCGGCGCATCGACGATGAGTTCAGGAACTCGAGCTCCGCGACCAAGACCGGCACGGAGCAGGCGTTCCAGGCGGGCTTCGTGACGATGTGGGGGAACGTGAGGTTCCTGATGAACTCGATCGGGATGGCCGTCGTGTTCGCGATCCTGCTGGTGACGGCGAACGCGATGATGATGTCGGCGCGCGAGCGCACGTCCGAGGTCGCTGTCCTCAAGACGATCGGCTTCACGGACCGGACGCTGTTCCTGCTCGTGATGGTCGAGGCGGGCTGCATCGCCTGCGCGGGCGCGCTGCTCGGCCTGGGCGGGGCGAAGCTCCTCTACGGCACGGGCGACTTCAACTTCGTCGGCTTTCTGCCGGGCTTCGACGTCACACCGGGCACGCTGGGGATCGGAGCGGGGCTGGCGCTGGCCCTCACGGTGGCGAGCGGGGTCGTGCCGGCCATGCGGGCCGCGCGGCTCCCGGTGGTGCAGGCGCTCCGGAAGGTCGAATGAGGATCCCGCTCGTCTACAACGTCCGCAGCGTGCTCCAGCGCCCGGTCTCGACGGCGATGACGGCGCTCGGCATCGGCATCGTCGTGGCGGTGTTCATCGCGATGCTCGCGCTGGCGCACGGGTTCGGGGCGGCGCTGGTGCAGACCGGCTCTCCCGACAATGTGCTGGTGCTGCGCCGCGGCGCCGACGCCGAGCTGTCGAGCGGGATCTCGCGGGAGACGGCGCGCATCATCGCGGCATCGCCGCACGTCGCCCTCGGTCCCGACGGGCGGCCGTTGGCCAGCCCCGAGGTCTTCGTCGCGATCAACATTCACCGCCTGGGCGACACCGCCTCCATGGCGAACGTCGTGGCCCGCGGCGTGAGCGAGGCGGCCTTCACGGTTCGCCGCAACATCCGGATCGCCGCGGGCCGGCGCTTCACCTCGGGCCGGAGCGAGATCATCGTCGGCCAGAAGCTCGTGGGACGCGTAGGGCACACGGCCGTGGGCGACACGATGCGGTTCGCCGGGCGCGACTGGGTGGTCGTGGGCCACTTCACGGCGGGGGGATCGTCGTTCGAGTCGGAGATCTGGGGCGAGAACGAGCAATTCATGCCGGTTTTTCGCGGCGCGGTGTTCCAGTCGGTGTCGTTCCGGCTCCGGGAGCCGGCCGTCTTCGAGGAGGCGAAGCGCGCGCTCGAGGGCGACCAGCGCATCACGGTGGACGCGCACCGCGAGACCGAGTTCTACGCCAGCCAGTCCGAGCTGCTGACGCGCATCCTCGAGTTCCTGGCGTTCGTCATTACGAGCATCATGGCCGTGGGCGCGGTCTTCGGGGCCGTGAACACGATGTACGCGGCGGTCGGGGCCCGCACTCCGGAGATTGCCGTGCTCCTCACCCTCGGCTTCAAGCCGCGCAGCGTGCTGACGTCGTTCCTGGCCGAGTCGGCCGTGATCGCGCTGGCGGGCGGCGTCATCGGGTGCCTGCTGGCGCTGCCGATCAACGGGATCGTCACCAGCACGACGAACTGGAACTCCTTCACCGAGGTGGCGTTCGCGTTCCGCGTGACCCCGGGGTTGCTGCTGTCCGGGCTCGTCTTCGCCGTGGTGATGGGCGTGCTCGGCGGGTTCTTCCCCGCGCGGCGGGCCGCGAAGCTGCCGGTCGTGCAGGCCCTCAGGTAGGTCTCTTGATAGCCGCTTGACCGCCCCAGGCCAGCCTCAGGGTTGAGCGCGACGACCGCGCCGCCGTGGCCCCGGAGACTGCCCGCCGCAGGGGCTCGAGCCGTGCCAGCCGGTGCAGATTGGCGGCGCAGCGTACGAGGAGGATCCCGAGCATCCCCGCCACTGCGGCCAGCGCGGCGCCGTTCGTCACGGGAATCACCCAGCGCGCGCCCGGCAGGGCGAGCGAGACGACGAGCAGCGCCACGTTCGCGAGCACGAGCAGGATGCGCGCCTCCGTGGGGCCGATGCGGCCGTACGCCAGTCGGAAGACCTCGAACACCGCCGACTCGAGGTACACGTTGATCGAGAGGGCGAGGTAACCGACCACGAGCAGCAGCGCCACCTCGAGCTCCACGTACGCGGAGAGGCCGATCCCCAGGCCGATGGCCGCGGTGGCGAAGGCGTCCACCATGTGGTCGAGGTAGTAGCCGTAGCGCGGGCGCTCGGCGCGGCGCACCCGCGCGAGCGTGCCGTCGAGGCTGTCGCCGAACCAGTTCACCGCGAGCATCAGGCTCGCGGCCGCGAGCCACCACGGACTGTAGGTGGACAGCGCGTAGGCGGCGCCCGCCCCGGCCGCGCCGGCCACGCCGATGAGCGTGAGCAGGTCGGACGTGACCCGGTCCGGCAGGCGGGCCGCGAGCCGGCGCAGCAGGCGCCGCTCCGGCTCGGCCAGCAGGAACTGGAGCTCGCGTGCGGCGGTGGACATGGCGCTCCCCCGGTTCGAGTTGCGGCAACGGTGACGCGCGGGGGTCAAGCGGGAGTCAAGCAGGACGGGCGATTGCGCCCGGCATCGGGAGCACCGAGTTTACAGCCATGCGCGCACGAGCGTTGGGGCTTGCGGCCCTCGTGGTGGCGGCGGGCTGCACCACCGACCCGCTGAATCGGGGCCAGATCAGCCAGATCCAGGCGATCGCGCTCACCGACCAGATCGTCCGGATCGGGCTGACCGGAGTGGCGGGCCACGCCCCCGGCTCCGGCGGCGCCGCGATCGTTCTCGCGCCCCGAGGTCAGGTCACCTTCACCGTGAGCTACGACCAGGGCTGCCTCGAGGCGGGGAGCATCCGCGTCACGGGCACGGTGTCGGGCACGCTCAACGACATCACGGGCGACGGCACCCTGACCGTCGCCGCGAACGAGGCGATCCAGAACTGCACGATGACCGTCGAGGGGCGTCGCTTCGTGCTGAACGGCTCCACGGGCATCACGGGGGCGTTCGTCTATTCGGAGGGCGGACCCGCGGCCGAGCAGGGGGCGCGCATCAAGGGCGACTTCGACTGGACCTCTACGCCCGGCGATCCGGGCAGGTGCCACCTCGACCTGATCACCGGCTACAACACTGCGACGGCTCAGGTGGCGGTGACGGGCCAGGCCTGCGGCTACAACGTCGCCTTCTAGCTCTAGCGGTCCCTAGGTCGTCGCCGCGGCCGTCACGATGATCCCCCGCGCGGGCAGCTCCGCCAGCATCGCCAGGTGGGGCTGCAGGTCACGCACCGCCGCCTCGGACTCCAGCTCCACCAGGTAGTCGAGCCGGCCGCGCTCGCCAGCGTGGCGTGCCCGCAGAGGTCCACTTCGACCGTCGGGGTGAACCAGCGCAGCGCCCACGCGTCAGCGCGCCGCAGCAGGAACGGGCGCGGCGCGCTGACGCGTCAGTCGTAGATGCAGAGGTAGCGCACCGAGCGCGGGGGCAGCCCGGCGAGCAGCCACCACGCCCGGCGCCACGCCGCTCGCGCGACCTGCCGGTCGGGGGCGCCGGCGATCGCCGCCCGGTAGTGCTCGAGCGCGCGGCGCCGCGCCTCCGGTTCCGCGGCGGTATAGGCGCTCGAGTCCGCGTACTCGAGCCCGGCGCCGTGTGCGAGCGCGACGACGTCGCGGTACGCCTCGCCGACGAGGAAGTGCACTTCGGCCGCGATCGGGCTCAGCGGGACGCGCGCGAGGTAGCGCTCGCCGTTGTCGATCACCCGCCGGAACCCCTCGGCGCCCGCGGCGCACGTGCCCGAGAAGTCGAAGCCCTGGTCGAGCTGGATGAGCAGGACGGCCTGGCCGACCGGGCTGTCGCGGTCGAGGACGCGCGCCTGGCTCAGCCAGGTGCGGGTGTACACCCAGGCGGCGCCGAGCTCGCTGTAGGTGAACTGCGCGCCGAGGGCCCGCAGCGGCGCCAACCGCGCGCCGTCGCGCGCGCCGCAGAGGACGTACGCGCAGCCCGCCCGCGCCAGGACCTGGTCGGCGACGAACAGCGCGGCGGCACGGCGCGGTGGGGGCAGGGCTGCCGCGGCGCCGAGCCAGCGGCCGAGCGCGCCGCTGAGCGCCGCGGGCTCGAGGCTCCTGCGGGCGGCGCCCGGCACTTCGGCCTCGGCGAGCAGGCGGCGGAGCGGCAGCCACATGGTGGTGTCGAGCCGCGCGACCGCGACGGCGCGCTCCAGCGGGAGCGTGTCGGGTGTCCATCCAGTCCGCCACTCGAACCCCGGACCGGAATCCACCGAGATCTCCGATCCCGGGAGGAACGCGAAGGCCAGCACCGCCCGCGGCGACCGCCCGGAGTCCTGCGCCGGGCGCGGCATGGCGTCCAGCGCGGAGATGGCCGTGACCATCCCGCGCCGGAACCGCCCCCGGTGGGTCCAGAACGCCGAGCCCCAGAAGCTCATGGCCGTGTCGCGACCGGTGCCGCCGTACGCGCGCGTGAGAGCCGCGCGCACGGAATCGGCGAGTCCCGCACCGTCCGCCGAGTCCAGCTCCGGGGCGCGCGTCCAGACCAGGCCCAGCGTGCAGGCGGCCACCAACTGCTCCGGCTGCGAGTCGGGCGGCAGCTCGAGCCCGGTCGGGGGCGGCGGCGGGAAGAAGAACGCCGAGCGCTCGAGCGTGTGCCCCGCAACGGGGGTCCGCCGCTCGGCGCGCGCGCACCACGCGCCGGCGAAGTCGTACGCCGTGGCGGTGTCGCGGCGCTCGAGGTGCTCCTCGACGCGCGCACTCATCCAGTCGGCGAGGGTGATCCCTTCGCGCAGCTGCCAGAGCTCGAGCGCGACGGCGCCGGGGACGGTCGCGGGATCCACGCTCACGCCGCCGGCCGAGTCGCGCCCCGCCTGATGTGCCGGGGGACGCTCCCGCCCCCCGCAGGCCGCCGTGACGGCCGCGAGCGCGATGCCGGCGCCGGTTCGGAGGAAGCCCATACGGCGGGAGAATGTTGCTGGCCCGCGCGCGGAAAGCGAGCTTTGGGGCGTGGCGGAACCCTCGCTCACCGAGCGGCTGCGCGAGCACCTGCGGGCGACGCGTCTCTTTGCCCAGGGCGGGCTCGCGCTCGTCGCGGTCTCCGGAGGCGCGGACTCGCTCGCGCTGCTCGACCTGCTCGCGTCGCTCGCGCCGGAGTTCGGCCTGTCGCTGGCGGTCGCGCACGCGGACCACGGCATCCTGCCGCAGAGCGCCGAGATCGCCGAGCGGGTGCGGCGCGTGGCGCGGGAGCGCTACGGCCTCGAGACGGTCGTGGACGCGCTCGCGCTCGGCCCCGGCACCGGCGAGACCCGCGCGCGGATCGCGCGCTACCGGTTTCTGCGTCGCGTCCAGGCCGAGCGCGGCGCGCGCTACGTCGCCACGGCGCACCACGCGGACGATCAGGTCGAGACCGTGCTGCTGAGGCTGCTGCGCGGCAGTGCGCCCACCGGCCTGGCGGGTATTCCCGCGCGCGGGCCGCGTGGCCTGGTGCGCCCGGTCCTGCCGTTCCGCCGCGCCGAGCTCGGGGCGCATGTGGCGGCGCTCGGGATTCCCGCGTTCGAGGATCCGGCCAACGCCGATCTGCGGCACACGCGCTCGTGGGTGCGCCGCCGGCTCCTCCCCGCCATCGAGGAGCGGCTCGGCGGTGAGGCCGCGCGGGCACTGCTCTCGGTGGCCCACCACGCTGCCGAGGAAGTCGTGGCGTGGGACGCGGTGCTCGAGGCGCTTCCCGGCCTGGATCTCGCGGCGGAATTCGGGCGTGTCGAAGTTGCCCGGGGCGTCCTGTCCGGCTATCATAACACATTGACGGGCCGCATTTTGCGGGCCGCGTGCCGGCGTGCGGAGCTGCACCTGCCGCCCGGCGCGGCGCTGCGGCTGGCGCGGTTCGCCGCGCAGGCCGCAAGCGGGCGGCGGCTTCCGCTCGGCGAGGGGCTCGTCGCGGAGACGGCGTTCGATCGCCTGGTGATCACCCGCGTGGCCCCCGTTCCGGACGCGTGCGTGCTCGCCGGGGAGACGGGCGAAGCGACGTTCGGCCGCCACGCGGTGCGGTGGCGAACCGAGCCCGCTCCCGAGCGCGTGCCGCGGGAGGGGTGGACCTCCTGGTTCGGTGCCGGCGCGCTTGCGCTGCGCACGCCGACGAGCGGCGACCGCCTGGTGCCGCTCGGCGGCGCCGGGCGCCGGAAGGTCGCGCGGTTGCTGATGGAGGCGCAGGTGCCGCGGGGCGACCGGGCGCGGTGGCCCGTGATCGTGCGCGGCGGCGAGCCGCTGTGGATTCCCGGGGTGTGTCGCGGCGCGGCCGCGGTGCCCGAGCCCGGGACTCAATCGGTGAGGGTGGATGTTGGAGACGGCTAGCGTCGCGGACCGGATGGGGGGCCGCAAGGTCGCCCGCATCGTTTTCGAGCCCGAGCAGATCCAGCAGCGGGTCAAGGAGCTCGGCGAGGAGATCGGCCGCGCCTATCCGGACGGCGAGCTGCTGGTCCTCGGGCTGCTCAAGGGGAGCTTCATCTTCCTGGGCGACCTGGTGCGGGAGATCCCGCGGCCGCTCCAGGTGGATTTCCTCGTGGCCACCTCGTACGGGGAGGGCACGGTCTCGAGCGGCAACGTGCGGCTCGTGTACGACCCCGAAACCCGTCTCGCGGGGAAACATATCCTGCTGGTCGAGGATATTATTGACACCGGCAGGACGCTGAACCGGCTGGTCGACCTGCTGGGGGTGCGCAGCCCGAAGAGCCTCGAGATCTGCGCGCTCCTCGACAAGCACCTGGCCGATGGCGTCCTGAAGACGAAGGTGCGGTTCGTGGGCTTCGATGCGCCGCACGAGTTCCTCGTCGGTTACGGCCTCGACCACGCCGAGGATTTCCGGCACCTGCCCTTCGTCGCGAGCCTGGCGGAGTAGCCCGGTGCCCAACGACCCAAGACCTAGGAAGCAAGACCTGTAGATGGCTGACCGCCTGCCTCCACCACCGAAGCCGAGCTGGGCCCGCTTCTCCAAGACGCTGGCCTTCTGGGTCATCGTCATCCTGGTGCCGGTGGTCCTGTTCCAGCTGACGAAGTCGAAGGGCGGCGAGGCGCCGGAGATCCGGTACTCCGACTTCGTCGCCGCGCTCGAGCGCGGCAACGTTCGGGCAGTGGAGATCATCGAGCTGCAGGACGTGCGCGGCGAGTTCAAGGCGCCGGAGCGCATCGCCGAGCGCGACGTGCTGCGCTTCACGGTGCAGCTGCCGTTCCAGGCGTCCGAGGCGTTTGCGCAGAAGCTGCGTGAGCAGGGCGTGCCGATCAGCGCCAAGAAGCCGCGGCAGGGGCTGCTCGGCATCTTCGTCACGATGCTGCCGTGGCTGGTGCTGATCGGCTTCTGGATCTTCTTGTTCCGGCAGATGCAGGCCGGCGGCTCGCGCGCGTTCGCCTTCGGCAAGTCGAAGGCCAAGATCCTGACGGGTGACACGCCGAAGATCACCTTCGTCGACGTGGCTGGTGCCGACGAGGCCAAGGTCGAGCTCCAGGAGATCATCGAGTTCCTGAAGGACCCGCAGAAGTTCACGCGGCTGGGCGGGCGGCTCCCCAAGGGCGCGCTGCTCGTCGGGCCGCCGGGGACCGGCAAGACGCTGCTCGCCAAGGCGGTCGCGGGCGAGGCGGCCCGGCCGTTCTTCTCGATGTCGGGGTCCGATTTCGTCGAGATGTTCGTCGGCGTCGGCGCGTCGCGGGTGCGCGACC
>CAYHQJ010000007.1:0-30543 GCA_964358595.1 uncultured Gemmatimonadales bacterium
GACGGCGACGGGCATGTCGGCATCGCGACGGGCAAGGCGAATGAGGTCAGCGAGGCGGTGCGCAAGGCGGTCGAGGGCGCCCGCCGCTCGATGCTCAGCGTGCCGCGCACCGGCGGGACCATCCCGCACGAGGTGCTGGGCGTGCACGGCGCCGGCCACGTGTTCCTGAAGCCGGCGACGCCGGGTACCGGCGTCATCGCCGGCGGCCCGGTGCGCGCGGTGCTCGAGTGCGCCGGGATCAACGACATCCTGACCAAGAGCCTCGGCAGCAACAATCCGCACAACATGGTGCGGGCCACGATGCAGGCGCTCGGCCAGCTGGTCACCGTGAAGCAGGCGGCCCGCGAGCGCGGGGTGGAGCCGGAAACGCTCGGCTACCGGCCGCGTCAGGGGGAAGTGGCGCATGCCGGGTAAGACCAGTGCGCAGACGCGCAGACGGGCAGATGCGCAGGGGGGAGTGGGAGCCAAGCTCCGGGTGCGGCAGGTGCGAAGCGGCATCGGCCGCCCGGCGGTACACCGCCGCACCCTGACCGCGCTCGGCCTCAGGCACCACCAGGACGTGATCGTGGTGAACGACACGCCCGCGATCCGCGGGATGCTCTACCAGGTGCGCCACCTCGTCGAGGTGTCGCCCGCAGGGGACGCGTGATGGACACCACCGGCACCGGACGGGTGACGCTCGGCAGCCTCAAGCCCGCCAAGGGCTCGACCCACGCGAAGAAGCGCGTCGGCCGCGGCCCCGGCTCCGGGCACGGCAAGACGTCGGGCAAGGGCCACAAGGGGCAGAAGGCGCGCTCCGGCGGCCACGTGCGGCCCGGCTTCGAGGGCGGGCAGATGCCCCTCATCCGGCGCGTGCCGAAGCGGGGGTTCACGAACCCGTTCAAGGCCCCCGCGCAGGTCGTGAACCTGAAGGTGCTGGGCGCCTTCGCGGGCGGGGACGTCACGGCGGAGCTGCTTCGGGGCGCGGGGCTCGTCGCCCACGCCGACCGGCCGATCAAGCTGCTCGGCGACGGCGACGCGCCGCGGGGCCTCGTCGTGAAGGGGCTCACCGTCTCCGCACCCGCGCGCGCCAAGATCGAGGCGGCCGGCGGGCGGATCGAGGCGTAAGCGGTGACCGCGCCGCGGATCCCGAACCCCTTCGCGGTCCCCGAGCTCAAGGAGAAGATCCTCTTCACCTTGCTCTGCCTGCTCATCTACCGCCTCGGTGCGCACATCACCGTGCCGGGCGTGGATGCGCGGGCGGTGCTCGCCTTCTTCGCCAGCCAGACCAGCCAGACGCTGTTCGGCGTCTACAACCTGTTCGTCGGCGGCGCGCTCTCGAAGGCCACGGTGTTCGCCCTGGGCATCATGCCCTACATCTCGGCGAGCATCTTCTTCCAGATCATGGGCGCGGTCTTCCCGACCATCGAGCGGCTGCAGAAGGAGGAGGAAGGCCGCAAGAAGATCACCCAGTGGACCCGGTACCTGACGATCGGGCTGGCGGCGGCGCAGGCCTACGGCATCACGATCTTCCTCGAGACCGGCGTCCAGGGCGCGGTGGCCACTCCCGGCTTCTTCTTCCGGATCACCACGATGTACTTCCTGACCGTCGGCGCCGTGTTCATCATGTGGCTCGGCGAGCAGATCACCGAGCGCGGCCTCGGCAACGGCATGAGCCTGCTGATCTTCTTCTCGATCATCGAGGGCGGCGTGCCCTCGGTGCAACGGACCATCGAGGCCCTCCAGGCCGGCTCGCTCACCTTTCCGCGGCTGCTGCTCCTGCTGGCGGTGATGATCGTGGTGGTGTGGTTCACGGTCGCCATCACGGTGGCGGCGCGCCGCATCCCGATCCAGATCCCGCGCAAGGTGATGGGCCGCGGCCGCATCCGCGAGGGCCAGAAGTCGTTCATCCCGCTGCGGATCAACTCGGCGGGGGTGATGCCGATCGTGTTCGCCCAGTCCATCATCATCGTGCCGGGCACGCTGGCGCAGTTCTCCAACGTGGGGGTACTGCGCGACCTGTCCCAGGCGTTCCAGCCGGGCACGTGGATCTACTACGTGACCTACATGGCGCTGATCATCTTCTTCACGTACTTCTACACCGCGATCATCTTCAACCCCGTGGACCTGGCCGAGAACCTGAAGAAGCAGGGCGGGTTCATCCCGGGCGTGAAGCCGGGCGCGCGGACCGCCGAGTACATCGACCACGTGCTGTCGCGGGTGACGCTGCCGGGGTCGCTGTTCCTCACGGTCATCGCGATCCTGCCGATCATCCTGCTGGACTACTTCAACGTGCCGTTCGCGTTCGGCGGGACCTCGCTGCTGATCGTGGTGGGCGTCGCGCTGGACACCGTGCAGCAGATGCAGCAACATATGATCCTGCGGCAGTACGACGGGTTCATGAAGCAGGGGCGCATCCGGTTCCGCGGCCGGCAACGCTTTATGTAGCGCAGGCGAGACGTCAGGGGTGACGGGCGAGGGGTGATGGGTGATGGGCTCCACAGGCCGCTCCCCTGTCACCCCTCGCGCATCACGCCCCTCACCTTTCACTCGCTCCGAAGGAGCGTCCAATGTACCTCATGATCCTCGGGGCCCCGGGCTCCGGCAAAGGGACGCAGGGCAAGTTGCTCGCCGAGCACCTCGGCGTGCCGCAGGTCTCTACGGGCGAGCTGCTGCGGGCGGCGGTGAAGGGCGGCACGCCGCTCGGCGTCAAGGCCAAGGGGTTCATGGACCAGGGGCTCCTGGTGCCCGATGAGATCATCTTCGGGCTGATCCGCGAGATCCTGGGCTCGCCGCCCGCGCAGCGGGGCGTGCTGATGGACGGCTTCCCGCGCACCATCCCGCAGGCCGAGGCGGTGGACGGGATGCTGGTTGAGCGGAGCGCGCGGGTGGACCGGGTGCTGGTGCTCGACGTGGACGAGGAGGAGCTGGTCCAGCGGCTCCTCGGCCGCGCGGCCAAGGAAGGCCGCAGCGACGACAACATCGACTCGATCCGGCAGCGGCTGAAGGTCTACCACGCGCAGACCGCGCCGCTCATCGACTTCTACGAGCGCCGCGGCGTCGTGCGGCGCGTGCCGGGGATGGGGAGCGTCGAGGAGATCCAGGTCCGAATGCGGGAGACCGTCCGGGCGTGATCACGGTCAAGTCGCCGCGCGAGATCGAGCAGATGAGCCGGGCCGGCCGGATCGTGGCCGGGACGCTCGCGCTCGTCGCGTCGCGGGCGGCGCCCGGCGTCTCGACCTGGGAGCTGGACCGCGTGGCCGAGGAATACATTCGGTCGCACGACGGGGCGAGCCCGTCCTTCAAGGGGCTGTACGGCTTCCCGGCCAGCCTGTGCACGTCGATCAACTGCGAGGTGGTGCACGGGATCCCCTCGAAGAAGCGGGTGCTCAAGGACGGCGACATCGTGAGCGTGGACGTCGGCGTGTGCATCGGCGGGTTGCACGCCGACAGCGCGGTCACGGCCACGGTGGGCGCGATCGCGCCCGAGACCGCGCGCCTCCTCGAGACGACGCGGCGCGCGCTGGTGGCGGGGATCGCCGCCGCGCGCGCCGGCAACCACGTCGGCGACATCGGCTTCGCCGTGCAGCAGGTGGCGGAAGCGGCGGGCTACAGCGTGGTGCGCGAGCTGGTGGGCCACGGGATCGGCACCCAGTTCCACGAGGAGCCGCAGGTGCCGAACTTCGGCACGCCGCACCACGGCGCGCGGCTGGTGCCGGGCATGACGATCGCCATCGAGCCGATGGTCAACGTGGGCGGTCCGGAGATCCGCACGCTGACCGACCGCTGGACCGTCGTCACCGCCGACGGCTCGCTCTCGGCGCACTTCGAGCACACGGTCGTGATCACGGAGAACGGGGCCACAGTGCTGACGCAGCTCAGTCCTCCAGCTGCGCTTCGTACGTCTCCTGCTTGAACTCCCTGAACCCGCGCGCAAGGTAGTTGGGCAGCGCGGCCGGATGGTCCAACGTGCAGGTGTGGAGCCAGACGCGCGTGGCGCCGATCGCCCACGCCGTCTCGGCCGCGCCGGTGAGCAGGTGCTTGCCGAATCCCTTCCCCTGGACCTTCGGCACGAGGCCGAAGAGCGCGATCTCGACCGCGCCGTCCTCCTCGGTGCGCAGCTCGAAGAACCCCGCCAGGTCGCCGTCCCAGCTGAGGATCCACACGCCGAAGCCGGGCTGCGTGACGTACTCCCGCCACGCCTGCTCGGTCCACTGGTAGCGGTCCACCCAGTGGTAGGCCTCGCCCACTTCGCGGTACAACCGGCGCGACAGCTCCACGGTGCACACGGGCACACGCGCCAGGCGGAGCAGGGGATCGTCGAGCTTGAACGGTGCGAGCTGGCCCGGCTCGGCCAGCTCCAGGTACGTGCGGACGACCTCGACCCTGCGCGTCACGCGCCGCCGCCGATCGCCGCCTCGACGAGCGCGGCGGCCCGGTCGGCATCCGCGCACGCCTCCGCGGCCAGACGCTGCGCTTCGGCGACGAGCGGCGCGGCCGCGGCGGGATCGGGCATCCCCGCCACGTTGATCCGCACGTTGTAGGCTGCGCCGCGCGCCGCGGCGCCGGCGAGCAAGGCCGCCACGCCGGCGTCCGACGCGGCGTTCCGGTTGCCGGCCTCGGCCGCACGCGCGGCCAGCGCCGCGACGTCGCGCGCTGCACGCAGTGTCTCGAGCGGCACCCGGCTGGCGCCGAGGAGCGCGGCCTGGATCGCCGCCGCGCGCTCGGCCCCGCGGTCCTTCGGGATCGCGTACGCCGTGCTCACGGCGTTGAAGGCCGCTGCATCCTCGTCGCCGAGCCGCACGAGCCGGGCGCGCAGCGTCTCGGCGCGCCCCTGGAGCGTGCGGAACTCGCCGTCCACCGCGGCGTACTTCTTTCGCCCCACCGTGAGGCGCGCCACCATTTCGGCGAGCGCCGCCGCCATCGCCCCCGCGACGGCGGACACCGTGCCGCCTCCCGGGGTCGGCGTCGCCGAAGCCACCGCGTCCATCCACTCGCCGAGCGACGGCCCCGCCGAACGGCGCACCTGCTCCTCGAGGACGTGCTCCTTCACCGGCTCGCGCAGCTTGAGGTGGGCCTGGGCCGCGCCGTGCACCGCACGCTCCGGCACGAGGCCGACGATCTCGCTCCATCCCGCGTCCGCCCCGGCCTCGCGCGCCGCAGCCGCGACGGCGTCGAACGCGACGTGCATGGGTGTCGTGTCGGTGTCCAGGAGGTTCATCGAGACCTGTGGCTCGCCGCCCACCGTGATGCCCATGGCCTGCACGGCCGGCAGCCCGCCGCTCGAGGCGCGGAGCTGCTTGGCGATGGCCTTGGCGAGCGCCTCGTCACCGCCCGCGAGGTACACGTTGTAGGCGACGAGGAACGGCCGCGCGCCCACCGCCGTGGCGCCCGCCGTGGGGTGGATGCGCGTCGGTCCGAAGTCGGGGTCCTTCTCCGGGTTCGCCCCGATCTCCTCGCGCAGCCCCTCGAATTCTCCCTTGCGCACGTCGGGCAGCCGCTCGCGCGCGGGCCGCGTGGCGGCACGGGCGTAGAGAAACACCGGGATCCCCAGCTCCGTCCCGAGGCGCTCGCCGAGCCGCTTGGCGAGCGCGACGCAGTCGTCCATCGTGACGCCCTCGAGCGGCACGAACGGGACGACGTCGGTGGCGCCCATGCGCGGGTGCTCGCCCTGGTGCACGCGGAGGTCGATGCGCTCGCTCGCCGTCCGCACCGCGCGGAACGCGGCCTCGAGAGCCGCGTCCGGCGGCGCGACGAACGTGAACACGGATCGGTTGTGGTCGGCATCGGCCTGTACGTCGAGGAGCCGGACGCCGGGCACGGACGTGAGCACGGCGCGCAGGGCCGCCAGGGTGTCCTGGTTGCGGCCCTCACTGAAATTGGGAACGCATTCGACGAGTGCCGGCATGGAGGTCGTAGGTCCTGGGTCTTGGGTCTTAGGTCTTAGGGGTCTCGGGCGCCGGTCTCGCGGAGCACGTTGAGTAGCCAGGCGTGGATGACGGGGTTCCCGGCGACGATCGGGCCCTGGCGGATCACGTCATCTTCGCCGGCCAGTCCGGTGACCCGGCCTCCCGCCTCACGCACGATGAGCGTGCCCGCGGCGACATCCCACGGCGCGAGCACCAGCTCCCAGAAGCCGTCGTAGCGCCCCGCCGCGACGTCGCACAGATCGAGCGCCGCCGAGCCCGGCCGCCGGACCCCCGCCGCGCGTGACATGACGGCGGCGAACTGCCTCTGGTAGCGCGGGAGCAGGTGGACGTACTTGAACGGGAAACCGGTGCCGATGAGGGCGTGCTTCGGCTCGGCGACGCGCGAGACCGCCAGCCGAGCGCCGTCCTGCCAGGCGCCGCCCCCGCGTACCGCGTGGTAGCGGATGCCGGGCGGCACGTGGCGCACCACGCCGACGATCGGAACACCGTCGAGGACGGCCCCGATCGAGACGGCATAGTACGGGAAACGATGCAGGAAGTTCGTGGTGCCGTCGAGCGGGTCCACCACCCAGACGAGGCCCGTGCCGAGCGCGCCCGGCGTCAGCTCCTCGCCCACCACCCGGCTGCCGGGCGCGGCACCGAGCAGCGTCCCTGCGACGATGCGCTCGGTCTCGCGGTCCACCTCGGTCACGAAGTCGCCGTGGCCCTTCTCGGACCACGCCTCCGGCGCGAGCCGACCCTCCTGCTCGCGGAGGAAGGCGGCCGCCCGGTCGGCGGCAAGTTGCGCTGCGTCCAGCAGTTGCGTGGTGTCGTTCACTTGTCCGGGCCTCGGCGCATCCTTAGCTTGCGCTCCTATGTCTCGCGTCTTCAGCGGCATCCAGCCCTCGGGCGAGCTGCACGTCGGCAACTACCTCGGCGCGGTGAAGCACTGGGTCGCGCTCCAGGACCACCACCAGTGCCTGTTCTGCATCGTGGACCTGCACGCCATCACCCAGCCCTACGAGGCGGCGGAGCTGGAGCAGCGCACCCTCGACATGGCGGCGGGCCTGCTCGCGGCCGGGCTCGACCCCGAGAAGTGCACGATCTTCGTGCAGTCGCACGTGGCCGAGCACACCGTGCTCGCCTGGGCCTTCAACGCCGTCACGCCGCTGGGCGAGCTGGAGCGGATGACGCAGTTCAAGGACAAGTCGGCGCGGCTCGAGAGCGTGCCGGCCGGGCTGCTCAATTATCCCGTGCTCCAGGCGGCTGACATCCTCCTCTACAAGGCCGACCGCGTGCCGGTCGGCGAGGATCAGCTCCAGCACCTCGAGCTGGCGCGGGAGATCGCCCGCCGCTGGAACGCGCGCTACGCTGTCGAGTACTTCCCCGAGCCCCAGCCGATGCTCTCGCCCGTTACGCGCATCGCGGGCCTCGACGGCCAGGCGAAGATGTCCAAGAGCCTCGGCAACACGATCGGGCTGCTCGACGGCCCCGAGGTCATCTGGGAGAAGCTGCGCCCGGCGATGACCGACCCGGCCCGCAAGACGAAGAAAGACCCCGGCACCCCGGAGGTCTGCAACATCTACCGGCTCCACCAGTCCTTCTCGAGCGCGGACGAGGTGGCGACGGTGGCCGCCAAGTGCCGGAGCGCCGGGTGGGGCTGCCTCGACTGCAAGCGCCTGCTGGCGGACAATATGATAGCAGCCCTGGCTCCCGTTAGGGAGCGCGCGGCCGCGATCCAGGCCCGGCCGGGGCACGTCCGAGAGGTGCTCGCGGCCGGGGCGGCCCGTGCGCGGGCGCTGGCGCGGGAGACGATGGGGGAAGTGGGCCACATCATGGGCTTCCTGCCCCCCGCGGTGTAGATTACCGCTTCTGCCGGGGGTAGCCGAGCCGACTATGGAGAAAATCATCCAGGCCGCCGTAGAACGGGGCGCCTCGGACCTGCACATCAAGGCCGGGGACGTGTTCCGGGCGCGCATCGACGGCAAGCTCGTCCCCCTGACCAAGCAGCGCCTCACCCCCGAGCAGACCAAGGCCATCGCGCTGCGCTTCATCCCCAACGAGGAGGACCGGGTCCGGATCGACAAGATCCAGGACTACGACTGCTCGTGGGGGGCGCCCGGCATCGGGCGGTTCCGGATCAACGTCCTGCGGCAGCGCTCGTCGTTCATGATCGTGATGCGGGTGATCCCGTTCGAGGTGCCGACGTTCGAGTCGCTTGGCCTGCCGACGGTGCTCCAGCAGGTCGCGACGGCCGAGCGCGGGATGATCCTGGTGACGGGCGTGACCGGCAGCGGCAAGAGCAGCACGCTCGCGGCGATCGTGAACTACATCAACCGCGCGATGCAGAAGCACATCGTGACGCTCGAGAACCCGATCGAGTTCCTGCACCGCGACCTGCTCAGCTCGCTCACCCAGCGCGAGATCGGCACCGACACCGAGAGCTTCAAGTCGGGGCTGCGCGCCGCGCTGCGTCAGGACCCCGACGTGATCCTGATCGGCGAGATGCGCGACCCCGAGACGATCGACACGGCGATGAAGGCGTCGGAGACGGGCCACCTCCTGCTCTCGACGCTGCACACGCCGGACGCGACGACGACCATCAGCCGCGTCATCGCGATGTTCCCGCCCGAGGAGCAGGCGATCGTCCGGGTGCGGCTCGCCGACGCGCTGCACGCGGTGGTCTCCCAGCGCCTGCTGCCCAAGAAGGACGGGCACGGCCGCGTGGCCGCGCTCGAGGTCATGCAGGTGACGGCCACCATCAAGGACCTGATCCTGGACCCCAACCGCACTACGGAGATCAAGGAGTTCATCGCCGAGGGACGGGAGCAGTACGGGATGCAGACGTTCGACCAGCACCTGATGGAGCTGGTCCAGAACGACATCGTGGACTACGCGACCGCGGTCGTCAACTCGTCGAACCCGTCGGACTTCGAGCTGCAGATGAAGACCTTCCGCCGGCGCTCGCGCGCCAGCGTTGCCCCGGCGCCTGCCGCGGGCGCGGCCAAGAAGGCCGCGGCGCCCGCGCCGGCCGACGACAAGCCGGCCGGTTTCACCGACGACCTGTCGAGCATGCTCCAGCCGTGAGGCCGTCGGGCCTCCAGGGGGTCATCGCCCCCACCCCCACGCCGTTCGATCCCGAAACCGGGGACTTGGCGCCGGTCGCCCTGCGCCAGATGGCCCGCGCCCTGCTGGCGGCGGGCCTCGACGGCCTCGTAGTCGCGGGCTCCACGGGCGAGGGCGAGCTGCTCGACGACGGGGAGCGCGTGCGGCTGGTCGAGTGGCTGCGCGACGTGGTGCCCGAGGAGCGCTGGCTGAGCGCGGGCGCCGGGGCCGAGTCCACGCGCGCCACGATCCGTGCCTGCGAGGCGGGCGGCGCGGCCGGCGCCGACGCGGCGCTCGTGCGCCCGCCGGCGTACTACGGCGCGGTGCTCCCACCCGCGGCGATCGCGGACCACTACCGGCGCGTCGCGGACGCCAGCCCGGTGCCGCTCATCGTCTACAACATCCCGAGGTACACGCACGTCATGCTGCACGAGGGCGTGTTGCGCGCGCTCGCGGAGCACGAGCGGGTCATCGGCTTCAAGGACTCTTCGGGCGACCTCAAGGTGTTCGCCGCGTTCCGGGCGGCGGCACCGCGGGTCACGGCGCTGATGGGGAGCGGGCACCTCTTCTACCCGGCTCTGGAGATGGGTGCCGCGGGCGGCGTGCTCGCCATGGCGTGTTTCGCCGCGGAACCGTGCGCCGCGCTCTACCGCGCCTTCCGCGCCGAGGACCGCCAAACAGCCGGGGCGATCCAGGAGCGGCTCGCCCCCCTCGCGCGCGAGATCGTCGGTACGCTTGGTCCCGCGGGGATCAAGGCCGCCATGGACGTCGTTGGGCTGCCGGGCGGGCCGGTGCGTGCGCCGCTCGCGCCGCTCGACGCCCGCCAGCTCGCGCGGGTCGCCGCTTGCCTCGCGGCGGCGGGCCTCAAGGCCGCTGCCTGACGGCGCGCCGATCCATGTTCGGTCCCGACCTCCGCTGCCTCGTGGTCGTCGGCGCCCAGTGGGGCGACGAGGGGAAGGGCAAGGTCGTGGACGCCCTCGCCGAGCACGCCGACCTCGTCGTGCGCTACCAGGGTGGGGCCAACGCCGGCCACACGGTGGATGCCCCGGGCGGCGAGTTCGTGCTCCACCAGATCCCCTCGGGCATCCTGCACCTCGGGACGCGCTGCGTCATCGGCAACGGCGTGGTGCTCGACCCCGAGACGCTGTTCCAGGAGATCGACGCGCTCACGGCCAAAGGGGTCCCGATGGAGGGCCGCCTCGTCGTCAGCGACCGCGCGCACCTGGTCCTGCCGTATCACAAGTTCCTCGACAGCGAGAGCGCGCGCAGCCGGAAGATCGGGACGACGGCGCGCGGCATCGGCCCGGCGTACGAGGACAAGTACGGCCGCCGCGGCGTGCGGGTGGGCGACCTCCGCCACCCGCGGATCGTCGCGAAGCTCGTCGAGGCGGGCACGCAGCGCGCCAACGCCATGCTCCAGCTCCAGGGCTCGAGGAAGCGCTGCACGGCGGCCGAGATCCTGGCCATGCTGGACGCGCTGGCGCCGCGGCTCCTGCCGTTCGTGGAGGACGCGGGACTGCTCGTCACGCGGATGCTGCAGGGCGGCGGCCGGGTGCTGCTCGAGGGGGCGCAGGGCGCGCTCCTCGACGTGGATCACGGCACCTATCCGTTCGTCACGTCGTCGAGCACCACGGCCGGCGGCGCCGCCACCGGCGCCGGCATCGGCCCGACGGCGATCGATGCCGTCCTCGGCGTCGTGAAGGCGTACACCACGCGCGTCGGCAACGGCCCGCTGCCCACCGCGGCGGGCGAGCGAGAGGGCGCACGCCTGCGCGAGCTGGGAGACGAGTTCGGCGCCACGACGGGGCGGCCGCGCCGCTGCGGGTGGTTCGATGCGATGGTGGTACGGTACTCGGCGCGCGTGAACGGTCTCGGCGCTCTCGCGGTAACCAAGCTCGACGTCCTCGACAGCTTCGACGAGCTGCCCGTGTGCACGCACTACACGCTGGCGGGCGACCGGATCGACGAGCTGCCCGACAACGTGGCCACGCTCGAGGAGGTCGAGCCCGTCTACGAGCGGCTCCCGGGCTGGCGGAGGGCGACGGGGGCCGCCGGCAGGCTGGAAGACCTGCCGAAGGAGGCGCGCGGCTACCTCGACCGCCTTCAGGAGCTCGCCGGCGCGCCGATCCGCTACGTGGGCGTGGGGACCAAACGGGATCAGCTCATCGAGGTTGCGCCGTGAAGACGCTCGGCCGCGTTGTCGCTGTTCTCGCCGCGCTCCTCCTCCTGGTGGTCGCGGCGGTTTCGTTTCTGCTGGTTCGGTCGGTGCCGCCGCTGGCGGGGTCGGAGACGCTGCCGGGCCTGGGCGCCGACGTCGAGGTCGCGTGGGACAGCCTCGCGATCCCCCACATCGCGGCCTCCTCGGACCGCGACGCGTTCATGGCGCTCGGTTACCTGCACGCGCGCGACCGGCTGTGGCAGATGGAGGCGCTCCGGCGCACCGCGGAGGGTCGGCTGTCCGAGATCCTCGGCCCGGCGGCGGTCGAAACCGACCGGTTCCTGCGCTCGCTCGCCATCCCGCACGCCGCGGAGCGCGCGCTAACGCTCGTGCCGCCCGAGACGCGGGCCCTCCTGGACGCCTACCTGGAGGGCATCAATCGCTGGGCCCTTCACCCGGCGCGGCCGCTGCCGCCGGAGTTCCAGCTGCTGCGCATCCGACCGGAGCCGTGGACGGCGCGCCAGGTCTACGGCGTCGCGCGCCTCATGGCGTGGGACCTGGTGAACGCCAGCGTCGAGCTGTCGCTGGCGCGCGCGGCGGCGCGCGTGGGGCCGGAGCGGGTACGGGAGCTGTTTCCCGTGTATCCCGAGAGCGGCGCGGTCATCCTGCCGCCGGGCAGCGGCACGTGGAAGGGATCAGTCGGCAGGGGGCGCAGCGGCGCAGTGGGCGCAGTCGGTAGGCAGCGGGCAGCCGTCAGCTGGCTTCCGAGCTACCGGCTGAGCGAAGCCGCCGTACCGATCATCCCGCCGCGCGCCGCCGAGATCCTCGATGCCGTGGCGATGGCGAGGGCGTCGAACTCGTGGGTGCTCGCCCCGGCGCGCTCGCGTTCGGGCAAGCCGATCCTCGCCAACGACCCGCACCTCGCCTTCCGCGCCCCGTCGCTCTGGTATCTCGCCGCGATCGAGAGCCCGGGCTTCCAGGTGGCCGGCGCGACGATCCCGGGGCTGCCGGCCGTCGTCCTCGGCCACAACCGGCGGATCGCCTGGGGGCTTTCTAACATCGAGGCGGACGACGTGGATTACGTGATCGAGCGCCTGTCGCCCGATTCGGCGCGGGTCCTGACGCCGTCGGGGTGGGTGCCGGTTGAGGTGGCGCGCGACTCGATCCGTGTGCGGGGGCGGCCCGCCGTGCCCTTCGCACTGCGCCGCACGGCGCACGGTCCGCTGCTCGACGACGGCCGCGGCATCGGCGGTGCGCGCGGCGAAGGGTGGATCGAGGCGCTGGCGATGCGGTGGAACGCGCACGACCCGAGCGACGAGCTGACCGCGCTGCTCGGCGTGGACCGCGCGGGGAGCTGGGAGGAGTTCCTGGCGGCGGTATCGCGCTTCAAGTCGCCGGAGCAGAACTGGGTCTATGCCGACGTAGACGGCAACATCGGCTACACGGCCAGCGGCGCGATCCCGGCGCGGCGCTCGGGCGTGGGCCTGCTGCCGACCCCCGGCTGGACGGACGAGGGGCGCTGGGAGCGCTACCTCGACTTCGCCGAGCTGCCGCGGGCGTTCAACCCGCCGGAGGGGTTCGTCGTCACCGCGAACAACCAGATCGTGGGGGCCGAGTATCCACACTTGCTCGCCAACAACCCGGGCATGCCGTACCGGGCGCAGCGGATCCGCGAGATGATCCTCGGCGGCGGACCGTTCACGGCCGACGACCTGCAGCGAATGCAGATGGACACGCTGGACGCTTTCGCGCGGTGGGCAAAGCCCCTCGCGGCAAAGGCGGCGGAAAGTGTTGGGCGGGAGGACGTCGCGGCGGCGCTGCGGCGCTGGGACGGCACGATGGGCGCCGACGCCGTGGAGCCGGCGGTGTTCTACGTCTGGTACCGCGCGCTCCAGCGGATGACCTACGAGGACGAGCTCGGTGGCTACGCGCCGACCGCGCCCCTGCACGCGTGGCTCCGGGCCGGAGCGAGCCCGTGGTTCGACGACGTCCGCACGCCGGAGCGTGAGGACCTGGCCGCGCTCGCCGCGCGTGCGATGCGGGAAGCGCTCGCGCGGGCGGACGGCGTTCCCTGGGGCCGGATCCACACCACCACGTCGGCGCATGCGCTGGGCGGTGGGGGCGTGGTGAACGCCCTGCTGCGCCTCACCCTCGGCCCGTTCCCGCGCGCCGGGTCGCTGTACACGGTCAACGTCGCCGATTTCGGCGCGCTCGCGCCGCCGTTCCGCAACACCCACGGCGCCTCGTTCCGTCAGGTCGTGGACCTGGCCGACGTCGGGGGGGCGCGGATGATCATTACGACGGGCCAATCCGGGAATCCGGTCTCGCGCCACTACCGCGACCAGCGGCCGCTGTGGTGGAGCGGACAGCTGCAGATGGTTCCGCTGGACGCGGGGAAGTTGGCCGGCGTCGCCCTGCTCAGGCTGACAGCAATCCGTGGCCGCTAGCGGCGCTAAAGGAGGTTCTTGATCCGCTCCCTGAGGGCAGCCAGCGGTCCGCCGGCCGTCGGGCGGCCCGGGCGGTGGTAGACGTAGTAGTTGTAGTACTTTCCGCGCTCGCGCTCGACGCCGTTGAGCACCGTGCCCGCGACCCGGGCCTGCACGCGCCGCAGTTGCTCGATGGCGCGCTGGGCGGCCAGCTCCTCGGTTTCCCCCGCCCGCAGTACCAGGATCACCGCGTCCGACGAGGCGCCGAGCACCGTTGCATCGGTGACGGCCAGCGTCGGCGGCGAGTCGAAGATGATCATGTCGTACTGCCCGCGCAGCTGCTCGAGCAGGCGGTGCATCGCCTCGGAGCCCAGGAGTTCCGATGGGTTCGGCGGGAGGGCGCCGGCGGGTAGGACGTCGAGCTTCGGGATCACGTTCGGCCGGATCGCCTCGCGCAGCATCGCCTTGCCCACCAGCACGTCGGTCAGCCCCGGCTCCTGGACCAGGTCGAAGGCGCGGTGCACGAGCGGCCGGCGCAGGTCCGCGTCCACGAGCAGGGTGGGCGTGCCCTGCTGCGCCAGGGTGATCGCGAGGTTGGCCGCGGTCGTGCTCTTCCCCTCGCCCGGGCCCGGGCTCGTCACGACGAGCAGCTGCAGCGCCCGCTGCTCGGCGTTCACGAAGGTGACGTTGGTGCGCAGCGCGCGGTACGCTTCGCTGGTCGGGTCGTCGGGACTGTGCAGCGACACCAGCGGGATCGCCTGCCGCCGCCGGCCGTTCCCGGACTGCGCGCCGCGCCCTTTCGGCTCGAAGGGGATGAGCCCCAGCACCGGGACGTCGAGCGCCCGCTCCACATCGGCCGACGACTTGATCGTCTGGTCGAGGTACTCGAGGAAAAACGCGCCGACCACGCCGAGGAACAGGCCGACCACGAGGCCGATCGTCAGCTTCTGGCGCGTCGTCATGCCGATGTGCCCCGCGACCGTCGCGTACTCGACGATCTGGATGTACGGGGCGATCGTGGCGGCCGAAATGCGCGCCGCCTCGAGCTGCGACAGCAGGTACTTGTACGTCTCGTTCTGCAGCTCGCTCTCGAGCGTGAGCTGCGCGAGCTGGGTCTGCTTGCCGGGGTACGTGGCGAGGCGCGCGCGCAGGTCGCTGATGTTCTGGGTCAGCGAGGCAACGGTCGCCTCGAGCCCGCGGATCGTGGCGGACGCGGCGGCGCTGAGCGCGCGCGAGCCCTGCTGGATGCGCTGGTCGATCGCCTGCACTTGCGGACTGGCCTCGCGCATGCCCAGACTGCCGGCGACCAGCGTGCGCCGATCGTCATAGAGCTTCAGCAGGCTCTCCATCTGATACGTGATCGCGGGGTTGTCCGCCACGCCGGGGACCCCGGCCAGGCTGTTGAGCACGTCGATGGTGACGTCCTGGCCGGTGCCGACGATGCCGCGGAGCGTCGCCAGGTCGAGCATCTTCCGTTCCTTGTCCCGCTCGGACTCCTGGACCGAGTTGATCAGGGCGACCTCTTCGGCCGAGAGGTCGGTCGTGTGCTGCGTCTCCCGGTACGATTGGACCCGGCCCAGGGTGGCCAGGTACTCCAGGCGCGCCGAATCCACCCTCACCCTGATGTACCGGAGGCGGGTCTCCATCACGTCCCGCGCCCGGTCGGCGCCGTAGTTCTGGAGGGCCCGCATCGCCTCGTTGAGGACGTCCGGTACGAGCGAGGGGTCCGTGCCGGTGTACGTGACGTTGACGACGTTGGTGTTCTGCTGGACGGCGAAGCCGATTCCGCCGCGCACCTGGTCGGCGGCCGTGACGGGCGCCAGGATCGCGAACCGGACGCGATAGGGCTCGCCGTCGTACTCGTGCACCATGAACCTGAAGCCGGGTCCCACCGCGGGCGCGTCGTAGCCTCCCGAGGCCGCGAGCCGGCCGCGGGCGTCGCGCACCTCGTAGCCTTGCGGGCCCGTGATCCGCAGCTCGAAGCTGTCGGGACGGGCCAGCGAGTCCACCTGCACGTCGTACACGACGGCGTTGCGCCGGATCTCGGGGTCGTCGAACTGGAGCCGCAGACCGAGCCTGCCGGAAACCGTCTGCGCCAGCGCCTGCGTCGAGAGGACCAGCGCCTCGGAGAGGACCGGGTCGGTCTTCATCTGGAGTTCATCGAGGTCGATGTCGTCGAGGCGCGCGAAGACCTGCTTCTTCGAGCTGACCTGCACGCTCGCCTGCGACTGATAGCGCCGCACCGAGCGGCGGCTCGCGGTCCAGGTGGCGAGGAGCACGAGCAACGTCGAGAAGACGACGACCTTCCAGTGCGCGAGCAGCACCTGCACCAGGTCGCGCAAGTGCAGCTGCCGCTCGCCGCGCACGGCGTACCGTCCTCGAGGCGCCAGGCTCAGGGGATCCTCCTGGTGTCGAGCGTGTCACCGCGCAGCCGCTCGTACAGGCTTCGCTCGCGCAGCAACCGGTCGCGGAACGGGTTCGCGAAGCGGTCCCGACTGCCGAACGGGTCCCGGAACAGGGGCTCGTTCAGCCGGTCGTAGGGCCCGCGCCCCGGCCCCGGCACCTCGTACAACCGCCGCCGCGCGTCGCCGGGAAGCTGGCCGCCGCCCTGGCCGGGCGACTGCGCGCCCGGGAACTCGCGCAGTCCAGGACCGGGGCGCATCACGGACGGCGACGGCCCGCCCGTGCAGTACGGCGGGCCGAGGCACGGCTCGCACTGGCAGTTCAGCATCTGGCTCACCGTGCACGCCCGGCACTTGCCGGCGGTCTTCTTGGTGCAGGGCGGGCAGGAGACCGCCGCCTGCAATACCCGCGCGCCGAGCGTCAGCGAGACGACCGTCGGCACGGTCCAGCGCGCGGCGGCCGCCAGCAGCTCGCGCCGCGTCAGTGGCCCCGCCATGCCCGGAGATCCCGCAGGCTCGTTCACGCCGCCAGCTCCTGTTCCAACGCCACCGCGATGGCCGCCGGATCCCCACCGCTCGCGCGATAGGCCGCGGCATCACCCAAGGCGTCGAGAACCTGCACCGTCAACCTCGCTTGCTCGTCGGCGCTCCCGCGCCGTCCCAGCAGCCGCTGGCTGACCAGGACCGCCGCGGCGCCTTCGCTCGTCCGCTCGACGCGCGCCGGCCCCCGGTGCGCACCGCTCTCGAGAAGTACGACCGACCGGGGACGATCGGATGGCGCCTGCCAACTACGGCGAATTGCCGCAGGGCTTACGTACCAACAGTCCGGAGCAAGAAACGTTCCGATCGCGGCCTTCGAGCAAAGCCCAGGTATTAAATGCAAACATGACAGCGACTTATTGTCAAGCTTCAGCGACCGAGGGAAAGCGGAGAAGACGCCCTCTTTAGGCGCAAAACGCACCAGGTCATCTCCCCACAGATTGTGTCCACGCTCGAACAGGGCGGCCGCCAGAGTGGACTTGCCCGACCCCGACTCACCGACCAGGAGCACGGACGCGGAACCGAGCCGGACCCCGGCGGCGTGCAGGCAGATCGGCGCGCGCTCCTGGGCCAGAAGGTCCTCGGTGGCACGCCATTCCACGAAGCTCCATGCCTCCGCCAGAGGTGCCGGCCCGAAGACCGGCCGTCCCGGCGCATGGGCCGCGAACAACCCATCCGGAGCGCGGAGCATTCGGTACTGGAGCGATGGGGAGGCGGTACTCGGCGGAGCAGCGTGGTAGAGGGCGTCGATGGCGCGGGCGGCGAGTGGGTCGTCGCTCCCGAAGTCGAGAACCAACGGGGCGACGACGACGCGACGGCGGACGACTATTGCAGCAGTCCTTCGGCCGCAAACCGCTTGAGGGTCCGATCGATGTCATCGCGGATCCGGTCGGTGGTGGTGTCCGACACCGCGCTCGCGATCGCCGTCGCCATCGCCTCGCTGCCGAACGTCCCGTCGCAGTAGGTCCACACCAGCGCGGCGGTGAGATTGAGCACGTGGGCGCGGTCCCGCCTGGCGTCGAACAGCACCCACTCGCTCCCGACCCGGCGGAGCACGATGTCCGTTCGGGCGGTTGGAAGGGTGGTCAGCGTGGCGGTGGGCATCATCCGTAAACTAGGAAAGTCGGGCTTCGCCGCGCAAGTCCCTATCTCCCCATCGGTTACAGGTTCGGCGCTGGTTAGATGCCAGACCGGGGCCGGACGGGTCGTCCGGCTTGCCGGTGCCGGGGGACGGCGGCTAGTTTCCGGCGCCTTCCACCCGTCCACCCTTTCCGGCGCAACAGGGTTCATGGCGAGCAACGATCGCATGGAGACGCTGGTGTCGCTCTGCAAGCGACGCGGCTTCGTGTTCCAGTCCTCCGAGATCTACGGCGGCCTCGGCTCCGTGTGGGACTACGGGCCGCTCGGCGTCGAGCTGAAGCGCAACATCAAGGATCGCTGGTGGCGTGCGATGGTCCACGCCCGCGACGACATCGAGGGCCTCGACGCCGGCATCCTGATGCACCCCAAGGTGTGGGAGGCCTCGGGCCACGTCGCGGGCTTCACCGATCCGCTCGTGGACTGCAAGCAGTGCAAGAACCGCTTCCGCGCCGACGACCCGCGCATCAAGGGCAAGCCCGGCGAGAGCGACGCACAGTGCCCGGTCTGCGGCACGAAGGGCAATCTCACGGCGCCGCGGCTGTTCAACCTGATGTTCAGGACGTTCATGGGGCCGGTGGAGGAGGCGGCGTCCGTCGTGTACCTGCGGCCCGAAACGGCGCAGGGGATCTACGTCAACTACCTCAACGTAATCCAGGGCTCGCGGCAGAAGGTCCCCTTCGGCATCGCGCAGATCGGCAAGGCGTTCCGCAACGAGATCACGCCGGGGAACTTCATCTTCCGCACCCGTGAGTTCGAGCAGATGGAGATGCAGTTCTTCGTGCGCCCCGGCACCGACGAGGAGTGGTTCGAGTTCTGGCGCGGGGAGCGAATGCGGTGGCACGAGGCTCTCGGGATCCGTACGGAGAAGCTGCGCTGGCATCAGCACGGCCCCGACGAGCTGGCGCACTACGCCAAGGCGGCCTACGACATCGAGTACGAGTTCCCGTTCGGCTGGCACGAGTTCGAGGGGATCCACAACCGGACCGACTTTGACCTCTCGCGCCACCAGCAGTTCGCGGGCAAGAAGCTCGAGTACTTCGACCAGGAGCGGAACGAGCGGTACATCCCGTACGTGGTCGAGACGTCCGTGGGCGCCGACCGCACGGCCCTCGTGGTGCTGTGCGACGCGTACCACGAGGAGGTCGTCGAGGGGGAGACGCGCGTCGTGCTGCGCTTCCTGCCCTCGATCGCGCCGATCAAGGCGGCGGTGCTCCCGCTCGTCAAGAAGGATGGGATGCCCGAGATCGCCGAGCGCATCTTCCACGACCTCAAGGGCCGGTTCAACGTCTTCTACGACGACGGCGGCTCGATCGGGCGGCGCTATCGCCGGCAGGACGAGGCGGGCACGCCGTTCTGCGTCACCGTGGACGGCCAGTCGAAGGACGACGGCACCGTCACCGTGCGGCACCGCGACACGCTGGCGCAGGACCGGGTGGCCGCGGACCGCCTGGTCGAGTACCTGGCGGAGCGCCTCACGTCGTGATGCTCGAGGACCTGCGCGCGCGCGGCGAGCGGCTGAGCGAGGAGCTCGGCCGCGAGAGCTACCTCGCCGGAGCCGGGCTCAAGGCCGAGACCGACTTCGCCGGGATCTTCGCGCGCTACGCCGACCTCGCGGGCGAGGAGGCGTGGGAGGCGGCGCGCGGGCACCACGCGCTGTTCGAGTGGGCGGTGGACAATCGGGTCGGGCGGGCGGTGGCCGCGCTCGACGACCGGCTGCATGCATGGGAGGCCGGCGCCGAGGTGGTGCTCCCGACGGGCGAGCGGCTGCCCTACCAGCGCGTGGCGATCGCGATTGCGAACGAGCCGCGCCGCGAGCGGCGGCTGATGCTCGACCACGCGCGGCGCCGGGCGCTGGGCGAGCCCGCGGCGATCCGGCGCGAGCGGCTGGCGCGGGAGCGCGAGCTCGTGGCTCCGCTTTGCGGCGGCGACTACGTGGCCGCGCGCGCGTCGCTCTCCGGCATCGACCTCGACGCCCTGGTCGAGGCGTGCGACGCTCTCCTCGCCGCCACCGGCGACCTCTACCGCGATACGCTGAAGGCGCGGCTGCGCGCGGAGCTGGACCTCGCGCCCGGCGACGCCGAGCGTGCCGACGGCGCCTACCTGTTCCGGGGCGCGGCGTACGACGACGTGTTCGGCGCGGGCGAGCTCGAGCCGACGGCGCGCCGGCAGTTGGCCGAGCTGGGGCTCGACGCCGAAGCGTCCGGCCGGATCCGCTACGACACCGGCGAGCGCGAGCGCAAGCGCCCGCGGGCCTTCTGCGCCCCCGTCCGCGTGCCCGACGAGGTCTACCTCGTCATCCGGCCGCACGGCGGGTACGTGGACTATCGCGCCTTCTGGCACGAGCTCGGCCATGCCCTCCACTTCGCCAACGCCGAGCGCGACCTGGCCTTCGAGCACCGCTGGCTCGGCGACAACTCGGTCACCGAAGCGTACGCGATGCTGTTCGAGCACGTGCTGCTGGTGAGCGAATGGCTCACGCGGTACACCATCCTGCGCGGCGATCGGCTGCGGGCGTTCCTCCGCGCGCAGCTGTTCGCCTACCTCGCGATCGTGCGGCGCTACGCCGCGAAGCTGTGCTACGAGGTCGAGCTGCACCGCGCGCCCTCGCTCGAGGCCGGCGCGTCGCGCTACGCCGAGATCCTCACCGCGGGGACGGGGTTCCGCTACGCGTCCGAGGACGCGCTGCTCGACCTCGATGACGGGTTCTACGCGGCGCGCTACCTGCGCGCCTGGCAGCTCGAGGCGACGCTGCGCAGCCACCTCACCGAGCGGTTCGACGTGGACTGGTTCCGCAATCCGCGCGCGGGGCCGGCGGTGCTGGACCTGCTGGCCCGGGGCCAGAAGGACGACGCGGCGACGCTGGCTCGCGAGGTGCTGGGGCGCCCGCTCGGCTTCGCGCCGCTGGTCGCGGCCTGCGAGGCCGCCCTGGCCTAGCCGCCCGTGCGCCGGCGCGACTTCGAGGCGATGGTCCGGCGCATGGTGGGCGAGCTGCCGGAGCACTTCCTGGAAGGGATCGCGGGCATCGAGGTGACGGGCAAGACGGTGCCGCACCCGGTGCGCGAGGGCGTGTACACGCTGGGCGAGTGCGTGCCGCACGACTTCGGCGGACCGGACCAGGGCCCGCAGCTGCGCTCGACCGTGTTCCTCCACTACGGGTCGTTCGCGGCGCTGGCCCGCACCGACCCGCGCTTCGATTGGCGCGAGGAAGCGTGGGAGACGCTCGCGCACGAGGTGCGGCACCACCTCGAGTGGCGGGCGCGCGTGCCGGAGCTCGAGGCCCTGGACGCCGCGGCCGAGGCCAACTACGCCAGGCACGACGGGGAGCCGTTCCCGCCCCTCTTCCACCTGGACGGGGAGCGCGTGGCGCCGGGGGTCACCAAGGTCGAGGACGACGTCTTCATCGAGGTGATGCTCGATGCGAGGGTGTGGAAGCGGGCCGGAGGCACGCCGTGGCCGTTCACCTGGCACGGGCGCGCCTACGAGGCGCTGCTGCCGGCGTCGCTTCCGGACGTGCTCTTCCTCACCGTGACGGGCGTCGCGCCGCCGCCCGCCGGGGACCTGGCACTGGTGATACGACGGCGGCCCGGCGCGCGGGATTTGCTTCGCCGGGCCGTGGTGGAGCAAGCGGAGGCGGCGGCGAGGCCCGCCGACGCTCCACCCTGATGCGTTTGCGCCGCCCCGGCGCTTTCCGCGTCAGGTACGCGTTCTTTCGCACCTGGCGGCGCTGATCTGGTTACACGGTTTCCTGGTGATCGTCCCATCCTCGGCGCATGCCGAGTTGCGCCTGCCCGCCGAGGAGGCTCATAGTATGGCCATGCCCCGCACCATGCCCGCCCAGGGCGAGTGGACCGTCGAGGACATGTGGGCGCTGTTGCCGGACGACGGCAACCGCTACGAGGTCATCGACGGAGTGCTGTACGTGACCCCCTCGCCGACAGACGACCATCAGGACGCGCTGGGCATCCTGTTCGCTCGAGTGCGACAGTACCTCGAACGGTACGCCGTCGCGTGGGTCCGCTTCGCTCCGGCCGACGTCAGGTTCGGACCAAAGCGGGGAGTGCAGCCGGATCTGTACGTCGCTCCACTCGTGGACGGGCGGCGACCGCACCGCTGGCAGGAGATCACGCACCTCCTGCTGGTGGCAGAGGTTCTCTCGCCCGGCACCGCGAGCCGCGACCGCGGGGTGAAGCGGCGGCTCTACCAGGAGGTGGCGGACGAGTACTGGATCGTGGACATCGATGCCCGGATCATCGAACGCTGGCGCCCCGGGGACAAACGGCCGGAGGTGCTGGACACTGCGCTCACCTGGCAGCCGGCCGGGGCCGTCGAGCCGCTGACGCTGGACCTCCCGGCGTTCTTCCGGGAGGTCTGGGACGAGTGACGGCGGCCCGGCGCGCGGGACCTGCTGCGCCGGGCCGTCGTGGCGCGGGCTGAGATGGCCGTTAGGCCTTCTGAACCTGCACGGTGATCTGGCGGGGGCGGGCCCGCTCGACCTTGGGCAGCGCCACCGTCAGCACGCCGTGCTCGCGGTTGGTCGCGGCCTGTAGATCCTCCCAGGTCCGCGCCGGGTGCGCTGTGCGCGTCGTCAGGAACATGGTGCAACCTCCTTGTGATACCTAAGTTTGACGTTGGTCTCGCGCGGCCGTCCGGGGCCGCGTCCGCGCGACGAAGGGGCAAGGCGCGTGCCGGGCGCGGGCCCGGGAGAGTTTGCAATGTCGGCAAGCCGGACGGTCAATCGGGCGGACGAGACGGCCAGCTTGGCAAGCAGGTGGCTGGGCGTGCTGTGCGCCGTCCTCCTCGCGGTGGGTTGCGCGGGTTCCCAGCTCGGTCCCGAGCCGGGCCCAGTGCGGATCGTTCGGCGGCCCGAGTCCCGGGAGTTGGTCGAGGGGATGTCGCGGTCGCAGGTCGAGGACCGGGTGGGGTTGCTGCTGTTGCGCGAGCGGATCGGCGAGGACTCCGTGTACGTCGAGCCGGTGAGCCGCTGCGTGTACATTTTCGATCGTCGGGACTACCTGAGGGAGTGGGGTTGTCGATGACGTACGAGACGGCCACGACGCTGCCGCCGGAGGAGGTGGTCCGGCTCGCCAAGAGGTTCTTCGCCACCCGGGTGCCGGCCACGCCGGCGTTCGTCGAGACCGAGAGCGCGCGGCACGTGGTGCTGCGGGGGCAGGGCGGCGAGGAGATCGTGATCGCGGCCGTGCCGGTGGCGGGCGGGTCGGCGGTGCGCGGCTCCACGCTGATGTTTGACCAGCAGGTGAAGCGGTTCTTCACCACGCTGCCGGCTGCGGGCATCGAGGCGGCGTGAGCGCCGCGCCCACGAAGCTGGCGCTGCGGGTGACGGTCGGGGATACGTGGACACCGCTTGCGATGGAGGCGTCGTCCGACGAAACGGTGGCCGCGCTGAAGGCGCGGGCGCTGCGGGCCTTCCATTTCGAGGCGGGGCGCGCCGAGGCATACGAGGTCAAGCACGGCGGCGCCGCCATGCGGAACGAGACCCTCAGCCTGCGGGCGTCGGGAATCGGCGACGGGGCCGCTCTGGTGGTGCTGGCGCGGCGGCGGCGCCCGGTGCGCTGATGTCGCCGCGCTCCGGGCGCTTCGTGTCCGCGGCGGGGTTCATCGTGCTGCTGGCCGATGGGACCGCCGCCATCTGGCTCGGCCAGGTGTCGGGACGCACGCTGCTGATCGTCGTGGGGCTCGCGCTCATCGCGGCCGCGGCCGGCCTCGCCCTCGTGTACCGGCGGTGGCGCGCTGCGCTGGACGACGTCGCCGCCGCGCGCGAAGCGCTCCGGGCGGAGATCGGCGCGCTGCGCGGGGCGTTCGACGCGGCGCGGGCGGCCCGCCGCACGCGGGGCTGAGGCGGCGCGGCGCCGTGCTCGCCCTCATCACCCATCCCGCCTGTCAGCGACACGACAACGGACCGGGGCACCCCGAGTCGCCCCGGAGGCTCGAGGCGGTGCACGCGCGGCTCGAGGCGGAGCTGGTGGCGCCCGGGCGCGCGGTGTGGCTCGAGGCCCCGGCGGCGGCGGACGAGGATCTGCTGCGGGTGCACGTCTCCGCCCACGTGACGCGCCTGGCGGCGCTGGACCGGGCCGGCGGCGGGTGGCTGGACGCGGACACGAGCATGGGACCGGGTTCGCTCGAGGCGGCGCGGCGCGCTGCCGGTGCGGCGGTGCTCGCGGCCGGCCGGGCGCTGCGCGGCGAGGGCCCGTCGTTCTGCGCCGTGCGCCCGCCCGGCCACCACGCGACGCCGGGGCGCGCGATGGGGTTCTGCCTCCTCAACAACGCGGCGGTCGCCGCCGCGGCCGCGCTGGACCGCCTCGGAGCGCGGCGCGTGCTGGTCGTGGACTGGGACGTGCACCACGGGAACGGCACGGCCGACGCGTTCCGCAGCGAGCCGCGGGTGCACTACGTCTCGATCCACCAGTGGCCGCACTACCCGGGCACCGGGCTCGCCGACGACACCGGCTGCGGCAACCTCTTCCACGTCCCGCGAGCGCCGGGGCTGCCGCGCGCGACCTACGTGCACGACCTCCTCGCCGCGGTGGACCGCGCGGTGGACGGCTTCGCGCCGGACCTCGTCATCCACTCGGCCGGCTTCGATGCCCTGCGCGGCGACCCGCTGGGCGCGTTCACGCTCGAGCCCGAGGACTTCGCGACGTTCGCGCGCGAGGTGCGCGCGCGGGCGCCGCGGGCGGCGGTGATGTCCGTGCTCGAGGGCGGCTACGACCCGCCGCGCCTCGCCGAGGCCGCGGCGCGGCACGCCGCGGCGCTTGCCGAGTGACGGGGCGCGGGTATGTTGGGCGCTGATGCACGGACGGCCGCGGAGGGACCGGTGAGCGAAACGCCGCACGAGCGGGGCGTCCCGTACAGCGTGTACCTCACGCCCCAGGGACAGGTCGAGTTCAACCTCAAGCCGCCGCGGCTCGTCGAGGCCGTGCGGGAAGAGGGCGGCCAGCTGTGGGTGGACATCGACGCGAATGACCGCGCCCAGCACGCCCTGCTCGAGAAGGTCTTCGGGTTCCACCACCTCGCGATCGAGGACACGCTCAACCCGAAGACCCGCGTCAAGCTCGAGGAGTATCCCGGTTACCTGTTCCTCGTGATCCGCGCCGCGCGGCTCGACCAGCGCACCGAGGACCCGTATGACCTCGAGACGTTCAACGTCTACTGCTTCCTCGGCCAGAACTACTTCGTCACGGTGCACAGCGGGGGGCCGCGCGCGGTGGAGGCGGTGCAGGACCGGATCGCGCGCAGCCCCGACCAGCTCCAGCGCGGCGTCGAGATGCTCGCCCACGGCGTGATCGACATGACCGTGGACGAGTTCCTCCCGATGGTGGACCAGGTGGACGACCTGGTGGACCGCCTGGAGCAGCGGCTGTTCGAGCGCTACGACGAGCGGGCGATCGAGGACATCTTCGCGGTCAAGCGCATGGTCGTGCAGCTGCGCCGCAACCTCGGCCCGCTGCGCGAGGTGCTCAACGTGCTCACGAACCGGCCGCACGCCTGCATCGCCCCGGCGTCGCAGATCTATTTCCGCGACGTATACGACCACACCATCCGGATCGTCGAGTCGCTCGAGTCGGTGCGCGACCTGGTGACGACGGTGCTCGATACCTACCTCACGCAGGCGTCGAACCGAATGAACAAGGTCATGAAGCAGCTGAGCATCGTCGCGACGATCTCGCTGCCGCTGGTCGTGATCGGCGGGGTCTTCGGCATGAACTTCGCGCACATCCCGCTCACCGACCACCCGTTCGGGTTCTTCTGGGCGATCGGGATCATGGGCGGGTTCGCGCTGGCGCTGTGGTGGTTCCTCAAACGGCAGAAGTGGGTCTGACCATGGCGCTGCGGCTTTCCCACGAGATCCTGGAGCTGGAGACCAAGCACCCCTTCGGCATCGCGCGCGGCACGGCGAGCCTGTACCGCGTGGTGTGGGTGCGGCTCACCGACGAGGACGGGCTCGAGGGCTGGGGCGAGGCCGACCCGTCGGGCTTCTACGGGGAGACGGCGGACACCGTGGTCGCCGCGCTCGGGCGGCTCGCTCCGCTGCTGCCGGACGACCCGTTCGGCCTCGAGAAGGCCGAGGCGGCGCTGCTGGCGGCCCTCAAGGGCAACGCCGCGGCCCGCGTCGCTGTTTCGGCGGCGCTGCACGACCTCGTCGGCAAACGGCTCGGGGCGCCGCTGTGGAAGCTGTGGGGGCTCGACCCCGCGGCCGCGCCGCCCAGCTCGTTCACCATCGGCATCGACCGGCCCGAGGTGATCCGCCAGAAGGTCCGCGAAGCGGCCGAGTACCCGATCCTCAAGATCAAGGTCGGTACGAAGGACGACGCGGCGATCCTGCGGGCAGTACGCGCGGAGACGGACAAGCCGATCCGCGTGGACGCGAACTGCGGGTGGACGGCGAAACAGGCGATCGCGAGCCTGCCGCTGCTCAAGGAGATGGGGGTCGAGCTGATCGAGCAGCCCCTCCCCCCCGACGACCTCGAGGGGCTCGCGCTGGTGCGCCGCGCCTCGCCGCTGCCGATCATCGCCGACGAGTCGTGCCGGAGCGCGGCCGACATCCCGCGCCTGGCGGGCGTCGTGGACGGGATCAACATCAAGTTGGCCAAGTGCGGCTCGCTGCGCGAGGCGCTGCGGATGATCGCCGTGGCCCGCGCCCACCACCTGATGGTGATGGTGGGGTGCATGATCGAGACCTCGCTCGGCATCACCGCCGCGGCACACTTCACGCCGCTGCTCGACGTCGTGGACCTCGACGGCGCGGCGCTCCTCAAGCACGACCCGTTCGTCGGTGCCACGATCGGGGGCGGGCGGGTCACGCTTCCCACGGGACCGGGGCTCGGCGTCACGAAGCGGTGAGCGGCGTGTACGTCGACGTCGCGTTGCCGCTCGCGCTCCCCGCTCCGCTCACCTACGCCGTCCCCGACGAGCTCGCGGCGCTCGCGGTGCCGGGTGCGCGCGTCGTCGTGCCCGTCCAGCAGCGAGAGATGGTCGGGATCGTCACGGCGGCGGGCCGCGAGGCCCCGAAAGCCGCGGCGCGGCAGGTGATCGCCGCGCCGGATGGCGCGCCGCTGCTCGACGCCACGCTCCTCGCGCTCGCGCGCTGGACCCAAAGCCACTACGCGGCGCCGCCCGGACTGGTGCTGCGGGCCATGCTGCCGGCGTCGCTGTTCTCCGTGGGCAAGCCCGTGGTACACCTGGATCCGGCGGCGCTGCCCGCGAGCGGCGCGGGGCCCGCGCTGGCGCGACTGGCGCGCGGCGAGCGCGGCATCCCGCTCGCGCAGGTGCGGCGCACGGCCGGCACGGCGGGCGTGCGGCTGGTGCAGCGGCTCGTGGCGGAGGGCCGGGCGCAGCTGGTGACGCTGCCCCCGCGCACGGCGCCGCCCGAGCGGCGCGAGCGGCTGTTCGAGCTGGCGGTGCGGTTCGAGCACCTGGCGGAGCGCGAGGCGCGGTTCGCTCGCGCGCCCAAGCAGCGCGAGACGTACGAGACGCTGGAGCGGCTCGGCGGGAGCGCCTCGGCGTCGCAGCTCGCGGGCGCCGGCATCTCGGCCACGGCGCTCCGGGCGCTGGTGGCGGCCGGCGTGGTGCGCGCCGGGAGCACCCGGCGCGAGCGCGACCCGTTCGCGCACCTGCCGGCGAGCCCGCCCCCAACGGAGCCGACCGCGGCGCAGCGCGAGGCGGTCGCAACGCTGGCGGCGCTGCCACCCGGCGGCGCGGCGCTGCTGTTCGGCGTCACGGGGAGCGGCAAGACGCTGGTCTACCTCGAGTACCTGCGGCGCCTGGTGGACGCCGGGAAGAGCGCGATCGTCCTGGTGCCCGAGATCGGGCTCACGCCCCAGACGGTGGCGCGGTTCCGTGGCGTGTTCGGGGACCGCGTGGCGGTGCTGCACAGCGGGCTCTCGGACGGCGAGCGCTACGATGCCTGGCGCGCCCTGAGTGACGGTTCCCGCCGCGTGGCCGTGGGCGCGCGCTCGGCGGTGTTCGCCGCCGTGCCGCGGCTGGGCGCCGTGGTGGTGGACGAGGAGCACGACGCGTCGTACAAGCAGGGCGAGGCGCCGCGCTATCACGCCCGCGACGTCGCGCTGCGGCGGGCCGCGCTGGCCGGGGCGACGGTCGTCCTGGGCAGCGCCACGCCGTCGCTCGAGAGCTGGGCGGCGGCGGAGCGCGGCGCCTGCCGGCTCATCGCGCTCCCCGAGCGGATCGGGGCGCGGCCGCTGCCGGCGGTGGAGGTGGTGGACCTGCGCTCGGCCCCGGTGTCCCGCCGCACCGGGCCGGTCCCCTGGTCGGACGCGCTCGACGCCGCGGTCGCGGGCGCGCTGGGCCGGGGCGAGCAGGCGATGGTGCTCCTCAACCGGCGCGGGTTCAGCGTCTTCGTGCAGTGCCCCGCGTGCGGCGAGGTGTGGGACTGCCCGCACTGCAGCGTGACGCTCACCTACCACCGCGCCCCGGCGACGCTGCGGTGCCACCACTGCGACCACCGCGAGCCGCCGCCGACGGTGTGCCGCAGCTGCGGCGAGCCGACGCAGCGCTTCCGCGGCGTGGGGACCCAGCAGGTCGAGGAGTTCGTCGCCGCGCGGTTCCCGGCGGCGCGCATCGCCCGGATGGACGTGGACACGACGAGCGGGAAGTGGGCGCACCACCGGATTCTCGAGCAGGTCGCCGGGGGCGAGGTGGACGTCCTCGTGGGCACCCAGATGATCGCCAAGGGGCTCGACTTCCCGAACGTCACGGTGGTCGGGGTGGTGGACGCCGACATCGCGCTCAACCTCCCCGACTTCCGCGCGGCCGAGCGGACCTTCCAGCTGCTGACGCAGGTGGCGGGGCGTGCCGGGCGCGGCCCGAAGGGGGGCCGCGTGGTGGTGCAGACGCGCCAGCCCGGCCATCCGGCGGTGGCGTTCGCGGCGCGCCACGACGTGGCGGGGTTCGCCCGCGCCGAGCTGGCCGAGCGGGCCGAGCCGGCCTATCCGCCGCACGTGCACCTGGCCAACGGGGTCGTGAGCGGGACGCGCGAGCGGGCGGTGGCGGACGCGGCGCTGCGCGTCGTCGAGTGGCTGCGGGAGCTGTTCGCGGCGCGGGCGGCGAGCCGCGTGGACCTCGTGGGGCCGGCGCCGTGCCCGATCGAGCGGGTGCGGGGCCGGTGGCGCTGGCACTTCCTCCTCAAGTCGCCCGACGCGGCGCGGCTGACGCGGCTGGTGGCCTATCTCGCCGCGCGCGCGCCGGTGCCGCGCGCCGTGCGCCTCGTCGTGGACCGGGACCCGGTTTCCCTCCTCTGAGCCGCGCGGGCGCGACCTTCCGCGGAAGGGTTGAAATGAGGGGGCCGCGACGTATTTTCCGTCCGCAATGATCCACCAGCTTTCCGCGTCGCCGTACGCGGACGGGATCGCGCGGCTGCTCGAGCTGATCGAGCAGCGGATGCCGCGCGCGGAGGTCGAGGCGGTGTGGGCGTTCCCGGGCGTGCGGCGCGAGGGGCGCGAGTACGGCGTCGCGGTCGTGAGCCGCGCCGGCGTGGGCGACCGGCGGCGCGTCTACCGCGCACGCTACGTGCTCCAGCTCAAGGGCCAGGACCGCGGGAAGGCGGTGCTCGAGCTGGAGGAGACGGCGGAGACGCCGGCCGAGCTGGTGCCGCGGGTGATCGAGGGCGTGCGCCGGCGCGCGGACGAAGCGGGCGAGGCGGAGCTGCTGGACCTCGGAGCGTGGAAGGCGGGCGATCGTGCCCAGCGCCGCGCGGAGTGAGGCCGCCGGGCCGGCGGGCCCGCAACTCCTCGAGGTGTTCCGCCGCTACCTGCGGGAGCACAACCTCCCGGTGACGAGCCAGCGCGAGCTGGTCGCCGAGGTCGTGCTCACCGCGCCGGGCCACCTCTCGGCCGACGACGTCGAGCACCGGCTCCGCGAGCGCGGGGCGCACGTGGGGAAGGCGACGGTGTACCGGACGCTCGACCTGCTCACCGAGAGCGGGATGATCGCGCGGCGCGACTTCGGCGAGGGGTTCCGGCGCTACGAGCGGGTGCCGGGGCGGCAGCACCACGAGCACCTGATCTGCCTGCGCTGCGGCACGGTCATCGAGTTCAGCAACGAGCGTCTGGAGCGGATGAAGGCGCTCATCGCGGAAGAATACGGCTTCCGCCACCACCACCACCGGCTGGAGATCTTCGGGACCTGCCCCGAGTGCCAGCAACGCGACGGGGTCGCGCCACCGACCCCACCAGGCCAGAGGTAGCACCGTGAATCCCAAGAGTCTCGTGCCCACGAAGGGTTTCCTGACGCACGGTGTGGGTCGCCACAAGGAGAAGCTCACCAGCTTCGAGATGGCGCTGCGCGACGCCGGGATCGAGAAGTACAACCTGGTGCGGGTCAGCTCGATCTTCCCGCCGCACTGCAAAATGGTGTCGCGCGCCGAGGGGATTCAGCTCCTGCACCCCGGGCAGATCATCTTCACGGTGCTGGCGGAGATGGCGACCAACGAGCCGAGCCGGATGGTGGCGGCCTCGATCGGGCTGGCGATCCCCGCCGATGCGAACCACTACGGCTACATCTCCGAGCACCACACCTACGGCCAGAACCTCGACACCCAGCTCGCCACACTGCGAAAGATGAATTCCCCGTACCTGAAGGACCTGGAATGGCTGATGAAGGCGAAAGCCGATAAAGCGTTCATCAGCATGGAGGAGTACAAAAAGCGGGAGCTCGGCGCCAACTATAAAACTACACACTTCGACGCCGATTTCGCCATCACGCTGGAAGTGAGCGCCCTCCAGTATTTCCCCTGGCTCATCGCCGAAGCCAAAAGGTCCATAGAGAAGAGAGAGCTCATGCCCGGGCGCTATATCCGCGTCAGGTTCATGAAAGAGCAGGAGAACCAGAAGGACGGCGAGCTTACGGCCATA
>CAYHQJ010000008.1:0-30491 GCA_964358595.1 uncultured Gemmatimonadales bacterium
GATGCCGGCATTGTTGACGACGATGCCGCGTTCGCCGAGCGCCTCGTGGCAGTGCGCCACCATCGCTGCGATCTCGTCCGGCTTGGTCATGTCTGCGGCATCATAGAGCGCGCCCGCACCGCTCGCCGCGGTCTCCGCGCAGGCGCGCGCCGTGGCGCTGCCGCCGAGCGCGCCGCCCGCCGACGCGACCATGCGCTGCAAGGACGGCACCTACCTCACCGGTGCTCCCGCCGATGGCCGGTGCGACAGCAACGGGGGCGTCGCCGCGGTGCTCGTCGCCCCTCGAACGGCGCCGCCACCGCCCCAGCCCCGTCGCCCGTAGGCGGCGCCCGCGGAGCAGCGCGAGCGCGCTGGCAGCGTTACCCCCGCCATCTGCCGGAACGACTAGCCTCACGGGCATGCCGCAGCCCGCTCCCGCCGGGGGAGCGGGCTGTTGCGTTGATATCGTTATGATGTCGTGATAGTGACGCTTGACGTACCGGCATGGTGGCGCTACCGTTGCGCGTGAAAGCACCGTCGCGACGTGGCGCCGCAGCTTCGGCGACCGTCTCGGTCGGTCACGCAACGCGTTAATTAACAAGGGGTTATGGCTTGGCAACCGAGCTCTCTAGCGGCGCGATTACCAGCATCCTGGAGGCCGTCCCTGGGATTGCGACGGTGCTGCGCAGCCCCGTGGCCGACGCCATCGTCAACCTGTCGCGGGCGGCGGCGGGCCTCATCCCGTTCAACCCGAAGGATGCGCACGAGCTGATCCGCTACGCCGTGCGGCGGGGCCTGATCCGGAGCGACGAGGGTGACCGCGTCGCGGCAGAGATCGACGGACTGCCGCCGCCGAAGCCTGCCGTGAAGGTGGATGTGCCGACCCCGGCGCCCAAGCCGGCGGCGCACCACTCCCCCTTCCACAGGAAGGCAGCTGCGCACCACGCGCCCACTCACCGGAAGCCGGCTGTGAAGGCGGCAGCGCGCAAACCGAAAGCGGCCGCGAAGCCAAAGAAGAAGACGAAGACGACGAAGACGGCCCCACGCCCGAAGGCCAAGGCCGCCTCGAAGAAGAACGCGAAGAAGAAGTAGTAGTAGCCCGCTACAGCCGGAAACCCGACACCGCTTTCCGCAGCCGCTCGGCGGCCGCCAGCATCTCCGAGGCTGCCGCGGCCATCTCCTCGGTCGAGGCGCTCTGCTGCTCCGCCGCGGCGGTGACCGACTCGGCGGCGGCGGCGTGCTTCGACGCCTGGCCCGACACCGCCTGTGCTACCGACTCGATCTCCACGGCGGCTGCGCGGTTGTAGGCCGCGGCCGCGGCCACCTGCCGTGCGGCGTCCTCGACGCCCGCGACCGCGGTGACGATGTCCTCCAGGCCGCGCGCCGCGCTCTGCGACACCGACTCGATCCCCTCGACCTTGCCGGCGCCCTCCTCCATCGTGCGGGTCACCTGCTCGACCTGGCGGCGGATGAACTCGAGCGTCTCGGTGATGCGCTCGGCCGCGGCCGCGCTCTCGTCGGCGAGCTTGCGCACCTCTTCGGCGACCACGGCGAAGCCGCGGCCGTGCTCGCCCGCCCGGGCCGCCTCGATCGCGGCGTTCAGCGCCAGGAGGTTGGTCTGGCTGGCGATGCGCTTGACGAGCGTCACGAACTCGTCGATCGCCTCGCTCGAGCGTGCGAGCTGGTTGACCTCGGTGGCCGAACGCTGCACGACCGAGCGCACGTCGAGCAGCGCGCCGAGCGCGCCCTGGACGTCCTCGCGGTGCTTGCCGGCGACGACGCGGATCTCCTGCCCCAGAGCGGCGACGCGCTCGGCGGCCGCGGCGTTGTCCCCGGCCGCGGTGCGCAGCTGCGCCGCGGCCGCGCCGGCTTCGGCGAGCTTGGCCGCCTGCTGGTCGGCGCCGCCCGAGATCTCCAGCATCGAGGTCGAGATCTCGCCCGAGGATGCGGCCAGCTCCTCGGAGATTGCCGACAGGTCGCCCGCCGAGCCGGCGATGCGCTCGGACTCGTCCACGACCTCCTTGACGATGCCGCCCAGCCGCTGCGCCATCGCGCCGAACGCGTCGGCCAGCAGCGCGAATTCGGTCGCCATCCGGCCGGGCTCGACGGCCCGCAGGTCGCCCTGACCGAGGCGCTCGGCGGCGCGCATCAGCTTGCCGAGCGGGCTCTCCACCGCGCGCAGCGTCAGGACCGCGAGCACGATGCCGACGATCGTGCTGGTGGCCAGCACCGCCAGGAGGATCGCCTGGCGCTTCGAGGCGGAGCGCGCCAGCACGTCGGCCTCGGCGCCCGCGCGGTCGGTCTCGCGGTCGCTCAGGCTGCGGATCGCGACCGTGATCCGGTTCGCGTGCCGCCGCGCGTCGACCGCCTCGTCACGCGCCTCGCCGCCGCGGCCCAGGTCGAGCAGCGCGTGCGCCACGGAGTAGTGCACCTCGAGCGCCGCCTGGAGCGTCGCGATGCTGTCCACGAGGATCCGGTCCTCGGCCGTGAGCCGGCGCAGCCGCCGGTACTGGCGGCGCAGCCCGTGCGTCTCCAGCCCCACGCTCTGGAAGCGCTCCCGGAGCGCGGGGTTCGGCGACGCGAGGTAGGCTTCGGCCACGGCGATTTCGTCGAGGATGCCGCTTTGGAGCGCGCTGTTGACGGAGCCCGACTCGCGCAGCCCCTCCAGCGCGAGCCCGATGTCGCCGGTCTGGGAGCGCAGCGCGAGCCAGCCGAACAGCGCGCTCGTCGCCACGCCGCCGACCAGCAGCGCCAGAGCGCCGACCAGCCGCGCCCGGATGGTACGGAACGACGCCCAGTCCGGGAGCTTCACGGGGATTCCGCCAAAACGATCCGGCCGTCGCGCACGACGCCGACCCACACGGTCTTGTCCCGCACGTCGCCCAGCGCATCGAACGCGATCCTGCCGGTTACGCCCTCGTAGGCCGGCCGCGACGTGCCCACCGCGGCCAGGGCGTCGCGGATTGCGGCCCGCCTGGTGCCTGCGCTGCGGATCGCGTCGGCGATCAGGTACACGGCGTCGTAGGCGCCGGCCCCGCGGTGGTCGGGCTGCTCGCCGTTGGTAGCGGCGGCGTAGGCCCTTAGGAACGCGGCGTTTCTGGCGCTCGGCCGCTCCGGCAGGTAGTTGGAGCTGAAGTAGACACCCTGGGCGAGGGCGCCTTCGCTCTGAATGCCGGAGAGCGCGTCGCCGCCCATCGCGGGCAGAGCGATCCCGCGCCCTCTCGCCTGGCGCAGTACCGCGGCGCCGGTGGCGCGGTCGGTGGCGAGTATCAGCACCTGCGCGCGCGCGGTGCGTTGGATGCGCTCGAGGTACGGTCCGACCTCGGCGCCGCCGGCGAGCACCGGGTCCGCTTCGTCGATCGTGCCGCCAAGGCGGCGGAACTCCTCGCCGAACGTGCCGAGGATGCCGCGCCCGTAGTCGTCGTTCAGGTAGATGACCGCCGCCGTGCGCGCGCCGAGTCGCTGAAACGCGAACCGCGCGAGCGCCGTCCCGTGCAGCAGGTCGGTCGCGCAGACGCGGAACGTGAACCGCCCGATCCCGGTGAGGTCGGGGTTGGACGCCGAGGGCGAGAGCTCGACGACGGGGTTCGCGCCGGAGTTGTAGATGTCGGCCGCCGCAATGGTGGTGCCCGACGTGAGGTGCCCCACCACCGCCACGACGTTCGGGTCGTCGCGCAGCTTCAGGGCCGTGGCGATGGCGCGCGCGTTGGAGGCCGAGTCGTCCTCGACCTCGAGCACGAGCTGGCGTCCGCGTACTCCGCCCGCGGCGTTGATCTCGCTCACCGCCAGCCGGGCGGCGAGGAGCATCGAGCGGCCGCGCGCCTCGCTGAACGGCCCCGCCAGGCCGACGACGATGGTGTCGCCTCCACCCCGGCAGGCGCCGAGCAGGTGTGTCGCCGCTACGAAACCGGTCGCCGCGGTCAACCGGCCGAGACGACTGGCGATGGGACGGGGCTGCAAGGCGATCGGGCCACCGGAGTTGAGAGCCGGGTAATGGTAGGGCCGCAGGCTTCGCAGGCGCAAGTTGCGTGTCGCGATGGAGTTCGCGTTTATTCGTCGGAGAGAATCACCTTCCACCGGGGTGCATCGTGAACCGGATCGCAATCACCCTCGCCGTGGCCGTGCTGGCGGCCGGCGTGGCCGCGGCGCCTGCGTCCGCACAGAAAGTCCGGCCGGGCCAGCCGACGACGGGCCCCGACGCGGACCGCGACGGCGTGAGCGACGCCGCGGACCGCTGCCCCAACACGCCCGCCGGCCACCGCGTCGGTCCAGACGGCTGTCCCGTCACGCTCGTGCTCCCCGGTGCGACCGGCGCCCGGCCCGCGCCGGCCGCAGCGCAGCCGGGCGCAGCCGCCGCAGTGCGGACCGACAGCACCGCCGCGCCGGCCGCCGGACAGAAGGGTCGGCGGCCGTCTCCGGTCCTCGTCGGCAGGCCGGGCGCGCCTCCAACGCAGGGTGCGGCGGCTCAGGGCGCGGCGGCGCGACCGGGCCTCGTGGCGCCGCAGGCTGCGCAGGCCGCCGTGGCCGCCGCGGCCTTGGCGCCGGCCGCGGCCACCGCTGGATTCTCGGTGGAGCCGCCGTCCGGTGAGGAGGATGCCGATGCGCTCCTCGGACACGCGCGCGACCTCGCGCACCTGCTCGACTCGGCGATCGTCACGCTGGTGGGCGTATTCCGCAACACCGCGGGACAGCCGGTGGCGGGCGCCACCGCGCCGAACACGCTCTCGCAGCGTGAGCGCGACCGGTGGAGCCGCTGCCGCGACATCCACTGGGACCTGCTGTCGTATCCGCCCGCGCTCGGGCCGCTGCGCGAGGGACTGGAGGACAACCCGGCCGTGACGCGCGCGCTCGTGGCCGTCGATTCCGCGCTGCTCGCCCAGCGCGCCACCGACGAGTGCGACAACGTGACCAGCATGATCGCCGCCCCGGAGCGCTGGACGCCGTGGCAGCAGCAGTACGAGGCCGCGGCGCGCCATTTCTACCGCGAGTGGTACGGCCTCGTGCGCGAGGTGCACGAGAAGAACCGGCAGTTCGTCGCGGCGCTCAACGGCGCGCTGCCGGCCGACCGTCGCCTGCCGGTGCCGGCGGGCCTGCCGCGCACGCCCCCCTACGCCGGCGCGGGCCCGCGCTGACGCGCGGCCCGCACCCGCTGGACCACGTCCCGGCCGGAGCACCCGGCCCGCGCGCGTCGGGTCCGGGAGCGATTACATTTCCGGCCCTATGACCATCACGATTCTCGCATTGCTCGCGGCCCTGCAGCTGCCGCAAGGCCGGACGGCCGCGCCGCCGTCGACGGGGCAGCAGCCGGCGTCCCAGCCTTCGCAGGCCGCCCGGCAAGTGGGCTTCGACTCCACCGTCGGCCACATCACCAGCATCGGCCAGCGCGTGGGCGACATGCGCGCCAGCTACGAGCTGTACCGGCGCGCCGCCTTCAACGCGACCGACGCCACCCTGCTGCAGCGCGCCGGGGCCTTCGGCCAGAGCTGTGGGGCGCTCGCTGCCGCAGCCACTGCCGCCGCGCGCGGCCTGTGCCTCACGTGCGTGGCGCGCAGCATCCAGGGGCCGCTGCAGGAGTACCGCGGCTACCTCCCCTCGCTGGCGGGCGTCGGGCGGCGCTGCGCGGCGAGCATGGCGCGGCTCTCGCGCGGCGACCAGGCGGTGGCGGCGCGCGCGCTGCGCCGCGAGGTGCGCACGATCGGCGGCCGGATCCGCGACGGCACCGTGCCCTACGAGCGGCATCTGCATCGAGTGCGCGTGGCGTTCGGCTGGGCGGCCCCCGAACCGCCGGCCCCGCGCCGCGCCAACTAGCCGGACAGGCCTCCGGAGACAGCGAAGCGCCAGCGCGTGAGCGGCCGGTGCTTCGTCCTTCGCGGCGCCGAGGTCAGCGCCCGCCGGTCCGGCGTTCCCCGGCCGCGCGGAATTCCGAGGTCGCGTTCCAGGTGGGCTGTCCCGTGGCATTGCCTACAATGAGGGCCGTGCGCGCCAGCACGCGCGCCTGCTGGAGCGCGCCGTCGGGCGTGTACCACGGGAGCAGCTCGTCGCCGGGCTGGTGGTAGCGGTCGCGGGTGTAGGCGGTCGCCTGTTCCTCGCCCCAGCCGGCGGGGCGCCCGACGAAGTCCGAGCCGCTCTCGAACGACAGCCCCGGCACGCCGATCCGCGCGAGCGGGAAGTGGTCCGAGCGGAAGAACGAGCCGTGCAACAGCGCCATCGAGTCCACCGTGACGCGCAGCCGCTCGGCGCGCGCCGCCTGCTCGAAGGCGCGCCCCAGCGACGACTGATCGGTGCCGAGCGCCGCGATGTCGTGGGTGGCGCCGCGCAGGTTGGCGGGGTCGATGTTGAGCACCGCGGCCAGCAGCGCCGGCGGGATCGGCGGACGCTCGGCGAACGCCGCCGAGCCGAGCAGGCCCTTCTCCTCCGCCGTGAACCCCACGAACACGAGGGAACGTCGCGCGCGCACTCCGCTGCGCACGAAGGCGTCCGCGACCGCGAGGATCGTGGCGACGCCCGAGGCGTTGTCCACCGCACCGTTCATGATGGAGTCGCCGTTCACCGGGGCGCCGATCCCGAGATGGTCGTAGTGGGCGGTGATGAGCACGGTCTCGTCGCGCAGCGCCGGGTCCGAACCGGGGATCCGGCCGACCACGTTCGTGGTGGTGGTGCGCCGCAACCCTGAACGCACCGCGACGCTCAGCTCGATGCCGGTGGCCACGGGCCGGAAGTCGCGCCGCGCAGCCTGCGCCATGAGCTGAGCAAGGTCGAGGCCGCCCGCGCCGCGCGCGCGCAGCAGCCCGGCCGCCGCGGCCTGCTGGATCCAACCGCCGAAGCCGAGCGACGCCGGCGCGCGCTCGAGCCGCACCTGGTCGCCGGTCCAGGAGTTGACGACCGTGCTCCAGCCGTAGGTCGCCATCGTGTCGTTGTGGATGAAGAGCACGCCCGCCGCGCCCTGCCGAGCCGCCTCCTCGAGCTTGTAGGTCCAGCGCCCGTAGTACGTGAGGATTCGCCCGCGGAAAATGTCCGCGTTCCGCAGGCCGGGGTCGTTCACCAGCATGAGTAGGATCTTCCCGCGCATGTCCATGCCCTTGAAGTCGTCCCACTGCCACTCGGGCGCGGTGATGCCGAAGCCCACGAAGACCAGCTCTCCGGCGGCTGTGACGTTGCTCTCCGGCCGCTCGGCCCAGGCGACGAAATCCTCGCGGAAGCGCAGCGCGCGCGCCGGCGCCCCGGCCGTCACGTCGAGCGTCGCCGCCGGCGTCAGCGAGACGATGGGCACCTGGTGGAAGTACGTCCCGCTGTCGCCCGCGGGCTCGAGACCGAGCGCCATGAACTGCGATGCGATGTACCGCGCAGCGAGCTCGGCGCCGCGGGTGCCGGTGCCGCGGCCCTCGAGCAGGTCGTCGGCGAGGAACTTCTCGTGCGCCCACAGCACGTCGCCGCGGATCGCCGCCGCGACGCGCGCGTCGGGCGTCGGCGTGCGCTGCGCGTGAAGCAGCGGGGCTCCGCCGAGCACGCCGACCAGCGTCGCGAGCGCGAGCAACGATCGATAAACGAAGCGCATGGAACTCACTCGTGAGGAGGTATGGAAACGCAGTCGCGGAACCGTAGCGACAGTTGCCGGTGTTCTCAAGCGGCGCGTTCCACAGCGTTTCCTCGTCCACATTTCGACATCGTGGGGAAAGGTGCCGGAACTCGTTGGTGAGCCCATTCTTGGAGTCCACAAACAGCACACATGGAAATGACGTAACCCGAAGCAAATCCGGCACTTGCGCGCTCTCCAGCGCGCCCTATATTTGCCCCCCGTCGTCAGCGGGGAAGGGATTGGGCCCGACTCGATCCACGCCTGTTGACGTGCCCCGGCGGTAGCTTGGGGGAGGGCGCCGAAGCAACAAGGGCTCAGGCGTCCGTCGATCCCAGGGTGATCCCACCGACCAGGGCCGGCGAGGCCAATCGCGTGCCTCGTCCACCTCGCCGTAGCGCAGCGGGGTGCTATGCGGGAGGCCGGTCCGCGATCCGGCACGACCCGAAGCGCTCGGAGCAGTGAACCACGTAGTCTGCGCAGATTGCGTGGGGATCGAAGCCGGAGCTTTCGTCGGCCCTACCGGGAACCTGTCAAGCCAACCGGTGGCCTGCGGAAGAAAAACGAATGGAGCAATCCACCGACTCCGGGTAGCTGCACCGGCGACGGCCCGACTGGGGAAACTCAGCCGGGCCGTCGTGTGTTTGGGATGAGGCGTGAGAGGTGAGAGGCGCCAGGGTGATTAAGTGATGGGAATGTGGCTGCCCAACGCGGCACTGTGCCGAGGTGGGCACCCTCCTCACCCACACCTAATCACCCTGGCGCCCCTTACCTCTCGCCTCCGAGTTCCACGTACGTCCATCCGCGACCGCTCGGATCATCCGCGAACGAGGCGGGCGGGAAGAGGAATCCCGCGCCCGTCGCGCTCATCCACGCCGCGTGCAGGTGGTCGGCGCCCTTCGGTAGCGGGCCCTGGAACAGCTCGAGCAGCCAGCGCCGCACGTGCTCGACCTCGGGGGCGCGCGGGGCGAGGAGGCTCACCAACGCGCCCTTGCCCTGCGTGATCACGAAGAAATGCGCGAGCGCGTTCCACCGCTCGGCGAACTCGTAGCCGCGCACGAACAGCTCGTCGAGCACCGTGGTGCCCTCGACCGGCGGGGCCTGCCGGGTCTCCATCCGCGGGCCGAGATAGCGGAAGACTCGTTCGCCGCCGGTCTCGCGCTCGATGACCGTCGCCGCGGTCTCGCCCGCGAACCAGACGGCATGGAGCCGGTCGCCGGGCTGCACGAGGCCGGTCTCGCCCGTCCATTGGAGGGCGGAGAGGGCGTGGAAGAGCGGGCACCCGTCGCCGTCGTCCACGGGGAGCAGGCGCGGCGCGCGGCCCGCAGCCTGGAGGAACGCGGCGAGGGCGTCGGCGCGGTCGGCAAACTCGCGGGCGGTGCGCGGGACGTCGGCCCCGGTCACGGGGTGTCGCCCTGGGGGGCGCGGTAGATCTTCCGGTCGTCGAGTGACCAGATCCGTCGCGACACCCGGGCCCCGCTCGCGAAGTTCGCGTCGTCGCGCAGCGCGTCGGCGAAGTTGGTGCTGGTGGCCGACGCGTGATCGGCGAGGTGCAGGATCTCGGCCTCGAGTGTCATCGGGAGCACCGGGCTGCCGAACTCCAGCGCGCCGTGGTGCGACAGCACGAGGTGGTGCAGCAGCGACCGCTCGCATCCGGCCAGCGGCGGCGCGAGCTCGGCGAGGCGGCGCTCGAGCATCAGCGCGCCAAGGGAAACGTGACCGAGCAGAGCGCCGGCCTCGGTCGTCTCGAACAGGCCGTCGTAGCGGTAGGCTTCGAGCTTCCCGACGTCGTGGAGCAGCACGCCGGTCAGGAGCAGGTCCCAGTCGGCCGCGCAGGTCTTGGCGATTGCCCGCGCGATGTGGGCGACCTCGCCGGTGTGTTTAAGGAGGCCGCCGAGCGCGGCGTGATGGTTGCCGATCGACGCCGGGCAGCGCTCGTAGGCGCGGCGGAAGTCGGGATCGTCGTAGAACGCCGCGGCGGCGCGGCTCCACGGGCCGTCGGCCATCTCGCCGCGCCACTTGTCGAGGAGGTTCCACCACAGCGCCACGGCGCCGACGGACGGCAGCAGGCGGGTGAGGTCCGCCAGCTCGTGCGGCACCGGCCGGATGGAGACGACCTTGAGCTGCCGGCCGCCCCGGTACTCCTGCACCTCGGCGACCACGTCCACGACGGCGCCCTTCGTCAGCCCTTCGATCTTGTGGAGGTCGGTGGACCAGAATGGTGCGGTCGGGGCGCGGCCGGTGCTGTTGGCGAGCTCGAGGATTGCGTACGGGTTGCCGTCGCTCTGGGTGCGCATGTCGACGTTCCAGACGAGCAGCGTATCGTGGATCCGCTCGCCGACGCCGAGCGCGGGGATCGAGACGGGGCTGGCGGCCATGGCGAGAATCTAACCAACGCGCGCGTCAGCCGGCCCGCGGCGCCGGGGCCGGCGGCGGCTGGAGCCGGTACTTGACCGCGATCTCCGCCGTGTCGAGCGCCGGGGACATCAGCTGGCCTTCGGGCAGCGCGTTGGCCGGCAGCAGGTGGCGGATCGAGTTGGCGTAGTACTCGAGCAGCGGCCGCTGGCGGGCGAGCACGACAACCGTGGCGCCGCCCGCGACCACGGTCCGCCGCATGCGGAACATCAGCAGCGCGCGCGCCCAGGTTTCCTCGATGGCGCGGTCGGCGCGGACCACCTTCGCGTTCAGCTCGAGCAGGTGGTCGCGGTAGTCGGTCATGCGGGCGAGCACGTCGGCGAGGGGGATCGCGTCGCGCTCGAATGAGAGCAGCGCGGCCGAGGCGAGCGCGACCGGCGTGACGGGGATGATCCCCTTGATGCGCGCGAGCACCGCGTCGGCGAGGCGCTGGACGTGCGGCAACCGCTCGGCCCTCGGGAGCCGCAGCACGTCGCCCGGTTGCGCGGCGAGCCACGAGCGCAGTGAGAGCGGGGTGCCGAAGTTCACCGCGGCCCGCCCGTAGCGCTTGATGCGGCCGGTGAGGAAGCGGCCGGTATTGAACGCGAGGTACTGGGCCGTCGTGAGCAGGCCGTGCGCCCTCCCGTGGCGGAGCGCGGGGTCCAGGCATTCGCGGATGAGCGAGCGGTCCTCGAGCACGCGATCGTAGTTGACCGCGACCGGCACGAACCAGATGTCGCGCTCGAACCCGTCCTCGCGGGCCGTGCCCACGATGTAGTCGAGCAGCCCGATCTTGGCGGTCCGGAACTTCCCGTCGCGCGAGAGGCCGCCCTCGAGGAAGATTCCCTGCGTGACGCCGTGGCGCGTGATGAGCTGGATGTAGCGCTGGAGCACCGCGTGGTAGAGCGGCTCGCGGTAGCGGCGCCGGATGAAGTACGAGCCGAAGCTCTTGAACACCGTCTCGAGCGGCCAGACCCGGGCCCACTCGCCCACCGCGTAGCTCATGGCGACGCCGCGCGCGAGCACGTAGGCGACCAGCACGTAGTCCGCATTGGAGCGGTGGTTCATCAGGTAGACGACGATGTCGCGGCGGGGGATCCGGTTCAGCGCCGGCTCGTCCTGGTACTCCACCGTGACCTTGTACAGAAGACCGAGCGTCAGCTTGGCGAGGTTGTAGCCGAGCTTGTAGTAGGACAGGACGTTGAAGAACGGCAGGATCTCGTCGATGTAGCGCTCGACCCTGACGCGGACCTCGAGCTCGCCGACCTTGTGCTCCTTCATGTGGGCGCGCATCGCGTCCACGACCACGGGGTCGAGGATCAGCTCGTCGTGGATGGCGCGGCGGGAGACGAACTTGTACTTGGCGACGCGGGCCTGGAAGTCGTGGAGGGCGCGGCGGGCCCAGCGGCGGAACCTCGCCTGCACGAGGGCGGTCGCCTGTCGGGTCATCCACAGGGCGAGCCCCGACGCGAGGATCGCGGCGAGGGCGAACAGCAGCCAGTCGCGGAGCTTCACGGATGCGCGGCCGCGACAATGCGCCGGAACCGCGGGTGGGAGCGGATCCGGTCGAACTCCGGGAAGCGGAGCGTGTACCACAGCAGCGCGGCGGCCGGCGCACGCTCCAGCACCGCCAGCGCGCTGTCGGGCTCGCCGAGGGCGAGGAGGGCCCGAGCGGCGTCCGCGGCGCCCCACGCCTCCGCCTCGATGAGCGCCACGATCGATCGCGCGCGAGCAGTGTCGCCCGCGGCGGCGTTCACCGCCGCCAGCGCGGAGAGCGCCGACGGGCGGACGCCGCGCGGGCTCAGCCTGAGGCCCGTCTCGGCATCCTGGCGCGCCCCCACCAGGTCGGCGGCGCTCAGTCGCAGGAACGCGCGACTCACGTAGGGCCGGGCCTGCGCCGGGTCGAGGGCGATGGCGCTGTCCAGCAGCCGCCGGGCCTCGGCGTCGTGCTGCTCGAGAGCCAACACCTCCGCGAGGTCGAGCAGCGTGACGGCGCGGGCGGGATCGAGCTCGAGCGCGCGCCGGAAGGACGCGATGGCCGCCGAGTCCTCGCCGAGCCACGAGAGCGCGACGCCGTGCGCGTGGTGCGCCTCCGCATTCCGCGGGTCCAGCGCCGTCGCGCGCCCGTATGCCTCGCTCGCACCGCGGACGCCGCGCGGCACGAACCACAGGCGGGTGATCCCCTGCGCCATCCAGCTGTCCGATACGGTGGAATCCAGGCGGATCGCCCGCTCCGCGGCGCGTGCGCCCCAAGCCGCGAGGCTCTCCGGTGGTGCCCAGTCCGCGCCGTACGCGTAGGCCAGGCCGTAGGCATAGGCGCGGCGTGCTTCGGCGGCGGCGAAGCGCGGGTCGCGCCGGGCGGCGGCCTCGAACGCCGCCGCGGCCTGCTGGAGGGCCGCGGCCGTGCGACGCGTGACCAGGTAGCTGCCGCGCAGGTACTCGTTGTAGGCCACGGGGTCGCTCGTCGGCCGCGCGGCGATGGCGACCCGTTCGGCCGGCAGCAGCCGCCCGGCCACGTTCGTCGCGACCTCACGCGCGAGGTCCTCCTGCAGGTCAAGGAGGTCCGTGACGGTGCGGTCGTAGTCCTCGCCCCAGACCCGGACACCGTCCGCCGCGCGAAGCAGCCGGACCGACACGCGCACGCGGCTCCCCGAGCGCCGCACGCTTCCCTCCACCAGATAGCGGACACCGAGCATCCGGCCCAGCGCGGCCACGTCGCCACCGGAGGCCTGCTGGGCACGTCGCGCGACGCTGCGGCCCGTCACGCGCAGGCGCTCGATCGCGCCAATGCGCGAGGTGAGCTCCTCGGTGAGGCCGTCGGCCAGATAGGCGTCGGCCGTGTCGCGCGAAAGATTGTCGAGGTACAGGATCGCCACGCTGGTGGGCGCGGGAGCCGCGACCCGTGGCGGACGCGGTGCGCAGGGCGGCGGGGTGCCGTCCGGACACTGCGCGAAGGCGGAAGCGGGCGCCGCCGCCGCGAGCAGCAGAGCGCACACCGCTTGGCGGCTGGGGTTCACGAGCTCAAGCATACGGCCCAGCGCTGCCTCTCGGCCAGCGGCGCTAGGGGTACGTCACCGGCACCTGCACGTCCACACACCGAACCGTGGGGTCGTCCAGGTCGGAAGCGCAGGGGCGGAAGCGGAAGCGGATGGTTGCGGGGCGCTCCCGCCGGAGCGCCCCGACGACATCGGGGGCGCGCAGCACCACCCGGAATCCGCCCGGCTCCGGCTCGAGCCGCACCACGGCGGTGCGAACGGGGCGATGTGATACCGTGGTGTCGGGACTGACCAATTCGTGCAGGGCGCGGAGCGAGGCGTTGAGCAGCTCGGCGAGCGTGCCGGTGCGCGGCGCGCTGCCGGGCGTGCGATCCACGTTGGCGATGACCTCCCACTGCTTGCCCGCCGCCTCGAACTCGGCCGTCCAGTTGAAATCCGATTCGGTGATGGCGGTTTCGATCCGATACCATGTGAAGCTCTCGCCCTGCGCCGCCCAGGCGAAGCTGGCCACGCTGTCGTTCACGACAGCCCGCACCGGGCGGAAGCGCCGCTGGGTGGCGATCTGCTCGGCCCGCGCGGCGCGCCGGCGCTGCGCATACCAGGGCAGGGCCTCGGCGGAGTGCTGCTGGGTGGTGTCAGTCGCTGCCACCGTGGCCAGTTCGTAGGCCAGATCCGCGCGGTCGCTGTCGGCCAGGCTGGCCGCGGCGGCGAGCGCCCGCGCGGCCAGGCGAGAGCGCGACGGCGTGGTGGAGTCCCTGAGGGCCAGCCGTGCTGCGAACGGCAGCATGCGGGCCGCTCCACCCCCGGGCGGGAGCCGCGGCGCGTCCGTCAGGAGGCGGTCGAGCACAGCGGCGCGCACCTCTGCCGGCAGGGAAAAGAACTGTTTCACGTAGCCGCCCAAGATGATGACCGCCAGGCCGCCGGCCGTGAGCTCGGGGTTCGCCACCGCCGCGGGAGCGAGGGCGGCTGCCATGCGGTCCATCAGCGAGCCCGCCTGATCGTGCTGGCGGTCGAGCGTGAAGAGGGTGTAGGCCCAGCCGAGTCCCTCGATTTGAAACGCGTTGAGCATGGTCACGTCGAGCCCGCCGGCTTGCCACAGAGAGTCGGCGACGCGGCGGCCCTCCTCATAGCGGCCCAGCTTAGCCAGCAGCGCCATGCGGCGCACGGGGACGTTCTCCAGCCCGGTCTCCACCCCGAGCGAGTCGGCCGCCTCCAGCTCCCGCAGCGCGTCGGCCGCCTCGCCGGCCAAATCGTGCATGCGCGAGGCCCAGAGGTGCGCCTCGGCTTCGGTGCGCCCGACCTCGAGCCAGCGCGCCACCCAGGCGCGGGCGGCCGCGATGGCGCGAGCGCGGGCCGCGCGCACCGAGTCCTCCGGAACCAGGGAGAGCGATTCGGCGGGCACCAGGACCAGCGTGTCGAACAGCAGAGGAATGAACGTGCGCGCCGGCGGCGTGTTGAGCAGCGCCGGCAGCGACGCGGCCTCCTCGCGCCACGTGGGGACGAACCCCGGCGTCCCGCCGCCCGCGAGGAGGTAGGCCTGCACCAGGTTCTGGTACAGGTGGTGCCGCGCCGGATCGAGCTCCAGAACACGTTTGGCGCGGCGCAGCGCGGCGTTCAGCGAGCTGCGCGGTCGCTCCCCGGCTCCGGCCGGCACCAGGATGGGGTCGAATCCCTCGACGCTCATCATCCACTCGAGCGCGTCCACGTTGGTCGAGTCCCGCTCGACCAGCCGGGCGAACCGGCCGCGCGCCGCGGCGAAGCGGCCCGCCAGCAAGTCGTTGATGCCCAGCACCAGCTCGCGGTCGCGGGGGCTCAGGCGGTCGGCCAGCGCGGCGGCGCGCGCTGCGTAGCGGAGGCTCTGCGACCCGGCAGTCGCCAGGTCCATGGGGTTGGCGCTGAGCGAGGCCTCGGCGAGCTTGGCGTAGGCCTGGGCGAACGTGGAATCCAGGCGCACCGCCTCGAGGAAGGCGTCGCGGGCGCGCCGCGCCTCCGACCGGTTGTAGTGGGCGATGCCGCGCACGTACGCCCGGTAGGCGTCCAGCGAATGGGTGGTCGTGGCGGCCAGGTCGGCGGCCGCGGTGTCGATGCCCGCCGCGCGGATGAGGCGCGTGCCCAGACGCTGGTACACGGCGCGGACGTCCTCTCCGGCGGCCGCTTCCTCCACGGCGCGCACCACCTCGGCGTTCGAGACGACGTCAAAGGCTCGCGCGCTCACCCGGATCCGGCCGCCGAAGGCCAGCACCTCGCCGGTGACGGCTGTCCACCCTCCGGTCTCCGTCGCAATGCGCCGCACCACCGCCAGGTCCATCACCGCGCCGGGACGGAGGCCGGCGCGCTGGAGCGCCGGGTACAGGCGCTCGTCGGGGACCACACTGAGCTCGTCCCGTCGGCTCAGCGCGTCGGCGATCAGGATGGGCGAGCCCTCGACCAGCCAATCGTGCTCGCTGGCGCGCGAAACGTTGCGGAACGGCAGGACCAGGAAGCTGCGGCGGCGCTGAGCAGCGTCCGGCGGAGCGCGGCGGGGCGCGGCACGGCGAGCCGGCGCGCAGGGCGGCGGCGTGCCGTCGGGGCACTGGGCGAGGCCAGGCCGGGCCGATGCCAGGAGCGCGAGGAGAAGGAGGACGGTCCGGAGCGGGCGCACGATATGTATGCATATGCAGCTGTAACAGGGTGGGGTCAAGTCGCGCCCGCTTGACGCCCAGCTCCGCGCGGCGCATAGGTGCAGGGAAGCCCCACCAGGAGGCCGACCATGGCAGACAAGATCCGCAAGGTCAGCTACTACTACACGATGGTGCCCAACCGGCCCGGGCGTGGGGCGAAGATCCTCGGCGCGCTCAGAACCGCGAAAGTGAACCTGCTGTGCTTCTCCGGGTTCCCGGGGAGCGGGGGCCGGGCGCAGCTCGACTTCGTGCCGGAAGACGGCCCCGCGTTCGTCCGTGTGGCAAGGAAAGCCGGGGTCAAACTGAGTTCGAAGAAGACCGGGTTCCTGATCGACGGCACCGACCGCATCGGCGCCTGCGCGAACGTAATCGAGAAGCTCGCGAAGGCGAAGATCAACGTCGTTGCGATGGACGCAGTGGCCGTTGCCGGCGGGCGCTACGGGGCGATTCTCTGGGTCAAGGCGAAGGACGTGGCGCGGGCGGCTCGGGCGCTGGGCGCCAGGTAGCGCGACGGCGTGTCAGGCGGCGGGCCCCTCGCCCGCCGCCTTGGCCTGCTGGAACCCCATCCCCTTGAGGCGCGCAACCCGCATCGCCATCGGCGGGTGGGTACCGAAGACGTTCGCGAGGAACCCTTCCTTCAGGTTCACCTTCCGGCCGAGGGGGTCGGCCACGCACAAGTGCGCCGTGCCGCGCTTGATGGACGTGGTCGGCGCTGCGGCGGATTCGATCTTCTGGAGCGCGCCGGCGAGGGCGAGCGGGTTGCGCGTCAACTCCGCCCCCGTCGCGTCCGCCAGGTACTCGCGGTTGCGCGAGACGGCCATCGCCATCAGGCGCACGATGATCGGCGCGAGGATCAACGTGATCACCCAGAGCACCAGGATCACGAGCGCAATCGCGCCGGCGCCGCCCTTGCCGCGACCGCCACCGCGGCCGCCGATCATCCGCCCGCCGCCCCCGCGGAAGAAGCGGCCAAGCCCGTCGGAGAGCAGGACGATCGCGCCGGCGAGCGCCGCGATGAGCGTCATCAGCCGCACGTCGAGGTTGCGCACGTGCGACATCTCGTGACCGATGACGCCCTGCAGCTCCTCGCGGTTGAGGGTCGTCAGCAGCCCCGAGGTCACGGCGATGCACGCGGTGTCGGGACCAGTGCCGGTCGCGAAGGCGTTCGGGTCGGGGTCGTCGACCACGTACACCTTCGGCATCGGGAGCCCAGCCGCGATCGCCATCTCCTCGACCACGTTGAGAAGCTGCTTCTCCTCGTGGGTGCCGGGGGCGGTGAGCTCGCGGGCGCCGGCCGACCAGAGCACGCGCTTCGCGCCGCCCTTGTAGCTCGTCCACGCGATGAGCGCCGCGACGAGCGTCGCGCCGAGGCCGATGAACGGCACGGTGTAGTGCGCGGCGCCCGCCTCGTCCACCGAGCCGAAGTAGAGCACGGCGTCGCCGCCGAAGCCGATCCAGGCGAAGAACAGAATGAACAGCACCAGCCAGGCCGCCGTCTGGCGGCGGTTCCTGGCCTGCTGCTCGAAGAGGTTGAGCGCCTCGGTCACGCCGCCGGCGGCTTCTTCCCGAGCGAGAGGTCCACCTGCGGCACCGCGCGCTCAGCCGCGTCCTCGATCTCCCACAGCTCGGCCGGCGTCGCCTTCGCCATGCCCGCCACGAGGTTGGTCGGGAACTGCATCTGCTTGGTGTTGTACTTGGTTGCCACGTCGTTGTAGAGCTGCCGCGCGAAGGCGATCTTGTTCTCGGTGCTGGAGAGCTCCTCCTGCAGGTCGCGCACGTTCTGCGACGACTTGAGGTCGGGGTAGTTCTCCATCACCACGAACAGCTTGCCGAGGGCGCCGGAGAGCGCCCCCTCCGCGGCGGCCGTCTCCTTCACGCCGCCGCCGCCCTGCATCGCGCGCGAGCGGGCGGAGACCACCGCCTCGAGCGTCTCCTTCTCGAACTCCATCGAGCCCTTGACGGTGTTGACCAGGTTCGGGATCAGGTCGTGCCGGCGCTTGAGCTGGACGTCGATCTGCTTCCAGGCGTTGACGGTCTGGTTCCTCAGGGCGATGAGGCCGTTGTACGCGCCGATGATCCACACGACGACGACCACGGCGACGATGAGCAGGATGAATTGCATGGCGGCAAGGTCCGGAAGAGGGTCGCAGCCAATGTGCGGGGTGGCACGGGGGCGGGCAAGGGCGCACCTTTCTGTCATGCGAACCGCGTTCAGGGGCTGGCGGACCGCGGCCGTGGCCGCGCTGCTGGCGGGCGGCGGTGGCGGGCGGCTCGGGGCCCAGGGCGCCCCGCCCATCACGGTCGTGGGGACGAGGGCCTTCCGGCCGACGGCGGTGATGGCGCCGCACCTCGGATACGTCGTCGTGGTGGACAGCGCAGCGGGCGGCCTGGTGCTGAGCGACCTCACGATTCCCCCCGTCACGTTCACCGGCACCGTCGCCATTGAGGGGATCCAGCCGGGGGCGCGCGAACCCGAGGTGCGGCCGTACGCCGACACCGTCCGCTTCGAGGGCGACGGCCGGGTCACGCTGCTGGTCGCGGACCGCGCGGGACGTCCACCGCTCGTCGTGGAGACGTTCGGGAGCCGCAGCGCCGCGGCGGGCCGCATCGTGATCACGGCCCCGCAGTGGCCGCTGGGTCGCGCGCTGCTGGTCACGATCGAGCCCGCGGATCTCTACGAGCAGCACTGGCGCGCCTCCGGCTACGGCATCCGCGACCGGATCCGCGTGGACGACCGGCGCAACATCGCGTTTTTCGCCGACTCCACGGCTCTGAACACGACCGTGGCGATCGGGCTCGGCGGCGGCGCCCGGGGCCGGATCCAGACCGACGCGACGAGCATCGTGCTGGTGCAGCAGTTCGGTGAAGCCGTGGGCCGCGAGCGACGGACCGTCGGCAAGCTGGTGCTCGCCATCGACCCGACGCGCGACGCCGCGGGAACCGCCCGCGCGGAGATCCTCCTCGGCCTCGGTGCAAGCGAGGAGGATGCGGTGCAGGCGATGCAGATCGGCGCGGCGGAGCCGCCGGTGCCGGCGCTCGCGCCGCCGAGCCTGCGGGTCGTGACGCCGTCGCCGGATGTGGGCGTGCTGCTCGCGCACGTCCTCAACGCCGCACGGCCGATGTTCGACTGGGACCGGCTCGCCGGAGAGAGCGCGCTGCCCTCCGCGGCGGACGATCCGGGGGTGCGCGCCGCCGCCGCGTGGTACACCGCCCAGGTCGCGCTCCAGCTCGGTGCCGCAGCGGCCTCGTGTTCGGAGTATCGACTGTTCAAACGGTACGCCGACGCGGCCGGACATCCGCCCGCCGTGCTGGCGCAGCGGCTCGGCGCGCGGGGCCGCTACCTGTGGACCGGCGACTCGAGCGCAGGCACGCCCGATCAGGCGGCTGCGGGTCAGCTGTTGCGGGGCTTCGCCTGCTACCGCGCGACCCGCGACAGCGCCTGGATCACCGCCGAGGGCTCGACGCTGCGCCGGCTCGCCGGCGGGAGCGACGAGGCGCCGCCGTTCGGGACGGCCGAGCTGGATGCGGCGGCCGCGCGACTCGCGCCCCCCGTGGACACCGGCGCGATTGCGTGGCGCTGGCTCACGGACGTCTCCGCGCAGGGTATCCAGGCCACCTACGGGCGCCTGCCCTGGTCGCCGGAGGGCTCGGGACTCTCACTTCACGCGGCCGGGGCGGTTCTCGACGCGCTCGGGCGCGGGTTGTTCGGCGTGGACGAGCGCTTCGATCACATCACCATCGCGCCCCATCTTGACGGCATCGCCGACACCCAGACCTGGCGCCTCGACGGGTGGCCCCTTACCGGCGACTCCTTGAGCGTCAGCTACCGGCCGGCCGACCGCGCCGCCACGATCCGCATCGCGGCGCTGACGCGCCGGCGACTCGTGCTGCGCTTTCCATGGCTCAGCTCCGGCGCCTGCGTGACAGCTCGCCGCGGGGTCCAGCCGACCGAGACGCTCATGCTGGTCGAGCTGGCCGATGGCTCGGCCTACGTGGACGTACGCGGCGCCTGGGACCCGGCCGTGCTGACCGTCGCGGCCGGCGGCTGCGCTCGCTAATCGAGGCGTCCTTCCGGGCGGCGTAGTCGCGCGAGCAGCGTCGGCAACCAGATCCAGCCCAGCAGTGCCGCCCCGTGTCCACGCGACGCCGTGCGCAGCACCAGCCACGCGTTGCGCGGCACGGCCGCCGCCGAGCCCAGGCGCGAGGACGGCTGCCACCGCGCCAGCGCGATCACCCGGTGGGCGGTGAGCCGCTCGCGCCGCCACAACCCGATCAGCGCGGCGGTGAGCGCCGAGTCGCCGAGGGCCCGCCAGCCGGGAAGCCGCGCCACGTTCCACACCGTGGCCGCGTTCCCGTAGCCGTGCATGTCCGTGGCGCCGAAGAGCGTCAGGCCCGAGAGCCGCGCCCGGGCGATCAGCTCGCGCCGCTCAGCCGGTGGGAACTCCATCGCGCGCGGTGACGTCGTCCACACCTCGAAGCCTTCCACGCCCCACGCCGCGAGGTCGCCCAGTTGCGGTCCCCAGTGCTTGCGCCAGTACTCGGGCAGGCTCGCGACGAGGAACGGCGTTGAAGAGTCGAAGGTCGAGGAGTCGAAGGTCGAATGGAGGCGGCCGATCAACGCGGCGGTCGAGTCCCACGACTGGTCCCAGCCCCGGTTGGAGATCTCCGCCCGGTTGCCGAGCACGATCAGGTGCAGACCCGAGAGCGACAACTCCTCGCCGTCCAGGAGACGCGGCGCCCGGTCCACGCCGTCGGTCCGCCACCGGCTCGCGGCACCGAAGCGATTGTGATCAGTGACGAAGGCGGCGTCGAAGCCGGCGCGCGCGTGCCACGCGGCGCTGGCCATGGCGCCGAACCCCGGACGGCCGTCGTGCGAGAGCGCGGTGTGCGAGTGGATGTCGAAGACCAGGGCCTCGGGATCGTCGGCCACGAGGCGCGGGATCGGCCGCGGGAGGAACGCCGCCCAGGCGATGAAGCCGCTGATCGACAGGACGAACAGCGCCCACACCGCCGCCTCCCGCGCGCCCCGGATCGCGGGGGAGGCAGTCGGCGCGCCGCCGGCTCTGCGGCCGAACAGCCGCGCGAGCGCGAACAGCAGCACCGCCCAGACCATGAAGCCGATGATGTCATGCCGGCTGCCGCCGTTCAGCCAGTCGGCCAGCAGCGTGAACGGGGCGAAGTAGACGTGGCCGATCGGGTAGACGAGCCGCACGCCGGCGGGAGCGGCGCCGGTCACGACGTCGACCAGCGGGGTGCGGTGGAAGAGCTGCGCGAGGACGACGATCGCGCTGAGGAGGGCCGGCAACCGCCAGCGACGAATGCCCGTTAGCGCTCACCCTGCTCGGCGGCGGACTCGCGCAGGACTCGCGCGACCGCGTCCGCCACGCGTTGCCGGAGCTGCGCCGTGCGGGCGGCGGGATGGTCGTAACGCAGCACGATTTCGGCGCCGTCGCCGATGCTCACCCGGTACCATGCCCCCGGCTCCAGCGCGGCGGGCTCGACGCCGCCACGGCGCTCCGGCGGGGACTCGGTGCGCGAGCCGCGGTTCGCGAAGACCCGCGCCACACGGCCGCGCGGGGCCGACCGACTGTGAAACTCGAGCTGCTCGGGGGCGGGGATGCCGCCCAGCGCGCTCGCCACCCGTTTCTCGAGGACGTCGCCCGGCGCCTCGGCCAGCTCGCGGGTGATCGCGGTGAGCGTGGCACCCTCCATCTGCCGCAGCTTGATGGCGAGAAGCTGCAGGAGGTGGCGATAGCCATACGTGGCCGCCGTCCCGCGCCCGTCGGGCGGGCTCATCAGGTGGCGCGTCACGTAGAAGCGGATCGTGCGGTCTGAGGGCCGGCTCTGGGCAGCCGCGTTGATCGGCGTCACGCCCGAGGCGTCGAGGATGCCGCCGGAGAGCGCGGCGAGATCGCGAATGTTCCAGGGAGCCAGCTTCGCGTACTCGCGAAGCGTAATCAGCGGGTCGTTCATGGCGCGGGGGATAACGTACCGGCGACACGACAGTGTCGCAAATCCCGAATCGCCCCCCCCGCCGCCACCGGATCTTGACAGCCGCGGGTAGCGTGGTTTGGCGCTGCTTGGCGTGCCGGCGGCCTGAGAGGACAGAGGGACCGCGGGGGCGTTGGTGGGTGCCTCCGTTCGTTTTCGCACCGCGACGCAACACCGCGCGCCGACGCCCCGGCGCGTGCCCGCTATGCTCGGCCCATGGATCGCGGCGTCACCCTCCCCGAGTTGCTCACCGTGCTGGCGATCGTCGGCATCTGCGCGTCCATCGCGATCCCGCCGCTGGACCGCGCGCTCGACCAGGCCGCGGTCGCCGAGGCGGCCGACCGCTACGCGGCGGTCCACGAGACGACGCGCCAGCTCGCCGTCGCGCGAGGCACGCTCGCGCGCGTCGAGCTCGACACTGCGCTCCGCACCGCCACCATCGCGCTCCAGCGCACGCGCACGGCGTGGGACACCGTGCAGGTCCACACGCTCGGCACCGCGCGCATGCAGCTGACGCAGAAGGTCGTCACCTTCGGCCCGTTCGGCCTCGGCTTCGGCGCGTCGAACACGCGGATCGTCTTCGCGCGCGGCGCTGCGGCGGACACCCTCACTGTCTCCCGCAGCGGCCGGCTGAAACGGTTCTGAGGGCGATTGCAACCTTCCTCCCCCCTTGGGCATCCAACGATGTGAAGGAGGACGGGATCATGGTCGCGGTGAACGAGGGACTGCTGGGTGGCGAGGGCGAGCGGCTGACCTACGAGGATGTGGTCGCGCGCAGAGTCTGACGGCGGCTTTGCCCGATCACTCGGCCCGGGGGCTCGTCCCCCGGGTCGTTTCGTTTCGGAGGGCTGAGGACGGAGGACGGAGGACTGATCGGTCCTCAGTCCTCCTGATTGGCGAACTCGAGTTGCGCGGTGATCTGCGTAACCGGCAGGACGCGCACCGCGCCGAAGAACCGCGACGGCGGCGCGATCCCGTACTCGCGCATGTCCACGGGGAAGGAGGCCGTGACCTCGGCGCCGCTCGCGCGCAGGACGACGGTACCCGGCACGCGCACGGCCTTCGTGACGCCGCGGATCGTCAGGTTCCCGGTGAAGGCGACGCTGGTCGTATCGCCGTGCGGGTCGCCCGGCGCCACGCCGGTCAGCTCGAAGCGGATCGTGGGAAAGGAGTCGGCCCGCATGGCGTTGCGCAGGTGGGAGTCGCGCAGCCCAATGCCGGTGCGCATCTCCGCCACACGCACCTCGACCACGCCGGTGACGCTCGCCAGCTCCGTGCCGGAGAACTCGGCCCGCGCCACCGGCGCGTGGCCGACGAAGTCGTTCACCGTGGTGGCCGCCATCGCGAAGCTCACCTCGCCGTGCCGCAGCGGGGCCGCCGTCACCGCCTGAGCGCCGGCGGCCGCCGGCCACAACGCGGCCGCGACGGCCAGGGCGACGCGCCTGCGGTTGGCCTTCAGGCGCGGCTCCCCGCCGGCACCGGCTGGGCCGCGTACGGCCGGCAGATCTCCCGCGCAGCTGCGGCGAACGGGGCGGGCGAAACGCCGAAGACGGTCGGCAGCGCGTTGTTCACCGTCGTACTCCCCTCGAGCAGCATCTGGAGCTGGTCGGGCGTGATCGGATTGAGGTTCGGGAGCGCCATGCCCGCGCAGGCGGCGAAGCGGACGACGCTCACCGGGACCGAGATCCGCCGCCGCTGCACGCCGAGGGCGCGCTCGAGCGCGTCGAGCACCTGGTGGTACGTGAGCGCCTCGGGTCCCGCGATGTCGAACGTCCCCGCGATGTCCGGCCGCTCGACCGCCAGGGCGAAGGCCTCGGCAACGTCGTCGGCCGTGACGGGCTGGAGCTGGTAGCGACCGTTGCCGATCACCGGGATCACCGGCGAGAAGCGCAGCATGTCCACCATCATCCGCAGCGCCGCATTGCCCGGCGCGGCGATGATCGAGGGCCGCATGATCGCGTGCGGAAGTCCGCTCGCGCGCACCGCCTCCTCGCCCGCCGCCTTCGTCCGGTGGTACGCCGTGGCCGAACGATCGGGTCTCGCCCCGAGTGCGCTCATCTGCACGAACCGGGTCACGCCGGCCTCGCGCGCCGCGTTCACCGCGTTGCGGGTGCCGTGCGCGTGGACCCGCTCGAACGTCTGCCGGCCGATCTCGACGATCACCCCGGCCAGGTGCACGAGCGCTCCGGCCCCGCGCACCAGCGAGCGCAGCGCGTCCTGATCGTGCAGGTCGCCCTGGACGAGCTCCACGCCGCCGCGGTCCCGGAGCCAGCCGTGCTTAGACGGCTCGCGGGCCAACACGCGCAGCTCGTGCTCGCGGCGCAGCAGCCGCTCGATGATGTGGCGGCCGACGAACCCCGTGCCCCCAGTGATCGCCAGAAGCATGCTGCCAAAATGTGGTGTTCCTCATCGGCGCGAAACCATCCCTTGACCCGACCGTAGTGCATAAGTAGACTTCGGGCGGAATTGACTGCAGTATACTCTTGTAACGAGTTCAGAATTCGAGGTCGTATGACAGAAGCAGCGCTCGGGCGGCGCGAGCGGAAGAAGGAAGAGACCAAGCGCAGGATCTTCGAGGCCGCCATCAAGTTGTTCAACGAGAAAGGGTTCGACGCCGCGACGGTGGACGAAATAGCCGAGCGGGCGGACGTGGCGAAGGGCACCTTCTTCAACTACTTCCCGCGCAAGCAAGCCGTCCTGGAGTACCTCAGCGGCGAGTGGCTGGAGCTGGCCGAGGACCAGGCGGCGGCTGTGCACCTGCCGGCGGCAGAGCGCATCATCAACCTGTTCGCGGCCGCAGCGGGCTCCTATGGCGAGAACCGGGAGCTGACGCGCCTGGTGGTGCGCTCGAGCATGGAGCAGATGTGCTGCCCCGAACCGGAGGGTGCCTGCGACCGGCTCGACCAGCTCTTCGAGGACATCTTCCGCGACGGCGTGGCGCGCGGCGAGTTCCGCGCCGACCTGGAGCCGCACTCGGCGTTCGGCGTCTGCGGGTCGGTCTTCCTGGGCACGCTGCTCTGGTGGGTCGGTACGGCGGACGGACGGCTCGACCCGGCCGCGCGCGACATCAGCCTGCCCGATGCGGTCAGGCACCAGTTGTCGGTCGTCTTCGACGGTTTGCGCGCGCCGCGCGTGGCGGAGGGATGAGCCATGCGCACGACATCCATCGTCGTCGCTCTCGGGTTGTTACCCGCCGCCCTCGCGGGCCAGGCGCACCCCGCAGCCACGCAGGCGCCGATCCGGCTCACGATGCAGGAGGCGGTGCGGCGTGCCCTCGCGACGGGCGAGGAAGTGCGGCTCGCCGAGGCGGCGCACCGGCAGGCGCACGGCCAGGTGACGCAGGCCTACTCGGCCGCGCTCCCGGAGCTGCGCGCGAACCTCACGTACACGCGGACGTTCGCCTCGGTCTTCGCGGGCGGGCAGCAGACCGGCCCCTCGCTGCCCCCGTTCGAGCCGGACACGACCGCCTCGTTGGGCGACCGCATCCGCTACCTCGAGGACGAGTATCCGAACGCGCTGCCGCGCGGCATCGGCCAGCTGTTCGCGGCGACGCCGTTCGGGCGCGCGAACACCTACGTTGCGTCGCTGACGCTGACGCAGACGCTGTTCCAGAGCGGGAAGATCGGCGCGGGGTTGCGCGGGGCCCGGGCGTACGAGCGGGCCGCCACGGCCCAGCTGGAGGAGACCCGGCATGACGTCGTGTTCCGGGTGAAGCAGGCGTACCTCAACGCGCTCTTCGCGCAGCGGCTGCTGGACATCGCCGAGGGGAGCAAATCGCTCTCGGACGAGCAGCTCAGGCGGGTGGAGCTGAACCACCGGGTCGGCTCCTCGGCCGACTACGACCTGCTCAGGGCGCAGGTGGAGTCGGCGAACCAGGAGCCACAGGTGATCGGGGCGCGCAACCAGCGCGACCTGGGGATGCTCGAGCTGCGGCGGCTGGTGAACGTCCCGCCCGAGCAGCCGGTGGAGTTGGATGCCGGCATCCTCGCGGCGGGCGACTCGCTCCCCGAGGTGGACTTCGCGGCGGTGCAGATCGACCTCGCGAGCCGCGCGGCCCTCGAGGCGGCGCAGGCGACGGTGGAGTTCCGGCGCCAGGCGGTGCGCGTGTACCGGGCAGACCTGTTCCCGTCGCTGAAGTTCACGATGAACTTCGGTGGGCAGGCCTTCCCGAACGGCACGTTCCCGGGGGGCCTGAGCGACTTCCGGCGCGACTGGAACGCCTCCCTGACGCTCTCGCTGCCGATCTTCGACGGCTTCCGGATCCGGGGACAGGTGGCGCAGGCGCGGGCCGAGTTCGAGCGGGCGGAGCTGGAGCTCGAGCAAACGCGCGAGGCGGTGACGATCGAAGTGCAGCAGGCGCAGCTCGAGCTGGCGCGTGCGCGCGCGCTCGTCGCGGCGCGGCGGCAGACGGTCGCGTGGGCGGCGCGGGCGCACCACCTCGCGTCGGTGCGCTACACGAACGGCATCGCGACGGCGCTGGAGGTCTCGGACGCCCGGCTGGCGATGCAGCAGGCGCAGGTGAATGAGGCTCAGGCCACGAGAGACTATCTGCTCGGCGTGGCGGCGTTGGAGCGGGCCCTCGGCCGGCCCGTGCCGATGGTACGGCGAGGCGATCAGCGGGCAGTGGGCGCAGTGGGCGCAGTGGGCGCAGTCGGTGGGCAGCGCTCAGGCGACAGCCGGTAACGTGAGGCCAAGGGGAATGCTTCGTATGAAGGCATATGTGAAGGCCGGGATGGCGGCGGCGCTGGTGTGCGGCGCGGCCGCTTGCGGCGGCAAGGCGGGCTCGGAGACGGCGCAGGCGGCGACGACCACGGCGGCGGTGACGCTGGACGCGGCGGACGTTGCCCAGGCCTCGCGCGCGACGTTGCGCGAGGGCGTGCCGGTCTCTGGGCCGCTGGAGCCCAAGGTGAACATCACGGTCGGCGCGCCGATCGCCGAGCAGGTGGCCGAGATGTTCGTGGACGAGGGCCAGCCGGTGCGGCAGGGCCAGCCGCTGGCGCGGTTCCGTGACGACGTGGTGCGCGCGGCGGCCGCCTCGGCGCGGGCCGACGTGGCCACCGCGCGGATGCAGGTGAACGTGGCGGTCGCGGAGTCGTCCCGCGCGGACGCGCTGCTGCGCGAGGGCGCGATCGCCCGCCGCGACCACGACAACGCCCTGCTGACGGTGGAGTCGGCGCGGGCGCGGCTCGCGCTCGCCGAGGCGCAATCCGCGAGCGCCGAGGACCGGCTCGAGACGGCGACGCTCAAGGCGCCGGTCGCCGGCGTGATCAGCCGCCGCCACGCGCAGGCGGGCGACCGCGTGGACTTCGGAGAGCCGGTCGTGGACCTCGTGGACACGCGCACGCTGCAGCTTGCGGCCTCGGTGCCGACGGACCGGCTGGCGGAGCTCCGGATCGGGCGGCCGGTGAGCCTCCGGGTCGCGCAGCTCGAGGGGACGGAGATCGCCGGCCGGATCAGCCGCATCAACCCGACGGCCGATCCGGCGACGCGCCAGATCAAGATCTACGTGGACATCCCCAACGCCGGGCATCGGCTCGTCGGCGGGCTGTTCGCCTCCGGCCGCGTGGTGACGCACGAGGTGGTGGATGCGGTGGCGGTGCCGCGCGCCGCGGTGCGCTACGAGGGCGAGGAGCGCTCTCCGATCATCTACGTCGTGGACCACGGCAAGGTCGCCCGGCGCCCCGTGGGTCTGGGCATCGCGGACGAGGCGCAGTCGCTGGTCCAGATCACCTCCGGCCTCGCCGGCGGGGAGACCGTGATCGTGGGGCCGATCGAAGGTCTGTCGGACGGCTCGCCCGTCGAGATCAGTGGGAGCCCGCGCGACTCCGCGGGCGGCCGGGCGCGGTAGGGGGGCGGCCCATGTTCCTCTCCAACCTGTCGATCAAGCGTCCCGTCTTCGCCACGATGATGATGCTGGCGCTCATCGTGCTGGGGTTGTTCTCGCTGCGCCGCCTCAAGCTCGACGAAATGCCCGACGTCGAGCTCCCGTTCGTGATGGTGCAGACCCGGTATCCGGGCGCCAGCCCGGAGGCGGTGGAGCGCGAGGTCACCAAGAAGATCGAGGAGGCCGTCAACCCGATCGAGGGCGTCAAGCGGATCGAGTCGTCCTCGGTCGAGGGCTTCTCGACGATCTTCATCGAGTTCGAGCTCACGACCAGGGTCATGAACGCGCAGGCGGACGTCCGATCCAAGCTGGACGCGATCCGGACCGAGCTGCCGCTGGACATCGACCCGCCGCTGGTGTCGCGCTTCGACTTCCGGCAGAACCCCATCATCAGCCTGGCGCTGTCGGGCCAGGGGTGGGCAATGCGCGACCTCACGCGGCTCGCCACGGAGACGATCGCCCGGCGCATCGAGACGGTGGACGGCGTCGGGAGCGTCACCGTGGTTGGCGGCCTGGAGCGCGAGATCCACGTGCTGCTCCTGCCCGCGCGGATGGAGGCACTGGGCGTCAGCCCCGACCTGGTGGCCGCGGCGCTGCGGCGCGAGAACATGGACACGCCGGCGGGCCGGGTGGAACGGGGCAACGCCGAGCAGCTGGTGCGGGTGAAGGGCCGGATCACCGACCCGATGGCGTTCGCCAGCGTGGTGGTCGCCACCCGCAGCGGCACGCCGGTGCGGCTGGGCGAAGTGGCCCGCATCGAGGATGCGCAGGAGGAGGAACGCTCGGTCGCGGAGTTCTCCGGATCCCGGGCGATCGGCATCGACATCCGGCGAGTCTCCGGCGCCAACGTGGTGGACGTCGCCGACGGCGTGAAGTCCGTGATCGCGCAGCTCAATGCCGAGCTGCCCCGCGGAACCCGCCTCGAGGTCATCCGGGACAACTCGACGTGGATTCGGGAGTCGCTGGGCGACGTGCAGCTGGCGCTGGTGCTCGGCGCGCTGCTCACGATCCTGATCGTCTTCCTGTTCCTCAACTCGTGGCGGTCCACGGTGATCACGGGGCTCACGCTGCCGGTCTCCGTGATCTCGGCGTTCCTCGTGGTCTACGCCATGAACTTCACGATCAACACGATGACGCTCATGGCGCTGTCGCTGGCGGTCGGGATCCTGATCGACGACGCCATCGTGGTCCGGGAGAACATCGTCCGCCACGTGGAGCGCGGCAAAGACCACCACACGGCGGCGCGGGAGGCGACCAGCGAGATCGGCTTCGCCGTGCTGGCGACGACGCTGTCCATCCTGGCGGTGTTCGTGCCGGTGGCGTTCATGGGCGGCATCGTCGGCCGGTTCTTCTTCCAGTTCGGGATCACCATCGCGTTCGCAGTGGCGGTGTCGCTGTTCGTGTCGTTCACCCTGGACCCGATGCTCTCGTCCCTGTGGTACGACCCGCAGGCTGCCGGCCACGCCGAGCGCGGGCCGATCGGCAAGCGGCTGGAGAAGTTCAACGGGGCATTCCGGGATCTTGGCCGCCGGTACCAGCGAATGATCGCGTGGGCGCTCGACCACCGGTTCTCGACGCTTGGCATCGCCGGCGGCGCCTTCGCCGCAGCGATCGTCCTGATGGCCGTCGGCGCGGTCGGCGGCCAGTTCATGCCGCTCACCGACCGCGGCGAGCTGCAGGTGGGGATCGAGACGCCCGTGGGCTCCTCGCTCGCCTACACGCGCGCCAAGGGCGAGGAGATCGACCGCTCCCTGCGCTCGCGGCCCGAGGTGGCGTACACCTACTTCACGATCGGCGGCGGCCAGCAGCGCACCGTGACCGACGGCACGATTTACGTCAAGCTGAAGCCGAAGGGTGAGCGGAGCCTTACCCAGGAGCAGTTCGAGATCGCGCTCCGGCGCGACATGCCGACGTTCAGGGGCGTCCAGGCCAGGATCGGCGAGGCGGGGGGCATGGGTGGCGGGCAGGCGCCCGTCCAGATCAACATCATCGGTCCCGACATGGGGCGGCTCGAGGACCTCAGCGATCAGATGGTTGCGCGGATCCGCAATGTCCCGGGTCTGGTGGACCTCGAGTCGAGCCTCGAGGGCCGCAAGCCCGAGTATGTGATCGAGGTGAACCGGGACCTGGCCGCCGATCTCGGGCTGTCGATCGGGGGGATCTCCAACACCCTGCGCACGGTGCTGGCGGGCCAGCGGGTCACCAACTTCGAGGACGAGACCGGGCTCACCCACGACGTGCTCGTCCAGGTGGCGCCGGAGTTCCGCACGTCGTACGCCGACATCGGGCGCATCCCGCTGTCGACGGGCGCGATGAACCCGCGCACCCTGGCGCCCGTGACGGTGCCGCTCGGCCAGGTGGCCGAGATCCATCCTGGTGGGGCACCGAGCGAAGTCAAGCGGCTCTCCCTGGAACGGATGGTGCGGGTCGAGGGGAACTACCAGGGCCGTGCGCTCACCCAGGTGATGGGAGACATCCAGGCGCGCCTCTCCGGGCTCGCGCTGCCGCCGGGCTACCGCCTCAACGTCGGCGGCGAGTCGGCCGACTTCGCCGAAACGGTGGGCTACATCCTCGAGTCGCTGGCGCTGGCGGTCATCTTCGTCTACCTGATCCTGGCATCGCAGTTCGGCTCGTTCCTCCAGCCGCTGGCCATCATGCTCTCGCTGCCGCTGTCGATCATCGGTGTGCTGCTCGGCCTGCTGCTCACGGGCGACACGTTCAACATCATGAGCATGATCGGGATCATCATGCTGATGGGACTGGTGACGAAGAACGCCATCCTGCTGGTGGACTTCGCCAACAAGGCGCGGGGGCGCGGGCTGCCGCGGCGGGAGGCGCTGATCGAGGCGGGAGGGACCCGGTTCCGGCCGATCATGATGACCACGTTCTCGATGATCTTCGGGATGCTCCCCACCGCGCTGGCGCTGGGCGAGGGCGGCGAGTTCCGCGCGCCGATGGCCCGCGCGGTGATCGGCGGGCTGATCACCTCGACGCTGCTGACGCTGGTCGTGATG